>CALWMO010000092.1 GCA_944381965.1 uncultured Butyricicoccus sp.
TCAGTACTTGCAACAGTGTTTCCGTCAGCATCCTTAATGCTATAACGTACAATTTGATTTTCAGTTTTATTTACAATCCAGCTTTCAAAAACGGTCTTACCAGAAACATCTGGAGTTACTTTTAACCCATTACCACCAAGATGACTTAACTCAAAATGAGTTTTATCAGCACAAATGATATTCACATCACGATATAAACCACCATAGAATGTAAAGTCTGCCATTTGAGGATAAACCTTGTCATTTTGTGCATTGTCAACCGCAATAACAACTAGAGTTTCATCAGTTAGTGTGTCGGTTAAATCTACTCTAAAAGTAGAATAACCGCCATCATGGTGCATAAGCTTTTGACCATTGATATATACATCAGCTGATGAATTTGCACCATTTATCTCAAGATAATAAGTTTCAGCCTTTGGAAGCTCATTCTTTTTAATAATATTTGCATAGAAACAAGTATTTCTATAATAATCATTATTACCATCTAAGCCGTCTATATTGTTCCATGTGTGAGGAAGATTTACCCAGTTCCAGTTTTCTGGCATAGTTTCTGGTGCTTTATCAGCTTGTTTAGTAAATGCCCATTTTGTGTTAAACTTAATTACATTTCTCATAAAAATAAGTCCTTTCTTTAAAAATTAATGATTGCTATTATGCTTTTGACGAAGAATTTCAACATTTTCATCTACTTGTTTTTTATGTAATGGATACCAGAACCATAAAACAACTGCAAGTAAAATAAAACCAAGAGCTGGTACAAGCACAGTGATATTAAAAATACCGTTTTGAACTGTGATTTCACCTCTTGTAGCTGCTGAATAACCAATAACTTCAAGTAATGCACCTGTTAAACCAGCAGAGGCAGCTTGTCCCATTTTTCTAGCAAAAGAATACAGTGCATAAACAGTGCCATCTTCACGAACACCATTTTTAATTTCTGAGTAGTCAATAACATCTGTGATAAGCGCCCAGCTAACCATACTAAACATACCAAGCCCAAGATAAATTACTGCTTGTAAACCGACAAATACCCATACATTTTCTGGACGAATAAAATAAAGTGCAATATTTACTACAGCTGCAATTAAGCTTGATGCTACACTAACTTCAGTTTTACCAAAACGTTTAGCCAGTGGTTTTACCAGTGCAGCAGCAACTAACATAGCAGCCATCATGGTTATATTAGAGAATGACTGTGCTGTTGCATTATTATAATAGTCTGGATACACATAGCCACTCATGCCCTGAATTGTCAGCTGAGCGAGTAACATAACAATAGATGCTACAATAATTGAAATAAGAGCTCTGTTGCTAAATGCTCTTTTGAACATCTCACCAATACTACATTGTTGTTTATTGTCAGTATTTTGTACTGTTACACGTTCTGTTACAAGCTTATAGCACAGCATATAACAAATAATAGCTAGAATTGAGCACACACCAGCAGCTATGGTAACTCTTTAACCAACTAATGTTGTAATACCATCAATCTTTTTATAAGCAACTAAAGGTAGTATAACACCTATTGCTGTACTTGCTAAACTTGCACCCATTGTACGGAAAGTGGAAAGTGATTGACGGTCGTCTGGTTCTTCAGATATAGCAGATGCCATAGAACCATAAGGAATATTTATGGAAGTATAGAAAATAGAACCCCATAAAATATATGTCACGAATAAATAAACAATTTTAAGTGTCATTGGAGCATTTGCAAGTGCACTTTGATAAATTAGGAAAGATGCAAATGCAACAGGTATACACATGCGACGAAGCCAAGGCTTAAACTTACCATTTTCAGTTGTTCTGCTACGGTCACAAATACGTCCCATAGTTACATCAGTAAATGCATCAACTATACGAGCAATAGTCATTACTAAACCAACAATACCAGCAGATACACCCATAACATCAGTGTAAAACTTCATCAGCATCATGGTTGAAAAAATAAAGGTAAAATCGTTACCGAAATCACCAAAGAGATATCCCACTTTATCTCTTATACCAAATGGTCTTACTGTGTTTGTTTTTTTCATTGTCAAACCTCTTTTTCTATAATTCATTGATATAATGTTAACAAACATAAAGCTAAATAGTTAGAAAAATTTTTGTCTAAATTAGTAATATATTTGTTTTATCACTTGTCAATATGCAGAAAATATTACATAATAACTGTGTATTATAACAAATAACATAAAAAGCAGGTAATCTTATATGAATTATGATATTGAGCTTGAGTTTTTTCTCAAAATAATGAAAAAAAGTGATATTCAAACAATAATTTTTTCATTAGATGATAATATAGATGAAATAGACCTAGGGCTTAGAAAACTTTTAAACATAAAACAAAATCTTCTTGATATATTTAAAAGTTTTTTAAAACATTATAATCAAAATAAAATATATTATGTTACAGATAACTTTTTCTTTACATATCAGATATTTCCTATTAAAAATAATAAGTATATTCTCATAGGGCCATATTTATCTTTTATGCCTTCTATAGGTCAAATATGGGAGCTTTCCCAAGAGCATAATTTAAATTCTTCTATTATATATGATTTAGAAAAATATTATAGTTATTTTTATATTATATCCGATAATAGTCCATTCCACTCTATTATACAGACTTTATATGAATGTATATGGAACGAAAATTTAAATGTTGAAAAAATAAATATAAATTGGGAAATATACAAGGATATATTTATAGAACATGAAGAAAATAAAAAATAGATATAAATATAAAAGAACTTGAACATAGATATGAATTAGAAAGGCAATTAATTCATGCAGTCAGCAATGGTGATATAAAAAATGCAATGTGCGTAAAATTTTCAGAAACTGTTTTTAAACAACGACTTGCTGACCCAATAAGAAATCTAAAAAATTATTCAATAATAATGAATACCATGCTTAGAAAAGCTGCTGAATATGGCGGTGTACACACTCTATATTTAGATAAATTGTCAAGTGAATTTGCAATGAAAATTGAGTTGTTACCGTCTACTATCGCTCATGAAAAACTAATCAATGAAATGATAATTGCATATTGTAATATGGTTAACAATCATTCTATAGCAAAGTATTCTAAACTTATACAACATGTTATACTTTACATAAATTCTAATATTTCCACCAATTTAAGTTTAAAAAATATAGCTAATATACATGATGTAAATGCAAGTTATTTATCTAATAGATTTAAAAAAGAAACTGGTAAAACATTATCTAAGTTTATACTTCAAACCCGTATGAAATTTGCTGTAAATTTGTTAAATGATACTAATTTACAAATTCAAACTATTGCACAGCATTGTGGTATTTTAGACGTTAATTACTTTTGTAAACTATTTAAACAGTTTTTTAATGAAACACCAAATGAATATAGAAAAAAACTTAAAAATCTATGCTATATGATAAAATAACTTTAAGTATCACTTTATGAAAAGCAGATATATTATCCAAAATTTAATTTTTATGAGATTTAAGACAAAGGTTTAAATCTATTCTTCTGACATCTCAAAGATTATATATAATAAAAAACTTTCTGATAGTAAAATATATCAGAAAGTTTTTAAATTTATAATTGATTAGCATTAAATATATTATATCCTTCGTAATAATAGCTATGGTCTATGCCTTTCATATAAATTTCTCGGCTGTAAATTTTATTGGTTAACGCATTTTTTAAGATATATTTTATCTCAATATCTCTAATTGGACTGCGTTCCATAGCAAGAAGATAATCTTCTTTATCTACTTTACTCCAATCAATAACTTTACCTATTTCTTTTTTTAATATACAGTCAAGCCAAATGCGAGTACTTCGACCGTTTCCCTCTCTAAATGGATGAGCAATATTCATTTCAACATATTTTTCAATTATTTGGTCAAAATTAGACTGTGGCATTTTATCAATATTTTCTATTGCAGCTTCCAAATACATTAAAGGTGCAAAACGAAAATTTCCCTTTGCAATATTTACATTTCGTATTTCACCAGCGAAATAATAAATATCATCAAAAAGATATTTATGAATTATTTTTAGTGATGAAAATTTTCCACATTCCAATTTATCAAGTATACCATTTTCAAAAAGTTCTATTGCTTTTTTCTTGCTAATACGTTCTTCCTCACGCGCAAGTTCGGCAGAGTTTTTGATTCCTAATTTATTTTCTAAAGCCATAAATTTTACACCTTTAAATTTTAATATAATATTATTATACTATATATTTTTTATTATTTATATATTTAATAAAAAACTAATTTCTATTAAAGACGTTTTTTTACAATCATTTAAGTTTTTATTAATAATTATGATATTATTAATAAAGTTAAAAATAAATAATGATATCATTTATATATTTACAAAAAAATTAAATGATATTATACTATACTAGAGATATATAAAATTACATAAAAGGAGATAGTTATTTGAAAGCTAATAATAAAGTTTCGATGCTTATATACGCAACAAATGAGCAACGAGATAGGATAAAAGAGGCAGCAGCAAAGATGAATTTATCAGTCAGTAAGTTTATGATTGAATGTGTAATGGAACAGGTTTCATCTATTGAAGAACTCACTAAAAGGAACGATAAAAATGATTAAAATTGCTATAATGAACCAAAAAGGTGGTACTGGAAAAACAACATCGGTAATCAATATCAGTGGTGAACTCGTTCGTCAAGGAAAAAAAGTGTTAATTATTGATATGGATACACAAGGAAATGCAACCTCAAATATAAAAATTATCAACACATCTAATAAAAATATGGCTGATGCAATTACAGACTCTAGTATAACCATAAATGATATTATCTGTAACACAGCAATTGATGGGCTGGATATTATTCAAGGTGGAACACTACTTGCAAATGCATTTGTTGCTCTACAAAAAATGATGATGGGCAAAGAAACCGTTTTGAAACGATTGCTCGATAAACTACCATCAGATATTTATGATTTTATTTTATTTGATTGCTCTCCATCACTTGAATCAATTTTAAATATAAATGTATTAGTTGCCACTGATTATGTATTAATCCCTATCCGTGTTGACAAAAACTCAATCGAAGGATATGGAACAATGCTAGAAACTATAAAAGAAGCTAGAGAAATGGTCAACCCAAATTTAAAAGCATTAGGTGTGTTTATGACGGCAGTAGAAGTAGGTTCTTCATTAGATAGAGAAATGATAACTGAATTTCCAAGTATGTTGCCTGATTTAGCATTTAAAACATATATACGAAAAAATATCGAAGTTCGTAAAGCTCCTCTTACTTTGCAACCACTATGTTTTTATAACCCAAAATGTTCAGGAAGTCAGGATTATTTCAATTTAACAAATGAAATTTTAGAGCGTATTAAAGCGGAGGATAAATAACGATGGCAAAAACAAAACCTTCTTTATTTAGTACATTACAGCAAACATCTAATATTTCTGCTGAAGTAAACAGCGAACTTATACGCAAAATTCCAGTTGATAAACTTTTAGATAACCCATTAAATCGTTTTTCAATGAAAGAAGATGAGGAATTTGAACGTTCTTTAAAATCTATTGAAAAAGACGGTCTTTGGGAAGATATAATTGTAACACCATCGGAAAATGGATATTATCGTATTATATCTGGTCATAGAAGAAAGCTGATTGCAAAAAAATTAGGTTTAACTACACTTCCTTGTAAGGTGCGTACATACCAAACTGAACTAGATGAGGCAAGAGCGTTAATAGGTGAGAATATCCACAAGCGTTCTATTACTCCACTTGATATGGCTTATCAATTGCAAACACTTTGTGAGGTGCTAGACAGAGCAGGTATGCCAAACAGTGTGCATGAACGTGTTGAACAACTAATTGAGCAAACGGGTTTATCAAGAGCTACTATATTGCGTTATCTTGATTTACTCCGTTTAAATGAAACCATTGTTAAATGGATAAATGATGGTGATATGTCTATGACAGATGCTTATTTTTTAGCACAAAAAAATAACTCTATTTTACAAGATAGAGTTATAAATGAAGTAGAAGCAATAAAAGATGACATGCCATTAGAAGGTAAAATTCGATTAGCACTGGATATAGTAAAACAAATAAAAAAAGAAAAGAAAAAAACTTCACAAACCCCAGAAAAAGATAATACTATAACAACTGTGAAAAAATACAGCAATTCTGTTCATAATATGTCTAAGCAATTAAATAAATTATGTGATTTATCTGTTTTATCTGAAATACAAGATAAAACATCGCTGCAAGCTGATATTGACAAATTAAGAGCTGAATTAACAGACTTATTAAACACCTGTGATATTTTGCAAAAAACGTTAAATTAAAAAATCTCACGTGAGATTTTTTATAATAAAAAGACTGCTATCAATCTTAGTAACAAGTGTGTCACTGAATATAACTCTTATAAAAATCAGGATAACGATTTAAATATTTGTTCTTAGTGTAATGACTGTAAGTTTGCTTATATTCATATAAATTTTATTGACAATACTGTTAGCTGGTGCTAATATCATATTATAATTTGTCGAGATTGGAGAGATGTCTATGAAACAACATCGTTTTTGGGCATGGGGTGCTGTAATCTGCATGATTATGGTTATGATTACAGGTTATAAACGCAGGTGAAAATTTAATTTTGAGAGGAGAATAAATAAAGATGTATTCAAAATTAGCTTGTTTTGTGGGCGGTGCATTGTTTGGTACTGTTGGTGTAAAACTACTTTCAAGCAGAGATGCTAAAAAGGCATATGTTAATGCGACCGCTGCGTATCTGCGTATGAAAGATACCGCTATGCAAACTATTACAACTGTACAAGAAAATACAGCTGATATTTTAGCTGAAGCTAAGCAGTTAAACGAAGAACGTTATGCAAATAAAACTAATAATGTAATGGATATTGAAAGCGAAGAATAAGAAAGCCGCATAATCGGCTTTCTTTTTTTAGGGGAGGGCTAAAATGAATGTAA
>CALWMO010000093.1 GCA_944381965.1 uncultured Butyricicoccus sp.
TCCCAATGACCGCTGAAAAGGCTAAGGCTCTTGAAAGCTATGTTGGTAAGGAAGTTATTCTCGGTATTCGTCCATCTAACTTCCTAAAGGCAGAAGATGCTAAAACAACTATTACAGCTAAGGTTGAGCTGTCTGAGCTTATGGGTGCTGAAACTAACATCTATCTTGACTGCAAGGGTCAGAAGCTGATTGTTTGCATGCCTTCTAACGTTTATCCTAAGGAAGATACTGACTTTGTTGTTGGTATTGACGTTGACAAGGTTCACGTATTTGACAAGGATACTCAGCAGGCTATTTGTCACTAATTTAAAATTATGCAGTGGCACACAAGCTTTTCAAAGGAAAATATGGTCAAATTAAAACCTCTTGAGAGCGATATTAATATAGCTAAACTTTTGGTTTTATCTGATGCATATAATGATATATCTGTAGATACTGATGAAGATATAATCTTCGAGCTTGATGAGCCTGAACTTGCAATTATAAGTGTAAATAACGGAAAAATTTCACTGCAAACCACACAGTTTGATGATGTGGTTTGCAGTGGATGTGCTATCGCTTTGACAACCTTTCACGGCAAATGCCATATAACTTCCAATACTACCTCTACCATTTCTATTTTACTCTTTTCTGGCAGTTTATGGCATAGCATTCTTGAAAAACAACTGTCAAAGCGTATGCTTTTATTTAACAATTCATCTATTAGGCTTTTTCTCTCCTCTTTGCCTGAATGTATAGCCGAAATATCGGATATTTCGGCTATAAGTTATTCCTTTCTTTTATCACTTAGAAATGCCGTTTTAAGCGAGCAAGCACATTATCCTTTTGTAGTAGAGGCTGCACTCAATATAATAGAAGAAGATTATGCATTTTTAGAGGGTGTGCAAGACCTTGCAGAACGTGTAGAGGTTTCTGTTGGGCATTTAACCAGACTTTTTAAACAGTCAATCGGTCTTACACCGCTTCAATGTCTTACACAGTTTAGAATAGCTCATTCTAAGCAGCTTTTACTTGATGATTCATTGAGCATTGCAATGATTGCAAATCTTTGCGGTTTTGCAAATGCAAATTATTTTGCTAAAGTATTCAGACATGAAGTAGGTATGTCACCTTCTGAATATCTTCAAACTAAAAATATTTCAAATAAGAAAGCAAAATCCTCCGATATATATTTGCTTTAAAGAAAAAATCCCTTCAGATTTTACTGAAGGGATTTTTTTATTTATCTAGCAGATACATACTTATGAAGTGTATTTCTTACTGCACCAGTGCCATTATATAGCTCTGCTGCCATCTCGATAATACGGTCGATAAGCTCGGTTTCACACAGATTCAGACCGAATACATCTTCTCTAGCATACAGTTTCTTTAAGCAGCTCATATCCTGCTCACCAGCCTTAACCTCAAGAGGTTTTACAATCTCTTGCAGCTCTGCAAGCAGTGGGTCAGCAGATGGAGTAAACTCGTTACCCTTATCGTCAATACCCTTAATATATCTTGCATAACCCGCTAAAACTAGAGGAATTAATACAAGGTCATTCATATTCAGACCGTTTTTGATATAAGCCTTAATGGTTTCACCAAAACGGATAGAAAGCTTTTGAGAAGTATCGGTTGCAATTCTCTGAGGAGCGTCTGGCATAAATGGGTTAGGCAGACGGCGAGTTAATACAGCATCAATAAAATCAGCTGGTTTTAACACAACTGGGTCAACTACAACAGGCATAGCTTCGATATAACCCATCTTAGTGATAAGACCCTTAATGTCCTCGTCCTTCATTTCATCAGAGATAAGATTATAACCTAACATACAGCCATAAATAGACATAGCAGTATGCAGTGGGTTCAGACAGGTACAAACCTTCATCTTTTCAACCTTATCAACTGTTTCACGCTGTGCATAGATTGCACCAGCCTTATCCAGTGGTGGACGACCATTAGTATAATCATCTTCCATAACCAGATATTCAGTTTCTTCTGCATTTACAAAAGGAGCGGTATAAGTGTTACGCTCGGTGATAATAGTATAATTATCCTCGAAGCCGTCCTTTGCAAGCATATCCTGAACCTGCTTGTCAGGACGTGGGGTGATTTTATCAATCATACTCCATGGGTAAGAAACCTTGGAATTATCATTCAGATAATCAACGAAAGCCTGAGGAGCAATGCCAGCCTTAACCCATGCATTAGCATAAGCCATAACAGCATTTTTCAGCTTATCACCATTGTGAGAACAGTTGTCCATGCTCTGAATGGTTACAGGATAAGCACCAGCCTCAAAACGCTTAAGCATTAAAGCAGTAACCTTACCCATAATGAACTGAGGGTCTAAACCACGCTCTAAATCAGCATCAACTACTGAGTAACCCTTTTCAGTGATAGTAAAGCTAACCATTTCAAGAGAAGGATTTACAAAAACCTCAGCAAGTCTGTTCCAATCAGCCTCAAACTGCTTGTCAGCCTTTAGGCTTTCAGTTACAGATGCAACAACACGCTTTTCAATAGAACCGTCAGACTTTAACAGAACTAACAGGCTCATATTGTTATATGGAGCATAAGCTTTGTCAATAATTTCATAGTCAAAGCCTTCGGCAACGATTACGCCTCTGTCATACGCTCCATCATCAAGAACTTTTTGCAGCATAGCAGCTGGAAAAGCTCTAAAGATATTACCAGCACCAAAGTGAATCCAAGTTGGCTCATCATGAGTCTTTTGCTTTACTGCCTCAATATCGAATTTTGGCAGAGTATAGCCCTTTTCTTCCCACTGTGCTTTATCAAAATTGCTATTTTGAATATCAGTAAGTTTCATATTTAATCACCTTTACTTGCCCATTTTGTCGAGCATATCCCAAATGCCCCAGATATACATAATACCTAGTGCTCTGTCATATAAACCATAACCTGGACGACACTTTTCGCCCCATAGATGACGACCATGGTCAGGGCGGATATATCCTTCATAACCGCAGTCATGGTAAGCCTTAACAATATCAACGATACCAGTATCGCCGTCACAATCTCTGTGAGAAGCCTCAGAGAAGTCACCGTTTTCAAAGTGCTTTACGTTTCTGATGTGAGCGAAAGCGATACGGTCACAATGCTTACGAACCATATCAGCAACATTGTTATTAGGGTTTGCACCTAAGCTACCAGAGCAAAGGGTTAAACAGTTATATGGGTCATCAACCATCTTTAGGAAACGCTCAATAGCAGCCTCATCAACGAGAAGTCTTGGCAGACCAAAGATATCCCATGGTGGATCGTCCTGATGAATAGCCATTTTGATGTCACACTCGCGACAAACAGGCATAATAGCCTCTAGGAAATACTTTAGGTTTTCCCATAGCTTTTCCTTGGTTACAGGTCTGTAAAGCTCGAACAGCTCATCTAGACGAGCCATACGCTCTGGTTCCCAACCTGGGAAAGTCATACCATTTAGATTGTTAAGGATATAGTCAGCCATTTCCTTAGGGTCATCATGGATTTTAGACTTTTCGTAGTAAAGAGCGGTAGAGCCATCACCTACTGGGTGGAACAGGTCTGTTCTAGTCCAGTCAAAAATAGGCATGAAGTTATAACAAATAACTTTTACACCAAACTCTTTTAAGTTTCTAATAGTCTGGATATAATTTTCGATATATTTATCTCTTGTAGGCAGACCAACCTTGATATCATCATGTACGTTTACAGACTCTACAACGTCCATATTAAAGCCGTACTCATCAAGTTGTTTTTTAACTTCTGCGATTTCTTCTTTTTCCCAAACCTCGCCTGGCTGCTTGTGGTGTAAAGCCCAAACAATGCTTGTTACACCTGGAATCTGCTTAATGTCAGACAGGGAGATGCTATCATTACCTTCGCCATACCAGCGAAAACCCATTTGCATTGGCATAAGGAAACCTCCTTTAATTTTTCGTGCTCACTAATGAGCTGTTCTCTATAACTGATATTTTAATATATTAACATTTCAGTTGCAACTGTAAACTTTCACATATTTTATAAAATTTTATGTGCATTTTGATAGTAAAAAAGCAGAAACTATAATTAGTCTCTGCTTTAAAGCGAATATTTATCATCGAAATAATCTGGAAAAACTTCATATACAGTTTTTAAATGCCCTTTATATCTATTCATATGCTCATCTAAATATTTGTCCATTAAATCAAGCTTTTTATCAAATAATGCACTTACAATATTTTCATGGTCAGATGGAATATTTTCATCAGAGAATACTTTTAAACTTAAAATTCTAAGACGTTCTATATGCTGAAGTTTAGACTTAATAAACTCAAAATATCCTTGTTTACCTAAAATATCAAAAGGTATTCTATGAAATTCATTATCAAGCTCTAAAAGTTTATCTCCTCTATTTGGGTTTTGAGATTGTAAATAAAATCTATAAAGTTGTAAATTTTCGTCATATCTTATTCTGTCTTTTTCATTTATAACATCGGATACATTATGGAGTATTTCTTTTTCCCATGCAAATCTTAAAAACTGCTCCATTTCCACTTGTTCGGTGTCAATTCTGGAAACAAATGTACCGCTTTGAGGTTTTACCACAACTAAGTTTGCCAAACTTAGCATAATTATAGCTTCTCTTACTGGTGTACGACTTATTCCAAGCTCATCTGCAAGTTCCTTTTCATTTAATGCCGTTCCTGGGATTAAATCCAAATGAAGAATACGTTTTCTTAAAAGCTGATATGCGTTTTCTCTTGCACTTGTTACTGCCATAAATTAACTGCACCCCCTTATATAAAATTCTTAACTAATTTTAAATTATAATATATTACATATTATTATGTCAATTAGCTTACATTTTGTTTGTATAAATAATTTTAATTATGTGCATACTATGGAAAAACAAAGGAGGTTCTTTTATTATGAAACGTTTATTAGCGTTACTAATTCCAGTATGTTTTTTAAGTATTTCACTATTTGGCTGTGGTTCCGATACAACCGAAGACACTGCTAAGCCTGGAGCAAATGGCAGTATTATCGAGCCAGAGGATAATATGACTACCGGCGAGGATATGCTTGAAGATGGTAAAGATGCGGTTGATGATGTTGTTGATGGTGCACAAAATGCTGTTGATGATGTTGTCGATGGTGCACAAGACGCACTTGACCCAAATACAAATCAAAATAACAGTGCTGGAACAGCAAACACAACTGTACAAACCCCAAACAGATAAAAAAATACACGCAGAATTCTAATTTGTGAGCTCTGCGTGTTTTAATTTTTTTAAAGTGCCATAACTAAACTTTTAAACATCTCTCCACGTTCCATGAAGTTTTTAAAAGCATCAAAAGATGCACTTGCCGGACTCATAATTACTATATCTCCGCTTTGTGCAACTTCACTTGCTTTTTTTACTGCATCTGCAAGACTATCCGCATCAAAAATCTCAGGTTTTTCACTGTTTTTAGCATTTTGTGTACATTCTTTGATTTTATTTGCAGTTGCACCTGTTACAATCAGTTTTGAAACATGCTCACAAATCGGCTCACCTAAAACATCATAAGGTATATGTTTATCATATCCACCCGCTATTAGAATAAGCTTTTGATTAAATGAACATAAACCAGCTATTGTTCTTGTAGGGCTTGAAGCAATAGAATCATTATAGTATTTAACGCCATTTACTTCCCTTACAAATTCTATTCTATGCTCTACTCCAGCAAAATTTTCCGCAACATAGACAATGTCCTCATCTTTACAAAGACCCTCAACTATTGCAGCTGCCATCATAACATTAGATACATTATGCTCACCTGGAATACGGATTTTATCCTTCATCATAAGCGGTCTTGAAATACCGTTTTCAGCTATATAAATACAGTTATCCTCCAGATAAACACCGTTTTCTGGCTTTATTTTTTTAGAACATAATAAAACTTTACTTTTTTCATTAAGTTTTAATGTGTTTGTAACTTCGTCATCAATATTTAATACCAATATATCGTTTTCATTTTGATTTGTATAGATAGCGGTCTTAGCCTGAACATACTCATCAAAATCAGCATGATAATCAAGGTGATTAGGTGTGAGGTTTGTAATTGCTGAAATATGAGGGCTATGTTTCATATCCATAAGCTGAAAACTGGATAATTCAACAACAGCAATATCAGTTTTATTCATTTGCTCTACTTCTGGCAAAAGTGGCTTACCTATATTACCACCTAGGTGGCATACATAACCTGCATGTTTTAAAAATTCATATACTAAAGTAGTTGTGGTTGTTTTGCCATCAGAACCTGTTATGCCTATAATTTGACATGGGCAAACCTCAAAAAACAGCTCCATTTCACTTGTAACAATACCACCTCTAGCACGAACTTCCTTGAGTGCTGGGTGTTCTGGGTGAAGCCCTGGGGTTCTAAAGATTATGTCTTCACTTAAATAGTCCAGATAATCTTCGCCTAATACAAAAGATACACCTAAAGCTGCAAGCTCACGATAACGCTCCCCAAGCTCATCAGCCGTTTTCTTATCATGTACTGTTACAGGTAAACCTGCATTACGCAGCAAAATGATAAGTGGAGTATTACTAACACCTGCACCAATAACGGCTATACGTTTTCCACTAATACGCTGCAAATAATCTGTTAATGCTGACATATAATCAGCCTCCTGTCCAATTTCTTGCATTATATATTGTACACGTTTTGCATTAAAATAGCAAGCAAGTTTATATTAACTGATAATTGACTAAAGTTTTAGATATTGATATAATGGTTTTTGTGAGTATTTCAGGCGATCGCGTATTAGCTTAGACTAATATGAGGAAAGTCCGGGCTGCACAGGGCAAGGATAGCAGATAACGTCTGCCGGGGGTGACCCTAGGAATAGTGCAACAGAGATATACCGCCAGAAAACTTTCTGGTAAGGGTGGAAAGGCGAGGTAAGAGCTCACCACGTCCCATGGTAACATGGGAGGTCTGTAAACTCTATCCGCAGCAACGTC
>CALWMO010000094.1 GCA_944381965.1 uncultured Butyricicoccus sp.
GCATATCGTGAGCTTGCCAGAAAATTTCATCCGGATAATTATGTGGGAAACCCGCTTGCAGACCTTGCGGAAACACGTATGAAGGAAATAAATGAAGCGTATGATATGATTATGAACGCTCGTGCTTCAGGTGGTAATGCAGGTAGCTCTACTAAACAAAATGGATATAGCGGTGGTTATCAGCAAAATAACTCGCATTATGGTAGTACAAACGGTGGTATATACACCCAGATTAGAGATGCTATAAATAAGGGTAATATCGCTCTTGCAGAGGAGATATTAAACCGAGAACCTACCAGAACTGCTGAATGGCATTTTCTTAAAGGCACAGTTTTTTATCGTAAGGGCTGGTATGATGAAGCTAGAATTTATTATATGAAAGCTTGTGATATGGAGCCTAATAATCAGGAATATAGAAACGCACTTAACATGCTTAATATGGGTGCTGGTTATGGTGGTTATCGCCCTATGACATCTATGAGTATGTGCGATTGCTGTACAACTATGATGTGTATGAATTGTTGTTGTAATGGCTGTTGTGGAGGCGGTTGCTAAATGAAAAGTTCGGCACAGATTGCATATGAGGGACTTCTAACAGCACTGTCTGTAGTGCTATTATGGCTTGCAGCAGCTGTGCCAGCAATAGGCTTTGGTGGCTGTATTTGTGCAGGCGTTTTACCCGCTGTTATGCTATCAAAAAGAAAGGTAAGAGCAGGAGCTATTATTTATGCTTCTACTATGGTTTTAGCATTGGTGTTATTGCCTACTAAAAAATATGCTATAGCTTATGCTTTGTTTTTTGGCATTTATCCTTTTATCAAATATGCAATAGAAAGTCTTAACAATTTGCCACTTGAATGGGTTTGTAAACTTATTTATGGGGTTTTTGCACTTGTAATTTTATATTTTATTGTAAAATTAGGATTTTTTGTGCTTGGTGGTAGATTGTCAAATCAGCCTATTTTTATACTCGTAGCCTTATTTTTTATAGCATTTATCTTTTATGATATTGTTTTTTCCAAAATAATTGCCTTATTTAATGTATTTTTTAGATATGTAAAATAGGGGTGAAAGGGATTGATTTACAAATGAAAAGCATGACTGGTTATGGCAGAGCAAGGGAAACATCAAATGAAAGAGAAATTGTTGTTGAACTTCGTGCTGTAAATCACCGTTATTTAGATGTAAATGTAAAAGCTCCTCGTGGATATGGTTTCTTAGAGGAAGCTATAAAAAAACTTGCAGCTAGTAAAATTTCAAGAGGTAAGGTTGATGTTTATATAAGCGTTACTGATTTAGCTGCTCAAGAAACCACTATAACACTAAACCATGAGCTTGCACAAAGTTATTTTGATGCACTGGTTGAGCTTAGAGATAAACTTCATTTGCATGATGATATAACTGTAATGAGTATTGCTAAAATGCCTGATGTGCTTGTAAGTCAGCGTGTTGAGGTTGATGCAGATGCACTTACTGCTAGTGTAAGTGAGGTTTTTGATGAGGCTGTTAAGCAATTTGATGATATGCGTCAAATCGAGGGCGAAAAACTCGCTCAGGATATTAGAAATCGCATGAATACAATCAAAGAGATTGTTGAACAGGTTGAAATTCGCTCTCCAGAACGTGTTACAGCTTATCGTGAAAAGCTAGAAAAACGCATGAATGAAATTTTAGCAGATTCTACTGTTGACGAGCAGAGAATTTTAACAGAAGCTGCTATTTTTGCCGATAAAACTGCTGTTGATGAGGAAACTGTTAGACTTAGAAGCCATTTAGACCAGCTTGATAATATGCTTAAAGATTCTAATCCTGTTGGCAGAAAGCTCGATTTTCTTGTGCAGGAAATGAACAGAGAAGCTAATACAATCGGCTCTAAGGCAAATGACAGCATTTTAGCAAATTATGTGATTGCACTAAAGGCTGAAATTGAAAAAATTCGTGAGCAAATTCAAAATATTGAATAAAAATAAAAATGGAGTGATATGATGAAACTTATCAATATTGGTTTTGGTAATATGGTATCGGCAAACAGACTAATTGCCATTGTAAGCCCAGAATCCGCTCCAATTAAGCGTATAATTCAGGAAGCTAGAGACAGAGGTATGCTTATAGATGCAAGCTATGGTAGGCGTACCCGTGCAGTATTAATAACAGATAGTGACCATGTTATTTTATCTGCTATTCAGCCAGAAACCATAGCGGGAAGAACAGAAAACTTAGAGGGTGAAGACAGAAATGAATAAAAATGGAAAACTATATGTATTTACAGGCCCATCAGGTACAGGAAAGGGCGCTATTTTAAGTCAGGTACTTAAACAAGATGCAAGATTATTTCTGTCCGTATCTGCAACAACAAGAGCTCCAAGAGAAGGCGAAATCCATGGAAGGCATTATTACTTTCTGGACAAGCAAACTTTTGAAGATAAAATAAACAACGGTGAGTTTTTAGAGTATGCTCAGTATGTTGGAAACTACTATGGCACACTTGAAGAGCCTGTCAATGAACAGCTTGCAAACGGAAATGATGTTGTGCTTGAAATTGAAGTTCAAGGTGCAATGCAGATACATGAAAAACGTCCAGATGCTGTTATGATTTTTGTAGCTCCGCCATCTATTGAGGAGCTTGAAAGACGTCTTGTAGGTCGTGGAACAGAAAATCCTGAAAAAGTTGCAGCTCGTATGAAAACAGCTGAGGAAGAACTAAAGCAAGCTGATAAATTCGATTATATTATTGTAAATGATGATTTGGACTGTGCAATCGCTGATTTGCTCGCCATTTTACGAGCAGAACGTTGCAGAAATTCCAAACTGTAAAATAAACTTAGTAAAGAGGTAAGAAAATATGTTAAAACCATCAATGAATGAACTTATGAAAAAAGTAGGTAATCGTTATCTGTTAGTTAACCTTGCAGCTCAAAGAGCAAGAGATATTGCTGAAGAAGCTGAACGAACTGGTGAGCCTTTAGATGATAAGGCTGTAAAATTGGCTCTTGATGAAATCGCTGCTGGTACTATCGTTTATAAACCTGGTGCTAAAATTACAACACCAGATATACCTATGATTCGTGAAATGGGTACTCTGGATTTTGATGATGATGAAGATGTTGAGGAAATCGACCTCGATGCAGAAGACCTTGATGCAGATGATGAAGACGATATTGACGAGGTTGATGAATAATGTCTGCTCTTTCGGGAAAGTCGGTTGTATTATGTGTAACAGGTGGTATAGCTGCTTATAAAGCAGCTGATATCATCTCAAGACTGCGTAAAAATGGTGCAAATGTTTTTGTTATTATGACAAAATCTGCAACCGAGTTTATAACTCCGCTTACACTTGAAGTTTTATCTGGAAACCGAGTGGTTACAGATATGTTTTCACGAGATTTTACTTGGGAAGTTGAACATATTTCACTTGCAAAGCGTGCAGACGTATTTGTTATTGCACCTGCAACCGCCAATGTTATAGGTAAAGCCGCTCATGGTATAGCTGATGATATGGTAACAACTACTCTTATGGCGACTAAAGCTCCTATGGTTATTGCTCCGGCTATGAATACTGGTATGTATGAAAATCCAGTTGTGCAAGAGAATATAACTACACTCCAAAACCGTGGTGTTAGATTTGTTCAGCCTGCAAGCGGTAGACTGGCTTGTGGTGACAGCGGAAAAGGTAAGCTTGCAGAGCCAGAAACTATTGTAAATGAAATCTGTGCTGCGGCTATGAAACAAGATTTAAAGGGTAAAACAATTCTTGTAACTGCTGGCCCTACAAGAGAGGCAATAGACCCTGTGCGTTTTATCTCCAATCACTCAACCGGTAAAATGGGTTATGCTATCGCTCAAAATGCAAGTATGCGTGGTGCTAAGGTTATTTTAGTGTCTGGCCCTGTATCTCTTGAAACACCTTATGGAGTTGAACGAATAGATGTTTCATCAGCTAGAGATATGCATGATACAGTTATATCCAGACTAGATAAAGTCGATTGGGTAATAAAATCGGCGGCTGTTGGCGATTATCGCCCTAAAACCACTGCTGATGAAAAAATTAAAAAGAAAGACGATGATATGTCTATAAGCCTTGTAAGAAATCCAGATATTCTTGCGGAAATCGGTAGTAAAAAGCAAAATCATCAACTGGTTTGTGGTTTTTCTATGGAAACTCAGGATTTGCTTAATAATTCAAGAGCAAAACTTCAAAAGAAAAACTGTGATATGCTTGTCGCAAATAATCTCAAAACCGAAGGTGCAGGTTTTGCACATGATACAAATGTTGCAACTCTCCTTTATCGTGATGGCACACATGAACCACTAAGCCTTATGCAAAAAGATGATTTAGCAAATATTGTGCTTGACAGATTATTAAAGCTGTCAGAGCAAAAGGACTAATAAAAATGGCTGAAAAAATTTGTGCTGTGGCTATTGCAGCGTCAACATTTGCTATTGATAAACTCTATGATTATACTTTGCCATCGGCACTGGTGCATAAAGCCCAAATAGGCTGTCGTGTGCTAGTGCCTTTTGGCAGAGGTAATAAACATATTGAGGGAATTATTTTAGCATTTCGTGAAAAAAGTGAATTTCAAAAATTAAAGCCTATTGATGATGTACTTGATATAACGCCTGTACTTGATAGCGAGCAAATTAAGCTTGCTATTTGGCTTCGTGAGCGTCTTGCCTCAACATTTTACGACTGTATACATGCAATGCTTCCTGTTGGGTTGTGGTTTCGTAGAAATGACACATACACACTTATTGCAGATAAAGAAACAGTAGATAATCTGAAACAAACTGAATATGCTAGTATTCTTTCATGCTTTTCTGATGAAAAAAGCTTAACTCTTGAGCAAATAAGAACTATAAAGGGCAATCAAAGTATACTAATGAAATTAGATGCCCTGTGTAAACAGGGAATTTTGCGTTATGACAGTAAAATAACACAAAAAATAGGCGATAAAACCACTAAAATGTATAGGCTTATATGCGATTATGCCGAAGCAATGGAAAAAGAAGGCAAAAGCAAGAGAAATGCTGTAAGGTTTGATGTTATTTCTTGCCTTGCCGATGGCGAGCAAATGAGCAAACAAGAGCTTAAATACATGACTGGTGTTTCCGATGCGATACTTAAAGGTATGGTTAAAAAAGGTATACTTGAATGTAAAGAGGAGGAAACATTTAGAGCACCAGATTATCAAGATGTTGAGATTTTGCCACAAAATCCGCTTTCAGATGCTCAACAAAGTATATATGAAGATATAAAAGCTTTATATCAAAGTCCACAAAATCAAACAGCTTTGCTTTATGGTGTCACAGGAAGTGGTAAAACTCAAATTTATCTGCATTTAATCGAAGATGTGCTTAAAAATAATCAGTCTGCTATTGTGCTTGTGCCAGAAATCGCTTTGACACCTCAGTTTATTAAGGCGTTTACCGCAAGATTTGGCGAACAAGTTGCTGTTTTACATTCAGCTCTTGGCGTTGGTGAGCGATACGACAGCTGGAAAAAAATTAAAATGGGACTATGCAGGGTTGTTATAGGTACTCGTTCTGCTGTTTTTGCACCTGTAAAATCACTCGGTCTTATAATAATAGATGAGGAGCAAGACAGTGCATATCAATCTGAGCAATCCCCACGCTATCATGCAAGAGATGTTGCTCTTTATCGTACAATGCAAAGTAACTCATTATTACTTCTTGGTTCAGCCACTCCATCAGTTGAAAGCTTTTATAGAGCAGAACAAGGCATTTATAAATTATTTGAGCTTAGTGAGAGATATGGTAATAGCTCACTTCCAGATGTTATAATAGCTGATATGAGAGGTTTGGCAAGAGAAGGTATGATAGGCTCAATAAGTCCAACATTACAACAGCATATAGAGCAAAACTTAGAAAATAAAGAACAAACTATTCTTTTTTTAAACAGACGAGGAAGCAACAGAGTTGTAGGCTGTTCTATGTGTGGTTGGGTGCCTGAATGTCCATCATGCTCAACAACTATGACATATCATGCAGTTAATTCTCGTGCTATGTGTCATTATTGTGGTGCATCTATTAAACTTAAAAATGTGTGTCCTGAATGTGGCAGTAATCATTTGTTTTTTGAAACAGCTGGCACTCAGCATGTAGAGGGTGAGCTTAAACAGCTTTTTCCACAGGCAAAGATTATAAGAATGGACGCAGATACAACATCTACAAAAAATTCACATGAAACCTTGCTTAATAGTTTTGCAAATGGTAAAGCAGATATTTTAATAGGAACTCAAATGGTGACAAAAGGACTTGACTTTGAAAATGTAACTTTGGTCGGTGTTTTGGAGGCTGACCAGTCGTTATATGCACAAGATTATAGAGCAGAAGAACGCACATTTTCACTTATAACTCAGGTTGTAGGCAGAGCAGGCAGACGAAACACAAAAGGCAGGGCTATAATTCAAACCTTTTCGCCTAATCACCCTGTACTTTTAAATGCGGCAAGACAAGACTATACCGCTTTTTATAGAAATGAAATTGAAAAGCGTATGGCTTTAAGATGTCCGCCAGCTGCACAGCTTTTATTTATCTGTGCAAGCGGTGAAAATGAACGCACTGTTATAGAATCCTTAATAAGACTTAAAAGCCGCTTAAATGGTCTTATGCAAGGTCAATTTTCAGATTTTTCTTATCCTGTTTTAGGGCCAGCGGCGGCCTCTATGGTCAAAATATCGGGAAGATATCGTTATCATTTAACTATAAGATGTCCAGAAAGCAAACGTAGAAAACAACTTATAAATGGTGTTTTGTGTGAGTTTTCGGGCGATAAACTAAATAAAGGTGTTAGTTTACACATTGAACTAAACCCAGATTCTATATAATTTTAAAAAGGGGTCATTAAAAATGGCAATTCGTAACATACTAACCAAGGGCGATGAAATGTTAAATAAAAAGTGTCGCCCTGTAACTCAGTTTGA
>CALWMO010000095.1 GCA_944381965.1 uncultured Butyricicoccus sp.
AGAAATAATGGCTAGGGCTGTTCAAATTTCCATGAATACAATTAAACATCAAAAGGAACAGCTTGACAGGCAAGCCGAACAGCTAGAACAGCAAGCACCAAAAGTTCTATTTGCAGATAGCGTGGCATCTTCTAGTAGTTCAATTTTGGTCTTTGACCTTGCAAAACTTCTCAAGCAGAACGGTGTAAACATGGGTGGTAATCGCTTATTTGCTTGGCTTAGAGAACATGGCTATTTGGTCAAGCGTAAAGGCAGCGACTACAATATGCCAACTCAAAAAAGTATGAATTTAGGATTGTTTGAAATTAAGGAAAGCACTCATACTCATGCAGATGGTCATACAACTGTAAACCGTACACCAAAGGTAACAGGTAAAGGGCAAATCTATTTTGTAAGTAAATTTCTTGAAAAGGAGTTGACCAGACATGAAACTAATAAGAAATAAAGATGTTCGAGAGATTTTGCAGGTAAGTGCATCAAAAGCCAGTGCTGTTATTCGTCAACTTCAAGCCGAAATGAAAGAACAGGGTTATTTAGTCATTGAGAGTCGTATCCCTGAAGAATATCTCAGAAAGCGTTTTATGCTCGAAGATGAACAGGACACCAAAGGAGGCAAAAAGAAGTGAAACAGCTTAGACTTGCAGTTCGTTACTTTTTGCTGATGATTATAGCGTTTGGTTTTCTTTCAGCACTTGCAATGTGTATTTGGTTTGTAACTTCAATTCCTAGAGATATTTCGATTTTGGGCGGTATTGTTGGTGCTGCTTGGTGGGTATTTAGAATTGTTAACCACCAGATTGATAGCAAATAAAAAAGACCTTTAGTAAGTAATCTACTGAAGGTCAGAGAAATGGAGATGTATAAAATGAAAAAAACTATAGGTTACTTATTGTTGAATTTTGGTAGTACGTTATTAGCCCTAACTTTTTTTAACATCTTGTTTGGCTGATTTCTTTAAACAGTTAAATAAAAATGCACATTTTTTGTAGTCAGGATTTGCTGAAAGAATTTCTAATAGAAGTTCATTCATATAGTGTTCAGATTTTTTGGAGCAAATTAAAGATGTTTTTTCAACAGCTATTGAAAAACGTTTTATATTTTCAGCGGAACGATAGTCGTTATCACCACTCAAAGTAGACGGAATGCAAAAATAATAACAACTGAAAACTTCGGAATAAAAATCTTTTAAATTATTACGATTATTACTTGTATTATTAAAAAAACTACTTATGAATACGCATGCGATGGCAACTATTCCGCTAATTATTGCTGCTTCCATAAATTTTTCCTTTCAATTATGATTATGTATTTATATAAGACAGTAGAAAACCCCGCAGAGTTAAAAACTCAAGCGAGGAAAATAATAAAAAAACACACATTTAGATTAAATCAAAGGAGTATAAAAGTCAATGGTTAATCTTAAACTTTTCGAATTGCACCTTAAAAATTTTAAGGGCACAAGTAAGCTAGACCTAGTTTTAAATGGCAATAATTTGACCGTTTCTGGTCGCAATGGCATAGGCAAAACCACTATTTTTGATGCTCTGTGTTGGCTGATGACAGGCAAGGACAGCAAGGGCAATCAACCAGAAAGCGAGGGTTTTCAGATTAAACCTCGTGAGCTGGACGGAACTGTTAAGTCTGGTGTGATGCCAACTGTTACCGCTGTTTTTGATGTTGGAACTGATAGACCATTAAAGCTAGAAAAGACTTTCAAGGAAAAATGGGAGAAAAAGCGTGGACAGGTCAACCCAGTATTCAGTGGCCATACAACTGAATATTTCATTGATGATATTCCACGCAAGGAAAGCGAGTTTAAAAACATTTTATCTGCTTTCATTGATGAGAGTACATTCAGACTTTTAACCGATGTTTACCGCTTTCCAAATGGTCTTAAATGGCAGGAACGCAGAGCAATTTTATTTGACTTGTGCAACATAAAGACAGATAGCGAACTTATGGCACAAGATAGCCGATTTGCACCGCTTTTAACCGCTGTTGGTCAGTGGTCGGTTGATGAGTACAAGACGGGTCTTAAAAACCAACGCAGAAAAGTAAATCAAAATCTTGAAACACTGCCTATAAGAATTGACGAGGTTTCAAACTCCATTGCAGACCTCACAACCATTGACTTTGATAGCATACAAACACAGGCGGACGAACAAGAAAAGATTATCGAGCGTTTACAAGCAAAGCTTTTGGAAATTGATAATAATACCGCCATGATTAGTATGAAAAATCAGCTTGAGGGTTTGCAAAATCAGCTTGCAAAACTTGAGAATGAAAATATAACACATAGACTGAGCCAACAAGTGCCACAAGAGGATAAAAGACAGGTTGTGCAAAAGGAAGTTGACTTGTTAGAACGTCAGTTACAACACGAACAAAGTCAAATGGTGTCGGTTCAGACTCAGATCCAAAATGCTAATGCATTGCTTGGGAAATATCGTGAGCAGTGGAAGGCGATTTCTAAGGAACAATTCAGCGGAAACACTGTTTGCCCTGTTTGTGGGCAGAACTTGCCAAAGGACAAAATACTAGAGGCATTAGAACATTTTAACAATGATAAAAAAGCAAGGCAAGACAGACTTTTATCTGATAGTCAGCTTGTAAAAGAAAATCTAGCTAACCATGAAACTGCTTTAAAACAGCATGAGCAAACAATAGAGCAGTTAAGGGCAAAGATTATAGAAACAGTAAAAACACTTGAAAATACTCCAGAAGTGCAAGCACCAGTTATTGAGGACTTACCAAACTATGCGGAAGATACCGCAAAACTCCAAACTGAAATATTGAAATTAAATAACAGTTTGATGATTATTGCAAATGATGCTGTAAAGCATAAGCAAGGTGTAAATATAGAATTATTAGAGGCTAAAAATTTGTACAGCTCTTTACTTTTACAGCTTGCAAAAAAAGACAAAATCAGCGAGGCAAATGCAAGAATTAACGAACTTCACGCAGAACAACGCACTGTATCAGCCGAGCTTGACCGCATAGATAAAATGCTTGCATTATGTGAAGATTTTACAAGATACAAGGTGAATGCCATTACATCAGCTATTAACAGTAAATTTAACATAGTGACATTTAGACTTTTCAGGGAGCAGATAAACGGTGGTCTTGAGGATTGCTGTGATGTTATGCTGAACGGTAAACCATACGGCACAATTTCAGACGGTGAGAAAATAAAGGTCGGCATTGATATAGTCCAGACTTTGACCAAACATTTTGACGTACAAGTACCGCTGATAGTTGACTGTGCTGAAAGTGTTACTGATTTCCCACAAACAACTTTGCAAACAATAAAACTGATTGTCAAAGACAGTGATATGGAGGTACAAAACCAATGAGTTTAGTAATAACCGAAAAGAAAACAAGCAATATTCCATTACTAGCGAGTAAGAGCTATTCAGCAGTGTGTACAGCTGCGATTTACTTAGGCGAGCAATTTAGCCAGTATGATAAGCAAAAGCAAGGAAAATATGTTAACCAATGCATGTTTATATTTGAAATTCCAAGTGAACGTGTGGAAATTGATGGTGAGAGTAAGTCACGCTGGATTTCTACAAAGCGTATGAATGCTTTATTGGGTGAACGTAGTGCTTTAGGTCAATTTATTTCATCATGGTGCGGAGAAAAAATGAAAAATATAAACCTTGCTGATTTACTGGGAAAAGGTGCTATTTTGGCAGTTTCTCAGAAAGAAACAAGTGCAGGTTCAAAATATAATAGCATAGAAAGTATAACTGGAATACCAGACGGCATACCAGCACCAAAGCCAGAAAGTGAACTACTTGCTTTTGATGCAGATGAGCCAGATATGGAAGTTTTAGAAAAGCTGCCTACATGGATACAAGATATAATAAAAAAATCAACTCAGTTTGCAGAAAATCCACCTATGCAAGAAGTTGCACCACCAGAGCCATCAGGGGATAAAACTAATAAACAGCAGTCCAATGAGGACGATGGAGAGGAGTGTCCAATTTGACTTTTACTTCTCTTGCAAGCAGTTCCAAGGGCAATGCTTATATTGTAAGTGATGGTGAAACAACATTATTACTTGACTGCGGACTAACAATCAAAGAACTTCAGAAACGTTTAGGCTACAACCTTGCAGGCATAACCGCCTGCTTGGTAAGCCATGAACATAACGACCATGCAAAGGCAGTCAGTCAGCTTTTAAAGCGTGGTGTGCCTATTTATATGTCAGAGGGTACGGCGGTTTCACATAAAGAGGATATGAGCCTTGCAAAGATAGTCAAAGCAAGTGTTAGTTTTGAAATAGGTAAGCTTTGGATTTATCCATTTAATGTGTTTCATAATACTGCTGAGCCTCTTGGCTGGATTGTGCACGACAAACACACAGATGAAACTTTGCTTTTCGCTATTGATACTGCAAATATGAATGTAATCGCTAAAAATCTTGATTATATTGCAATAGAGTGTAACTTTCAGAGCGAGCTTTTAGAAGATGGTTACACATCAACTCTACTTACCGAGCGTATCAAAAAGAGTCATTTTGAGCTTGAAAAGCTGATTTGTTATCTAAAAAAACTGGATTTAAGCAAGGTAAAAAAGATTTGGCTTATGCATTTAAGCCGTCATCATACAAATGAAATACAGATTTTAAAGCGTTTTAGCGAGGAATTCCCCTTAATAAACGTTGAAATTTGCCCAGAATAGCACCGAAAGGAGGGGCAAACCATGGCAAAAAAATATTATTGGCTTAAACTGCGTGATGAATTTTTCGGAAGTCTTCGAATGAAAAAGCTTAGAAGAATTGCAGGCGGTGACACTTACGTTATCATTTACCTTAAAATGCAACTGATGGCTATTAAAAATGATGGCGTTATTGATTTTGAGGGTGTAGAAGAAACATTTGCCGAAGAACTTGCATCAATTTTATATGAAGAACCCGAAAATGTAGAAGTTACCATTGCTTTTTTAAAGTCACATGGGCTTATAGAAGAATATGAAAATGGCTCTTTTTTTCTTCCAGAGGCAGTTGAAAATGTTGGTTCTGAATCTGAATCTGCTAAGAGAATGCGTAAAATGCGTAAGAGTAAAGAAGATTGCAAACAGTTGAAAGCGTCACATTGTGACACTAATGTAACGGTTAGTAACGCACAATGTAACAAAAATGTTACGACAGAGGAAGAGGAAGAGATAGAGGAAGAGAAAGAGATAGAGAAAGATATAGAGGAAGAGGTAGAGGAAAAAGACATTTCCCTTTTCCTTTCCTCATACAAAGAGCTTTTTATTTCTATTTTTAAACGTGAACCGAATAAGTCACATTTAACTGCCATTAAAAATTTATACCTAAAGGGTAAGCCATCAGACCAGATTTTAGCTATCTTGGAGCAGACAAGAAATAAGTATATAAAAGAGCCAGAGCCTTATATTTATAAAACAATTCAACACCATAGACCTATTGAAACTCAAACAGACGATATAGATAAGCCACTTGAGCAATGGGAATTAGATTGGTTGGAGGAAATGAAAAGATATAGGGAGCGAAATTATGACACTAATTGAAAAAATGGCAAAGCAAGGTGCAGTACCTTGTGAAGCTTGCAATAATAAAGAATTCTGTAATGTCAATGTTAGGCGATATTGTAAGGCTATGAAGGTTTGGCGAGATTTTCGCCATCAGGCTTATAAACAGCACATTGCATGGTGCGTGAAGATGTTTGGCTTTAAATAATAATTATGATAAGAGCTAATAAAAACTGGACAAGTAAAGAAATAGAATACTTGTCTGAAGAATGGGGTAGGTTAAGACCTGCAACGATTGCTAAAAATTTAAATCGTAGTGAAGGTGCAGTTGTACAGAAAGCAACCAAGATAGGTTTAGGGCCATTTCTTAATGCTAGTGAATACATAACTCTTAATCAGCTTATTATAGCTTTTAATGGTACACGAGCGGGATATACTTATAAAACTAAAAGTTGGGTAGAAGAACGAGGTCTACCTGTTCATTTAAAGGCATATCGTAAAAATCATTGGAGAATTGTATACCTTGATGAGTTTTGGGAATGGGCAGAAAAGAATAAATCATTTTTAGATTTTTCAAAAATGGAAAAACATGCTCTTGGTGCTGAACCCGCTTGGGTAGACAAACAAAGACGTTTAGATTCTAGAGCAAAACTCAAAAAAGAGCCATGGACACAGCTTGAAGATGAACGTTTAAAAATGCTGTTAAAGCAATATAAATATTCATGGACAGAGTTATCACATGAACTTAATCGTTCAGTTGGTGCAATACAAAGGCGAATAACAGACTTGAAAATTAAAGAACGTCCCTTAAAAGCATACAATCACAATAATTGGTCTAAAGATGAATTCAAAATATTAGCTGATATGATTCGTGATGGATTTAGTTATAGTCAAATAGCTGATATTATTGGTCGCTCTGAAAAAGCTATAAGGGGTCGTGTTTATGAAACTTACTGGACTGAAAACGCTGATAAAGTAAGGGTCATGCTACAAGACGGTGAGTGGGGTTATGGAAAACCAGAACCAACAGTTAAACAAACTAAGTATAAATATAAAACTAAAAAGCTAATTGGCGAATTTAGTAAATTACTTAGAATACGCATGAATGAGTTAGGTTATGAACCATATTGGCAAAAAGAAATGTGCTTACACTGGGATAACATAAAGGGTTGTACAGCAAATGAAAATAACTGTGATAGCTGCATATCGTTTAAAAAAATCCCACCTCAGTTTTGCGTAAGGTGCGGAACAACGTTCTTTGAAAGAAAACAAAATAAGATTTGCTTTAAATGTCGTAAAATTCGCAAATGGCAAGCTGTTAAAAAAGCAAATGCATTAAAAACAAACCAATAAAGCAGGTGAAAAAATGAAAATGCTTGATATAGAACAGGAACAAGCGTATAAACGTTCTTGTTTTAGTCG
>CALWMO010000096.1 GCA_944381965.1 uncultured Butyricicoccus sp.
ATGCACTTGAAGGCAAAATTGCAAAAGAAGATTATCCACTTCCAACTTATGGCGATTTACTATTTTACGTTTAATATTTTTCACTCATACACAAAGGCGTGTACTTGAAATTTTTCGAGTACACGTCTTTTTTTATAAACTAAGGGGGTTTTTAAAATGAATATCACAAACTTAGCAAGTGCTTTAGACACTGGTTGGATGCTCATTGGTGCAGCACTGGTATTTTTCATGCAGGCAGGCTTTGCAATGGTAGAAACAGGCTTTACCAGAGCTAAAAACGCTGGTAACATTATCATGAAAAACTTAATGGACTTTTGTTTAGGCACACCGCTTTTCTGGTTTATCGGTTTTGGTCTGATGTTTGGTGCAGGCGGTAAATTTATCGGCACTCTTGATTTTTTTGCAGATGGTGTTGTAGGCTCTACAGATGTAAAATTAACAAGTGCTGTATCTACTTTTGTAGATACTAAAATTTGCAAATGATTAAGATTTTCGTATTACGAATCCAAAAATGTTGTTAAGGTTCGTACAGGTGAAACTAGCTATGATGTTCTACAAGACTAAAAAAATCCGCCTATAAAGGCGGATTTTTTAATTTTGCTTTCTAACAATGCTATAATCATCACCGTTTCTATAATATGGACATGTGCTATAAAAGCCTTGCATTTGTCTTGCGGCTACATCTTCGTCCCATACCATATCGCATATATACTCGTCGTACTCGTTATCGTACTGACCATACATACAGGTTTCACATTGCATAATTAATCACTCTTTTATTCAGCAGATGAGCTTGCGGCACTTGAAGATGCAGTGTCATCTTCAGTGGTTGAAGATGTACCATCATCAGTTGAAGAAGAACCACCGAGCAAGTCCTCCATAGAAGGCACATTGCCTGCTTCCTCTCCTAAAATATCAGCGATTGTTAAATCCTCATGACCTTCTGGATAAGTAACTTCAGCTTCACTCATCCACTGCTCAATAAGGCTGTCTATTGTCATACCAGTTAAGTTATACACAAGCTGTGGACGATAAGCTTCATAATCTTCATCGGTTAGAGCTTCACGCTTTATAATATGCCAACCGTAATCGGACTTAACAGGTTCAGATGAAATCTCGCCAATTTCAAGAGCCTGAGTACCCTGTACAAACTCATCAACAAAGCTGCCATCATCTTGGAAAATGTATCCGTTAGGATTTGTTACAAGACCAGTATCCTCGCTATATTTGTTCATAAGCTCATCAAAGTCTGCACCATCTGCAAGCTCTTGTTGAATTTGCTTAATAAGTGCTTCTTTTTCAGCTAAAGCATCACCAGTTAGCTCATTTCCATACTCATCAGTATTCATAATTAAGATATGCTTAGCCTTATAAAAGTTTTCAAATTCTGCTTTGATTTCCTCCTCATCTGGGGCGTTTTCACCGCCTACACCGAAGTAATAATCATTTAATGCTTCATAATAATAGCCTTGAGCAAAGATATTATCATACATTTCTTCGTCCATACCCATAGACTCAAGCCACTCATCAAAAGTCATACCTTGCTCAGCCAGCTTGGAAATTGTTTCATTTTTAGTCTGTTTTAAATCCCAAGCAGAGCCACGCCAAGTTTTGTTACGGGCTTTATCTAAACTTAGTCCAAGCTCATTAAATTTTTCAACTACAGTGCGAGCATAAAGGCAGTTATTATCAGTAGCTGCTACAAGTTGCTGAACAGCTTCTGGATACATACTCCAAATGTATTCACCCATACCATAACTTGACTCCATCATAGCTTTACAATAACTATAATAGTCTACATATTCATTTTTTAGGATATCAGTACCATTTATAGTCATCATAACTTCTTTATCAGATGTATCTACTGCATAAGCAACATCAGGCAAACCAATTTGAACGGTTGCACCTAAACAGACAGCTGTCATAACAGCGGTAGCAGCAATACGTTTTACATAGCTTTTAACCATAATTTATTATCTCCTATTTATAATTTGTGCAATACTAGGTTATTATAACACTTTAAGTAAAGAAACTCAATCATTTCCCAAAAGCATCACAAAATTAACACAAAAAAAGAAAAAGACCAGATTTTTAATCTGGTCTTAGATATTAAAAATTAAAGAGCAGCCTTAGCCTTTTCAACAAGTGCTACGAAAGCAGTGTTATCATTAATAGCAAGCTCAGCTAACATCTTACGATTAATTTCGATACCAGCCTTCTTCAGACCGTTCATAAAACGGCTGTAGTTGATACCGTTCATCTTGCAAGCTGCAGAAATACGAGTAATCCACAGGCGACGGAAGTCACGCTTCTTGTGCTTACGACCGATGTAAGCATACTTAAGGGACTTCATAACTGCCTGATTAGCGGTTCTAAAGTGGGTGGACTTAGCACCAAAATAGCCCTTTGCACGCTTTAGAATCTTCTTTCTTCTTTTACGGGTCATCATTGCGCCCTTAACTCTAGCCATTTATAAAAACCTCCAGATATTTACTAAATACTTTAAATTACATGTAAGGGATTAAACGCTTTACCTGAGCTACGTTAGTAGAATCAGCGAAACCTTCCTTACGCAGGTGACGAAGACGCTTAGTGTTCTTCTTAGTTAGAATGTGACGACGACCAACATGAGCACGCTTGATTTTGCCGTTCTTGGTAACCTTGAATCTCTTCTTAGCACCGCTATGGGTCTTAATCTTAGGCATATTATTAAACTCCTCTCATTGCTTATGTCTGAAACTAACAGACATGCGTTAAAATTTTACTTATCCTTTTTAGGTGCCAAGAACATATGCATCTGGCGACCTTCTAGCTTGGGATTTTTCTCAACAGTGCCAACTTCAGCACAGAGATCTGCAAAACGCTCGAGCAGATCCAGACCTAGTGAAGAATGAGTAACTTCACGGCCACGGAAACGAACTGAAACCTTGACCTTGTCGCCGCCTTTCAGGAATTTACAAGCGTTTTTAACCTTAGTGTTAAGGTCGCCAACGTCAATACCTGGAGTCAGGCGGATTTCTTTAATGTCCACAACACGCTGATTTTTGCGAGCCTCTTTTTCACGCTTTGCCTGTTCGAAACGGAACTTACCATAGTCCATAATACGGCAAACTGGTGGTTGAGCCTGTGGTGCGATTTTAACAAGATCCATTCCTCTATCAATGGCAGCTTCAAGAGCCTCCTTGCTTGACATAATGCCTAGCTGTTCTCCTTCATCGCCAATAAGACGAACTTCCTTGTCACGAATTTCTTCATTGATCTGATGTTCCATGCTGCTAATACAAAAGCACCTCCCAAAATAGTAACTAACAAATTTAGTATATGCACTGGGCATAAAAAAACGGACAGCCAAGCTATCCGAATCAAGACAAAAAAACCCTTATGTAAGAGATTTTGGCATTCTTGACCCGATTGCTTGTGCGGCGGGTGAGGACTATAACGTCCTACTTTGTTTTCCTCAGATAGTCTATCAGACTTTAAAGCACATGTCAAGATTTTTTTCGAAAATATTGCACAAAAACATTAACTAAAAAATATTAATAGACCGCTTGACAAATGCATATAATATAGTGTATCTTTTTTAATCACAGGAAGTCTTTTAATTTAAGTTACAAAATAATGCATGTTTTAAGAAAACTGTTGAAATTTTATGTATTTTGTAATATTCTATGTATATAAAAGAACTGCGTACTTACGCACTTGAATTAGGAAGGATTCATTTTTATGAGCGAAGCATTTGGCAACGATTATGTTGTTCTCACAGATGAGGACGGCAACGAAGTTGAGTTCCAGCATATCGATACCGTTGAAGTTGACGGTCAAACTTATATGGCGTTTATCCCAGCTGAGCTTGCAGTTGATGAGGAGGCAGAAGTTGTTATTCTTAAAGTAGTTGAAGAAAATGGCGAAGAAATTCTTGCGACTGTTGAAGATGAAGCTGAAGCTGATAAGATTTTTGAAATCGTTATGGAACGTGTAGAAGACATGTACGAAGAAGAATAATTTTTTATCCCTACCCTGTTTGACAGTAATCCTTTTTCAACCCACATCTCTTATAAGGGATTCCGAATAATCTTTCCATATGGAGTTGCAGGCCTCCCGTGAATCAAAAACGGACGTTGGAAGCACAGATATATGGAATAGGAAACCCACCTGCTCTAACGTGCAGGTTAGCAATGGGATTACATCGGCAGTGGTGGGGATTTATTATGCCTATTAAGCAGTAATGAATGTCATTACTGCTTTTGTTTTTCTCTTAACGAAAAATTTACATTGTTTTTACATTATTTATATAAAAATTTAAATTGTTATATTTTTATCATAATTTCATGCTTTAAAGCATTATTGCCCCATAAAAGTTATGATTTTACACATTTTTTATAAAACTTTCACAGAAAAATCCCCTTGTTTCGCATTTTTTCTGTGATATAATATATATGCGGGTGCTATTTAGCATTTAAAATTTTGTAAATACTATCTAAGGAGGTGAAGATTATGCTTTTTAGAATCAGACCACAAATGCCTGACCGTCCTGACATCGACGACTTCATTTTTGACGATGACAATTACCCTCAAAAAAGTGAAGAATAATCGGTTGTCATCTCAGATTTCCGACGTCTTACCACGTCAAAAGCGTGGTTTTTTAATGTATTTTTACTCCAGATTATTTGGCTGTAATCTGTTTTATCTATAAATTGTTAATCCGCAGCCAATACTGTTTTGGCTTGCGGTATTTTTTTATTCCCAGCAAAAAGGAGATTTGTCATGTCAAAAAAACATGAAGGCAAAAAACGACCAAACCTTGATATAAGCTACACTTGTAGTCGTGAACTTTCATGGCTTCAGTTTAATAGCCGTGTACTCGAAGAGGCTGAATCTGAAACTGTACCTTTGTTTGAAAGGCTCAAGTTTGTATCCATTTTCAGCTCAAATCTTGATGAATTTTTTATGATTCGTGTGGGTTCTCTTACAGATATAGCTGCAATTCACTCTAAAGATGTTCCAGATAATAAATGCGGTTGGACAGCTTCCCAACAGCTTGAACATATATACGAAAGTTGTATTCCACTTGTTAAAAGGCGTGATAAAGTATTTAATGAGCTTTCTGACAAGCTTGCAAAAAACGGTGTTGAGCAGCTTTCTTACAATAAATTAACTGCGTCTGAAAAAAGATATGTCGACCGCTGGTACAAAACAAGAGCTTTACCAATTTTATCTCCACAGGTTGTAGACCAACATCACCCATTCCCTCACCTGCCTAGCGGACAGCTATATATTGCTGCTCGTTTGCGTTTTGAGGAGCTTTCAATGTTTGGTCTTTTACCAGTTCCAACAGCTCTGCCTGCTTTTGTGCGTTTGCCTGATGAAGATAGTTTGCGTTATGTTTTAACTGAAGATATTCTTTTAAGCAAGCTATCTAGCATTTTCAAAGGCTTTAGAGTGCAATCAAAAGCTATAATTCGTGTTACAAGAAATGCAGATATAAGCCCTGATGATGACGATGATGATATCGAAATTGAGCCAGATATGCGTCAAAAGATGAAGAAACTGCTTAAAAAACGTATGCGTCTTGCACCAGTTCGTCTTGAGTATAAAGGTAAACTGCATAATTCAACTCGTGATTTTCTGCTTTCCAGACTCAATCTTCACCCTGAGCAAATTTATGAAGTGCAAACCCCTTTAAATCTTGGTTATGTATTTGCACTTGAAAGCATGGTAGTTAATAAAGATTTGCTTTATCCTTCATGGACTCCTCAACCATCACCAATGCTAATTGCTGATACACCTGTGCTTCCTCAAGTACTTGAGCGTGATATACTTTTACACTATCCTTATGAACGCATGAATCCATTTTTACGTTTAATTCGTGAAGCATCTTCTGACCCTGATACTGTTTCCATTAAAATTACACTTTATCGTGTAGCTAGACAGTCAAAACTTATCAGTTATCTGTGTGATGCTGCCGAAAATGGTAAAGAAGTACTTGTACTTGTAGAACTTCGTGCAAGATTTGATGAAGAAAATAACCTTGCACTTGCAGAACAGCTCGAACATGCAGGCTGTAGGGTTATTTATGGTATAGAAAATTTAAAGGTACACTCTAAAATCTGTCTTATTACTCGTCAAACCCAAACTGGTACTGAGTATATAACTCAGATTGGCACAGGTAACTATAATGAGAAAACAGCAAAGCAATACACCGATTTATCTCTTATGACCTCTAATAATTCAATCGGTGAAGATGCGGCAAATTTCTTTCAGCACATGGCACTTGGCATACCTACTACAGAACGTGGTGAACTGCTTATCGCTCCAAATCTGCTTAAAAGCCGCATATTAGAGCTTATTGAAGGTGAGATTCAAAAAGCAAATACAGGTTTACCAAGTCGAATTATTATGAAGTTTAACTCTTTAACAGATAGAGATATAATTGATAGATTATCCGAAGCATCTTGTGCAGGTGTACCTATTGATTTAATCATTCGTGGTATTTGTTGTTTAGTACCATCTGTACCTAATAAAACAGAAAATATTACAATTCGCTCTATTGTTGGACGTTTTCTTGAGCACTCTCGAATTTTCTGTTTTGGCACTGGCGATGATGAGAAAATTTATATTGCCTCTGCTGATATGATGACCCGAAATACAGAAAAACGTGTAGAAATCGCCTGTCCTGTGTATGATAAAAAATGTATAGAAAAAATACATGATATACTTGATATTTATATGAAAGATAATATTCAAGCTAGAATACACAATTCACATGGTCACTTACGTCATTGCAAACGTAAAAATGGCGAGGAAATTATAAACAGTCAGCAAGTCCTTATGGATGAAGCAGTTAAAAACGCTCCATATATACCATAAAAAACACAAAAAGTGTGA
>CALWMO010000097.1 GCA_944381965.1 uncultured Butyricicoccus sp.
TGCCAGAAGATATAAAACATGAATATATATCTATGCTAAAAACATCTATTAGAGTAAGCCGTATGCATCAATATCAGTATATGCTAAAGCAAAACCCTGAAAAGCTCAAATATCATTACTCACAACCTAATCACACACCTAAAACAGTTGTATATCAAGGCTTACCCGCTTCTTATCAATCACAAGCCGCAAAAGCAATGTTTAAAAATGCCGAAAACATTTTTCATGTAGCAACTTTTGAAGATGTTTTCAAAGCTGTATCAGAAGACAGAGCGGAAATAGGTGTAGTGCCTATTGAAAATTCATCTATTGGCACTATAAATGAAGTGTGTGATTTGCTTATGAAATATGACTTACATATTTCAAGGTCACATATAAATGATATTCGCCATTGCCTTGCAGGGTGTAATAGTGCTACAATAGATGATGTCAAGCAGGTTTACTCTATCACTCCTGCACTTGACCAGTGTAAAAACTATCTCAAGGAAAAAGGGTTTGAGCTGTGTAAGACAACTAACACAGCGGTAGCTGCACAGCAAATACATGATTTTAATGATATTGCAAAAGCTGCTGTATGTTCAGAAGATGCTGCTAGGCTCTATGGTCTTAAAATATTAGCTGCATGTATAAATGATGATAAAACCAATCAGACACGTTTTGTAGCTATCAGTAAAAAGCTTTCTGCAAGTGAAAATGATAATCGTGTAAGCATTGCATTTACTCTGCCACACGAACAAGGCACACTTGCCGCAGCACTCTCTATGTTTTCTGACAGAAATATAAACCTTACAGAAATACATTCAAGACCGCTTGCTGAAACACCTTGGAATTATAGATTTTACGCTGATTTTGAAGGCAGCCTTGCAAATGAGGATACAAGGTCTTTAATATATCAGTTATCCGAAGAGCTTTCATCATTTAGACTTTTGGGGAGCTATCAAATAACGCAAAATAATGAGGTTTACTATGAAAATTAAACAGATAGATAATGGCTTAAAAGGAGTTATAACTGTACCTGGGGATAAATCTGTATCACATCGTGCAGTTATGTTTGGTGCACTTGCTAAAGGTACAACACATATAACAGGTTTTTTAATGGGTGAAGATTGCCTTTCCACCATTGACTGTTTCCGTAAAATGGGCGTAAAGATAGATGTATCAGATAAAGAAGTTGTTGTGCATGGTGTAGGTATGCACGGTTTAAAATGTCCAAATGAACAGCTTTATACCGGTAACTCTGGTACTACTACTCGCCTGCTTTGTGGTATTCTTGCAGGTCAAGATTTTGACGTAACTATGACAGGTGACGCATCTATTCAAAAACGCCCTATGAAACGAGTTATAACTCCACTTAGCCAAATGGGTGCAAAGATTGACGGTGTAGACGGAAATTACTGCCCTCTTACTCTGCATGGTGCAAATAATAAATTAACTGGTATTACATATGAATTACCTGTTGCATCTGCACAGATTAAAAGTGCGGTTTTATTAGCGGGATTATACGCAGAAGGTCAAACGACTGTTATTGAGCCTGCATGTTCTCGTGACCATACCGAGCGTATGCTTAGAGCTTTGGGTGCTGATGTTAAAAGTGAAGGCAGAACTATTGTTTTAACTCCACCAGAAGATTTAACCGCTAAAAATGTAGCTGTACCTGCTGATATTTCATCTGCTGCATTTTTCCTTGTTGCAGGTGCTATTATTCCAAACTCCGAGATTACAATTAAAAATGTAGGAGTTAACCCAACTCGTACAGGTATTTTAGATGTATTAAAGGCTATGGGTGCAGATATCACAGAAAGCAACTTTAGAGATGAAGTTGAGCCAACTTGTGATTTAACTGTAAAGTCATCAAAGTTAAAAGGTACTGTTATTGGCGGAGAAGTTATTCCACGCCTTATAGATGAACTTCCGGTGCTTGCAGTAGCTGCTGCGTTTGCAGAGGGACAAACAATTATAAAAGATGCCGAGGAGTTAAAAGTCAAGGAATCTAACAGAATTGCGGCTATGGTTTGTGAACTTAGCAAAGCGGGTGCAGATGTTAAGGAAACCGATGACGGTATGATTATAAACGGCGGCAACAAGTTAAGTGGTGCAAGCTTTGAAACATATAACGACCATAGAATTGCTATGAGCATGGCGATTTGTGCATTAGGTTGCGAGGGTGAAAGCGAAATACTAAACCCAGAGGTAGTTGCTATCTCCTACCCTGATTTCTTTGATACACTCAAAAAATTAGGAGGCGTATGATGGTTTTAACACTTGAAGATTTTAAAGAGTTTAAGCCTACTCGCCCAACATATGCACTTTTTGGCTGGCCACTTGGTCATACAATGAGTCCAGAGCTGCATGCTCAGCTTTTTAATGCTGCTAATATGGAAGCTGATTATTTAGCCATAGCTATAAAACCAGAAGAACTTGAAGAAGCAATGAATCTTGCAAAAGAAAAACTTCAAGGCATAAATCTAACCATACCACATAAAAAAGCGGTTATAGATTTATTAGATGCAATAGACCCAAGTGCTATGGATTTGCATTCTGTAAATACTGTACAGTTTAAAAATGGTGAAGCAATCGGATATAATACTGATATTTTTGGTTTTGCATCTACTCTTGAGAAAGATGGTATAGAACTTAAAAATAGAAAGACTTTGGTTATAGGTTATGGCGGTGCATCTACTGTTATGGCATATCACTGTGCAAAGTCAAGAGCTAATTTATATATAACTGGCAGGTCGCTAGATAAAGCATATAAATTAAAAAATGAACTTAAAGCATCTATACCAAATGCTAAAATAACCGTATGCACAAGAAAGCAAATACCCAAAGATGTTGAAATAGTTATAAATGGTACTCCTCTCGGAATGTATCCAAACGAGGAGAAAAAACCACTATATTTCCTTCCAAGAAAAACAAAATATGTGTTTGATGCTATATATAATCCTCCAAAAACATCTACAATGAAACTGGCAAAACGTGATGTTAAAACTAGAAATGGTATATATATGCTAGTTATGCAGGCTGCCGCAGCTCAAACTATATGGAATAATACACAATTTGAGTGGGGTGTTTTTGATAGCATAGCAAGAAGGGTTTTAGCTCAAATGTCAGCTAAACGTTTAATAGAAAAATATAATAAAAATAATCTTGTACTTTGTGGTTTTATGGGCAGTGGTAAAACAACTGTTGGTAAAAAACTAGCCAGATTTATGGGGCTAAAGCATATTGATGCTGATGTATACCTTGAAGAAAAAGAAGGTAAAACAATCTCAGAGATTTTTGAACAAGATGGCGAAAATGTATTTCGTCAGCTTGAAACAAAATATTTAAAAGAGATTTGTCAGATAGATGGTGCTGTAATTTCTCTTGGTGGTGGTGCAGTGCTTAAACCTGAAAATGTTCAAATAATAAAACAGACAGGTTTTTTAATACATTTAGACACGCCATTTTACAGAATAGTTAAGAATTTAGAAAGTTCATCAAATCGTCCACTTCTTGATAAACGTACAGACCGCATGACAGAAATGCGTAAACTTTATAATGCAAGAAAGCACATATATCGTCAGGTGTCAGATAGGTCTGTTAGAAGTCCAAGACTTAGTGAACTTGTAGAAGATTTACTGCAAAGCATTTAAAAGAAAGGATTATTATGAATTTTTCAAAAGTAAAACAAATTGTAGGTTCTGCTTTAGCATGTACAATGCTATTAAGTCAGAGTGCTTTTGCACTTACTGGTTGGACAGAATATTCATATCCAATAGGTATTGGCACTACATATACAAGACAAGAAGGTTATAATGAAAGCGGAGTACAAAAAGCCTCTATTATCACGTATACACCTAATTCATCTGTAACACCGATAGGTGTTAAATCAGGTGATGAGTTTTATGGAAATAGAAAATCTATTTCACAAATATCATCATCTCTTGAAAGTCAAGGCTTAGATGTAATAGGCGGAATAAATGCAGACTTTTTCTCTTTTTCTGATGGTGTGCCTACTGGTCTTTTTGTAGATAACGGCAGACTGATAGCTGCTACCGATTGGGAATCTGCAATAGGTTTTATGGCTGATGGTTCAGCTATAATAGGCGACCCTATAAGCAGTATAGTTGTGTCCGGTGATAGTGGTAAAATCACAGTTTTTGACTACAATAAAACCAGAACAACAAGAGGTTTATATTTATTAGATAAATATTACTCAAGCGAAACTCATTTTGGTTCAGCCGGACAAAGCATTATTATGGAGTATGATGACCCATCTACTCTTAAAATAGGTCAGCCTATAACGTTAACAGTAGTTGATAAAATTTCAGGAAGTGAGTCCTTCCCTATTAAAGATAATCAAATGATACTTACAAGACGTGATGATAATACAACTATGCCTTGGATTGATTATCAGATAGGCGAAAAAATAACAATAACTTTTAATACTAATGACTCTAGGTGGAGTGATGTAGTATATGCAGTAGGTGGTAAAAAGCTTATTACAGATGGAGTTGTTACAACTTCAGGCATTGACTCTGCAACTTCACTTGCTGCAAGGTCTGCTGCTGGTGTTAAAGCTGACGGAACTGTTTTACTCTATGAAGTTGATGGTGCTCAATCTGGTTATAGTAAAGGTTTAACTGCAAAACAACTTGCTTCAGAGCTTAAACAGCTTGGCTGTGTATCAGCTGTTTGTCTTGATGGTGGTGGCTCATCTGCAATGACTATCAAAAATCCTAAAAATGATAAGTCAACTACTGTAACAAGTCCATCTGATGGCAGTGAAAGAAAATGCTCAACTTATATTTTCCTTATAAATAATGCAGTATCAGATGGTATAGCTAAAAATATACACTTAGAACCTGAAACACGCTATGTGCTTTTAGGTGGTAAAGTACCATTTACTACAACCGTTTTAGATAGTGCCTTTAAGAAGACATCAACTGATGAGCAAATAACATACACAGCTAGTGCAGGTTGGGTTGCTGATGGAGTATATCATGCACCAGTAGAGGTTGGAACAGTAACTATTACAGCATCAACTTCAAGCGGTGCTACTGGAAGTATGCAAATATATGTGACCGATGAACCAACTTCTATGTCGCTTTATAAAGACGGTAAAGCAGTATCATCTGTATCTACAAAGGTTGGTGAGCCTATACAAATAGATGCAGTTACATATAGAAATGCAATAAAAGTAGCAACTTCAAATGACCAAATAACTTGGAGTGTAAGCAATAATCTGGGTACAATATCAAATGGTTTGTTTACACCTACTAATGCAGGTACAGGAACAATTACTGCATCACGTTATGGTGTTACAAAGACTATTTCAGTATCAGTTGGTATGGGTGAAGCACAGAAATTGCAAGTTATAGCTGATTTTGAAAATGAAGCTCAGCCATTTACATCAAATAATGCTAATCTATCTGTTACATATGATAATGTAATAAGAGGATATAATGCACTTGATGTGAAGTATAGTCAAACAAATGCAGATTTATCTATTTCACCAGTAACTATAAACGGTGAAAAGGTAATTACATTATGGGCAATGCTTGAAAATAATCAAGGTGATATGCAAGCAGTATTTACTGATGCAAATGGTGAACAAATCTTAGTGCCTTTTAATAGGTCGGCTCAGTCTTATTATCGTCAGCTCACAGCCGATGTGCCACAAAATGCAGTTTATTTCACAGGTCTCAAACTGATGAATGCACCTGAAAACGGAACATTATATCTTGACCATATACTGTTAAGTGAGGTAGCTATAACAAATACAGATGCACCCAAAATCTCTGTAACTGAAAGCAATATAAATATTTCTGCTGGTCAGTCGGCATATATAGCGGCTCAAATTTCACAAAATGGGCAGTCCTCCCCTGTTCGAAAGAACAATATAAGGATTTATGTTGATGGAGTGTCACTATATCCTAATTATAGTGAGTCAACCGCAATGCTGTATATTACAACAGATAAATTAGAGGCTGGGACTCATGTTATTATACTTGAAGTAGCAGATGATGCAGGTAATTTATCAAGAAAAGTTTGGACAGTAAACGCGGGTACACGCACAGACAGTAAATTCACAGATATCTCAAAGTCGTGGGCAGCAGGATATATAAATCTGCTTTCAGACCGAGGTATTATGAACGGTTCTCAATCAGCCAATGGAACATGGAAGTTTAATCCTAATAATAATTTAACTCGTGCTGAATTTGCAGTTTTAATGTCCAATGTTCTTGACTTAGATGTTTCATCAACCAATCTGCCATTTGATGATGCTGAAAAAATACCATCATGGGCTAAAGGTGCGGTGTCTGCTGTATATAATGCAGGTATTATGACAGGGCAGGCATCTTCAAATGGAAAAACATATTTTAATCCAAATGCATCTATTACACGTGTAGAGGTTATGGCGGTTATAGCTCGCTCATTACCTCAAGGTTATGTCACTAAAAATATGTCATTTACAGATGCAAAAGATATACCATCATGGGCTAAAGATGAAGTAAATTATGTTACATCTGCTGAGATAATCAGTGGTAATGCTGATGGTTCATTAAAGCCTAATGCAAATATAACAAGAGCAGAAATATCATCTGTGATTTGTAAATTTAAATAAAAGAAATACTCCTGTTTTTAATAAAAGCAGGAGTATTTTTTATAAATATTGACTTTTAAAACAAAAATATGTTATCCTTCTTATAAGAAATACTGACTTTAAGAATGGAGTAATATGATTTGACTTCAACAGAACTTATAGAGGTTTCAATGAATATAGGTCAAAGGCTTTTACAATGTGGAGCTGAAACATATAGAGTAGAAGATGCGATTTTTCGCATATGTAAATCTTATGGTGCAACAGAAATAAACGTA
>CALWMO010000098.1 GCA_944381965.1 uncultured Butyricicoccus sp.
TTTTTTTATGACTAAATCCATGACATCAGGTGGGCCTGCCCGCCTTATTTTTCTATTTACACTTCCGCTTTTAGGTGGAAATCTGTTCCAACAATTTTACAATATGATGGATACACTTATTGTTGGCAGAACACTTGGTGTAAATGCACTTGCAGCTGTTGGCTGTACAGGTAGTATAGTATTTTTGATTATTGGTTTTGCTCAAGGTGTAAGCTCAGGCTTGGCGATTGTAACAGCCAGATATTTTGGTGCAGAAGATTATGACGGTGTAAGGCGAAGTTTTGCAGCTAATATAGTAATTGGTACAGTTGTAACTGTTGTTTTAACTGCTATTTCCGTTCCTGCAACAAGATGGATACTTGAAAAAATGAATACACCAGCCAAAATAATTGATGATGCTTATAGTTATCTTGTGATTATTTTTATAGGTATTTTTGCGGTTATGATGTTTAATATTCTTTCTAATGTGCTTCGTGCATTGGGGGATAGCAGAACACCGCTTATTTTTCTTGTTATTGCGAGTGTATTAAATATTATTTTGGACTTTGTATTTATTTTAGGTTTAGGAATAGGTGTATCTGGTGCAGCTTTGGCAACCGTTATATCACAAATTGTATCTGCTTTGCTTTGTATAATTTATATTTCAAAGAAATTTCCAATACTTCATATTAAAAAAAGAGATTTTAAGCTTACAAATAGTGAAATGACTCAACATTTGATTGTTGGTATGCCTATGGGTTTTCAGGCTTCAATTATAAGTATAGGTGTTATAATTTTGCAGGTTGTACTTAATGCACAGGGAGAAACTAGTGTAGCAGCGTTTACAGCAGCACAAAAGGTAGAACAAATTATATTAACACCTCTTAATTCATTTGGTCTTACAATGGCGACATATGCCGCACAAAATTATGGTGCAGGTGAAATGAAACGTATACAAACAGGTGTTAGAAGATGTTCTGTAATGTCGCTTTCTTATACAGCTGTTATTACTGCACTTGCATTTTTTGCAGCAAGACCTCTTTCGGGTATATTTATAAAAGATGCACCAATAGTAAATGATATGGCAGTTACTTATTTACAGGTTACATGTGTGCTTTATTGGTCATTATCATTGCTATTTATTTTAAGGTATACACTTCAAGGCTTAGGGCAAGGCTTAGTTCCTACAATAGCAGGCATTATGGAGCTTATAATGCGTGCGGTAGGTTGTATGATATTATCTAAATATTTTGGATTTACTGGAATATGTGTAGCTTATACACTTGCATGGCCTGGTTCACTTTTACCTTTGGCAATATCTTATATTATAACAATTAGAAAGTTACTTAAAAAGGAAAAAACATGTATTTAATTGTATTAGAAAAAATGTTAGAAATGTTTATAATACTTATAGTTGGTATTATTGCATTTAAAACAGGGATAATAGATGAAAAATCAAATAAAAGACTGTCAAATTTGCTTTTAATGATAGTATCTCCACTTGTAATAGTGGTGTCTTATCAGCTGGAGTTTGACAGTGAACTTTTACATGGTTTAATTTTAGCATTAATAGCGTCTATTATAACATATATTATTACAATTTTTGTTTCAAAACCGCTTATTTCTAAACAAAATATAAACTATTCAGTTGAAAAAATAGCATCATTATATTCAAACTGTGGGTTTATAGGTATACCACTTATAAATGGTATTTTAGGTGCTGAAGGCGTATTTTATATGACTGCATATATGACAGTATTTAATATTCTAGTTTGGACACATGGCATTTTGGTCATGGAAAAGAATGCAAATATAAAAAATGCATGGAGAAATCTAATAACACCAGCAGTTATAGCGGTTTTTGTTGGGTTAGTATCGTTTTTATTTAGAATAAGACTACCTGAAATTATATATTCACCAATTAATATGATTGCATCTATGAACACACCACTTGCAATGATGGTAGCAGGGTGTAATATAGCACAAAGTAACTTATATCACAGCCTTAAAAAAATTAGGATTTATTATGTATGCTTTTTAAAGCTCATATTATTTCCAATAGTCTGTATACCTGTTTTAATGCTTATGCCTATTTCATTTGAAATTGCATTTACAGTTTGGATAGGTGTAGCTTGTCCTACAGGTGCAACAGTTATTATGTTTGCAGAAAGGCATGAAAAAGATGCTCGTTATGCATCAGAAATATTTGTTATTTCAACCGTATTTTCTATGGTAAGTATTCCATTATTATCAATTATAGCTAGTAATCTTCTTAAATAAAAAAGCTGGAGTTTTTAAGCTCCAGCTTTTTCAATATATTCTAGTAAATTTAGGGTTTAATTGTTTATGTAATTTTTTCATTTGATACATATATTTATCTGCTGAAATAAACATATCTTCAAAATTGTTAAATCCATGAGAAGATTGATAGCCGTAGCTTATTTGCATAGGAATAGATAACTCTTGTGATTTTTTTAAGATAAAATTATTTATTAAAAGCATACGTCTTCCTATATCAAAAGATTTTGAATCTATAAAGGCTATTACAAATTCATCGCCACCAAAGCGAGATATAATATCGTCTGCTCTAAGCCTGGAAGATATATTTGTTACAAAATTTAATAGATATTCGTCCCCTTTTTTATGACCTTGAGCATCATTTATACTTTTTAATTTGTTTAAGTCTATATAAACAAGAGAAAAAAGAATATTATTATCAAGCAATCTCATAGCCTCTTGTATTAGAAAAATTCTAGAGCGTGCACCAGTTAAAGAATCATAATGTACATGAGCTCTCATTTTATCAAGTTTTATATTATAATCACCTAATGATTTAGAAAGCTCAATATTTAAATTTTTTGCCTCATCTTCATTTAGAATTTTGAGTAAACTTTGAATATAACATGATATAAGAAGTACAGATAATAAATTACTGCATAGTAATGGACTTAGGTTAGTTGTAAGAGCGTGTGGGAACTCACAAAGCAAAGCCTCAACAAAAATATATATTATATTTATATTTAAAAACTTATACAAATATTCAAACTCTTTTATCTGACCATTATGTATATCAAATTTAATATCCTTTTTTATTCTAAGGCATGAGAAACGAAAAAAACTAAATAAAAATGATGTTATACATGTGCAAATTAGGAATATATTATCCAAGGTTAAAACTTCAGGCAAAGTATAGTTTGTAGTCAACGCAAATACACCTATGGTAGTTAAATGTATACTGCAATACATAACAAAACGTGTACGAATAGAGTGATTTATATTGCTTTTATCTGAAGGTATAACAATGTTTTGTAAAAAACATAGAATAAAATACGATAAATAAAATAATGTTAAATGCTGTTTAAAATGAATAAAAACGATTATAGGAAAAACTGAAAATAAAATATAAATAAAAGATTTAAATTTGTCTTTTGCCATGTCTTTCCATAGAAAAAGTCTGATAGTGCTATCTAAAAGCATTGAAAGCACGGCAAATAATAATAAAATATTGTCAAACAAAAAAATCCCCCATTAAATCAAATTTTGACAATTCATCACAACTATTATAATAAATATAAAATAAAAATTCAATATAAATCATTATTTTAAAAGTGCTTGCATAAGATTGCTCTAAAAGGAGTGATTTTATAATGAAAGGTATGCCAGAAGAAAGAGCAATTTGTTTAGCAGAATATATGATTGAAAACAGAGCTACTGTTAGACAAACAGCAAGTAAATTTGGTATAAGTAAATCAACTGTACATAAGGATATTACAAGTAATTTGTATAGACTTAATCGTCCGCTTTATCTGCAAGTTAGAGAAATAATGGAAATAAACAAAAAAGAGCGTCATATAAGAGGAGGAAAAGCTACAAAAGAAAAGTATTTGAGGAAAAAAGAAACGGTTTATCATAAAATATAATAAACCGTTTAGCATATAATTTACTTAGAAGACATCTCAGCCATACATTCATGGCAAATGTTTTTGCCTTTGAAGTTGATAATGTCCTTAGCATTTCCGCAGAAAATGCAAGCAGGCTCATACTTTTTCAGGATAATTTGAGCACCATCAACATAAATTTCAAGTGCATCCTTTACTTCAATGTCAAGTGTACGGCGAAGCTCGATTGGTAGTACAATACGTCCTAGTTCGTCAACTTTTCTTACAATACCAGTAGATTTCATAATGATTCCTTACCTTTCTTTGAAAAAAATAGATACCTGTCAAATCAAACACACTCAGAAATAAGGGGGTAGACAAAAATGTTGTCTAAATTATGGGTTAGTTTTTTAGGAATTAGTTTTATTTTTGGGTTTTTGACGAATAGAATGGACGTGGTTTCGGCAGCATATACTGAGGGTGCAGCAGCAGCGATAGAACTTATTTTAAAAATTGTAGGGCTTATGTGTTTGTGGTCTGGGGTAATGGAGATTGCTTACGAGTCTGGACTTTCAGGGCATATAGCCCGTTTAATGCGACCTCTTTTAAAATCACTTTTTGGTAAAGTCTCGAAAGATGAAAAAGCTATGGAACTTATAAGTGCAAACATAACAGCCAATTTACTTGGTGTTAGTAATGCAGCAACACCTATAGGCTTGCAAGCAGCATCAAGACTTTATAATTTGTCAGGAAAAAGAGGAACACCAGACAGTGTGCTTACCCTAACCATTTTAAACACAGCATCAATACAAATAATTCCTACAACTGTTGCAGCCATACGTTCGAGCTATGGTGCAGCAAAACCATTTGATATTATGCCAGCTGTTTGGGGGGCGTCGTTGTGTTCGGTCGTCACAGTTTTATTTCTGGCACGATTGCTTAAAAACAGGTTTCCAGATATCAGCAAGTAACATGCTGACTGTGTACATAATGTTGTTATTTCTTACAGTTTGTATTATCCACCATTTTGATTGAAAAATTTGTCGAAACGTGGAACATAAAGTAAAAAAATTACAAAATTTCAATTTTTATAAAATACGAGGTGGAAATACAATGATTTCTGCAGTGGTACCATTTCTGTTGTTTGCAATTTGTACTTATGCACTTTACACTGGAATAGATGTTTTTTCTGTTTTTATTAGGGGTGCTAGAAAGGGACTAGATACGGCAATAGGTATATTACCGACACTTATTGGTTTGCTCACAGCAGTTTATATGCTTAGAGCATCAGGCGTGATTGACCTAGCAGGAGAAATATTATCTCCGCTGATGTCCATACTGGGGATTCCTAAAGAATGTACAGTTTTAGCGTTATTAAAGCCGATAAGTGGTGGAGGAGGACTTGCAGTAGGCAGTGAGATTATCAAAACATATGGGGCTGATAGTTACACTGGGAGAGTTGCCGCTGTGATGCTCGGAGCATCAGAGACAAGTCTTTACACAATTGGCATTTACTGTGGTTACTTAGGAATAAAAAATACCCGATATGCAGTGCCAGTGGCGTTGGCTGGCGACATAGTGGCATTTGTCACATCGGCATTTTTCGTTAAAATATTTTAATATGACAGGTTATCAACTAATATTATACATAATTATATTGAAAAATCTACCCTTTTTTTAAAAATTGTCGTAGTGATTAAAAACATATACTATGTTTTGTAAAAAAATTCAAGCATGACAAAAAACAATAAAAAAACTCTTAAAAAAACGTCAAAAAATTAAATGAAAATATACAATTTAGATACAAAGATATGGATAAAACTACAAGCCAAGTTAGTGCAAAAAAGCATAACTTGGCTTGATAATCAATTATTTATTATTGAAATGTTTTGCAGGTTTGTCCTTGTTTTTATCTAAGAACCATGCCATGCCATATTTTTGGTCTTCGGTTGCAAAACACTGACCAAAGCAGTTGCCCTCAAATTTAAGTGCAGAATCAATATCCATCTGCATGCCAACATTGATAGCTTCCTTGGTTAGGGATACTGCAATAGGAGCTTGTGCTGCAATTTCATTTGCAAGCTTTAGAGCCTCGTCCATTAAGCTTTCAAGAGGGTATACATAGTTTACAAGACCCATATTGAGTGCATCTTGTGCGGTGTAGTTGCCACGGGCGGTGTAAAGCATCTCCTTAGCCTTACCCATACCAACTAGGCGAGCTAAACGCTGTGTACCGCCACAACCAGCGGTAATACCTAAGCCAACCTCTGGCTGACCAAACAGTGCATTATCAGATGCAATTCTGATGTCACAGCACATTGCAAGCTCACAGCCGCCACCTAAGCAGAAACCGTTGATTGCTGCAATAACTGGTCTTTTGAAGTTTTCAATCTTCTGACAAACTCTGTTAGCCTCATTGCCAAATAGCTTGCCCTCCGCAACAGTCTTTGTGGACATTTCAGATATATCAGCACCTGCAACAAATGAGTTTACAGTTTTCCCTTTTTTGTTTACCATGGAAGAACCAGTTAAAACTACACAGTAAACATCATCCATTTTAGCTAGTGTATCGAAAGCTTCTTCAAGCTGACCATACATATCAGTAGAAAGTGCGTTAAGAGCTTTCATATGCTCAATTTTTACAATCGCAACATTGCCTTGTTTTTCAATTATAACATCTGTCATGACAAAAGTCCTCTTTATTTCAAAATTTAATTAAAAAATTTTCATTATATAATTTAGTCCAAGGGATGATAAACAACCCTTGGACTTTTATTTTAAGCTATATTTAAATTACTTACACAGCTCATCACGTTCAACGATAAGAGCTTCGCCCATACCGCCACCGATACACATAGTAGCAAGACCAAGAGTAGCGTCACGCTTAATCATTTCATAGATAAGAGTTGTGGAGATACGGCAACCAGCAGCACCGATTGGGTGACCAAGAGCGATTGCACCACCGTTAACGTTAACCTT
>CALWMO010000099.1 GCA_944381965.1 uncultured Butyricicoccus sp.
ATAAGAGTATTTATAGGCTCTCTGCCATTTAACAAAGCATCAAGCAAACTACTGCGAGATGCATCTAAATATTCTTTCATTTGAGCATCTAATTGTCTAAGCTTTTTATTTTTTTCATCTAATCGCTCTTTTATATTTATTAAAACCTCTATAAACTGCTTTTTACTTATCGGTTTAAGTAAATACTCATTAACACCTATTGACAATGCCTCTTTTGCATAATCAAAATCATCAAATCCACTTATAATTATAATCATTGTTTCGGGTAATTCCTGTTTTATTATTTTGCTCAATTGTAAACCATCCATAAATGGCATTTTTATATCTGTTATAACAATATCAGGCTTATTTTCCCTTATAATAGGCAGTGCAAGCTCCCCATCTGCCGCTTGACCTACAAAAGAAAATCCGTATTCTTCCCAGTTTATCATTCTTTCTATACCGTTTCTGATTAGAGCTTCATCATCAACTAAAACTACACTATACATATTCTCTTCTCCTCTATATCTAGGATTTGTACTTTTAATGATAAACTAATGCTGAAAAAATTTCCAACATATTTTTTATAATCTTTTTGCATTATAATTATTTTTTTAATATCTATATTATTTTTTGTTATTTTCTGTTATAATTATCAGAAGCAATAAGTATTGTAAAGGAGTTTATATATAAATGGAATCTTTTTGGAATGAGTCTATAATAGACCAAATCAAAGATATGGTTTATGTTGTATGCTCAGATAACTATCAGCTTGTTTCGGCTAATCAGCGTTTTAAAGAACGTTTTCCTGAATATCGTGAAGGTATTAAATGCCATAAACTCATTTTCGGAAACGATACACCTTGTGAAATATGTGGAATACATACAGCTACTGATGAAAAACCTGCTGTTTTAAATAAATATATTAATAACGGAGAGATGATAAAAATCTCATTTCAAAAGCAATATAGAGATAATCTAGAGCTTTGCATTTGTACGGCTTCTAACTTGCCAAGTGTAACTGAATCCATAGAGGTTATGCGTGATGTGCTAAACAGTATAAACGCTGCTGCATACACAATAAACCCTAATACCTATCGTGTTACATTTGTAAATTCTTATTTAAAATCACTTTTACCTGAAATGAAACGTGGTGCACTTTGCTTTAATGCACTTATGAATAGAAGTTCACCTTGCCCTGCCTGCCCATTTAATTTTATGAAAAATAATGGTGATACTTATCATATACCTGAATTATATATAAGAAAATTAAAAAAATATCTTACAATTGATGTGGTTAATATTATACAGCCTGATGGTCAAAACAGTGTTGTTTTTACAGGATATGATATAACATCACAAGTAGAAAAAGAAAAAAGACTTAGCACAATCGCTTATTTAGACCTTACTGTTAATCTGCCAAATCAACTCGCTTTTGTTCGTGATACTCAGAATTTATTCGAGTCAAAAACCCCTTTTTACATATATCTTTTGAGAGTTAAAAACTTTAGCAATTATAATCTTATGTTTGGTCGAAAAGCTGGTGATGAATTTATAAAAACTTTAGCTGACCATTATTGTTCTCTTTATTCCGACAAAAATAAAATCTATCGTATTGGTGGAGTTAAATTTGCCTTTATAGCTACAAATGAGATTGATAAACAAAAAGCTCATGATATTGCTTTAAACCCTATCTGTGATGATATAGGTCACAAAAACAAACTTTTTCTTCCAGAAATCAACTTCGTAGCTATAGAGCTTCCTACATTTGCTGAAAATGCACAAATGGCACTACATCATCTTGAATATACCCTATCCAAACAAGTTGAACGCGAAAATGGTGTTATAACATATTTTCAAGATTCCGATATAGAAAAAATGGAAAGAGATAACAGAATAATCTCTCTTGTTAAAGGTGATGTAAGAAAAAATGGTTTCCAAGTTTTCTATCAACCTGTATATTCAATACAACAGAAAAAATTCACCAAGTGCGAAGCTCTACTTAGATTATATGATAAAGAATTAGGTTGGGTTTCACCTGCTGACTTTATTCCAATCGCAGAAGCAAATGGCACTATAGGTGTTCTTGGTCAATTTGTTATGGAAGAAGTTTGCAAACTGCTTGAGTATTTTAAGAAAAACAATTTGCCTGATGTGCAAATAAATATTAATGTGTCTTCCTCTCAGTTTTCCACAGAGGATTTTTATGAAACTGTTAAAAGAACCATCAGTCAGTATGATTTTGATTATAGACTTCTGCATATGGAAATAACCGAAAGCATCATGATACATTCCTTTGAATATATTATAAATGTAATGTCTAAAATCATAGCTCTTGGTATTGATTTTAGCATTGATGATTTTGGGACTGGTTATTCAAACATCAGTTATCTTGGTGCTTTACCTCTAACCGGTTTAAAGCTTGACCGTTCATTTATCGAACCTGTGGCTCATTCTGATGTTCATGCAATGATTGTTCGTAATGTAATTAAATTTTCAAAAGATTTAGGCTTTCATGTTGTGGCTGAAGGTGTTGAAAATTTAGAGCAATTTAATATTTTAAAACAGCTCGGTTGTGATTATATACAAGGATTTTTATTTTCAAAAGCCTTACCTAAAGATGAACATATAAGATTTTTGCAAGAGCATTACAGCTATAATATGTAAAAATGCAGCTCAAATGAGCTGCATTTTTATTATTTCTTATAAACTAGGTCAGCCTCTTTCCAATCTTTCAAAATTGGAATCATATTAGCTGCCATTTGTTTTGCTCCCTGAAGGTCATGAAGTAGATAGTTACCACACTCTATTCTGCTTGCTCCTGGTATTTCGCCTTCATATTCTGCAATAAACTTCATACTTTCATTTACAAGCTTAATAGCATCTTGTGGTGCAAGGTCACGAACCAGAAAATAAAAACCAGTTTGACAACCCATAGGGCCACAATAAATTATATTTTCTGCAAAATCGCTATTTCTTGTATAAGTTGCAAATAAATGTTCAAAAGTATGTGTTGCTGCTGGTTCTAAATATATACCAGCATTTGGAATAACCATACGAATATCATAGGTTGTTATATCACCATCTATTCTTGATGTATACATACCCTGTGTAAGCACATCATGGTTTACTTCAAAACTTGCAATTTTTTTCATTATTTTGTCCTCGTTTAGTTATGAGCTGCTAAAGTTGAATCCTTGAGCACAACGTCATGTGCACCGCCTTCAACAATAGATGTAGCAGATACAAGAGTAATCTTAGCCTTTGCTTGAAGCTCAGAAATAGACAGTGAGCCACAGTTACACATTGTAGAACGAACCTTATTAAGAGTTAGTGTTACGTTATCGTGCAGAGAACCTGCATAAGGAACGTAAGAATCTACACCTTCCTCAAAAGATAGCTTTTTATCGCCACCCATATCATAACGCTGCCAGTTTCTGGCTCTTGCAGAGCCTTCGCCCCAATATTCCTTCATAAATGTGCCACCAATTTTAACCTTGTTTGTTGGTGATTCATCAAATCTTGAGAAGTAACGACCAAGCATTACAAAGTCTGCACCCATAGCTAAAGCTAAAGTGATATGATAATCGTGTACAATACCACCATCAGAACAGATAGGAATATAAACACCTGTTTCCTTATAATACTCATCACGAGCAGCCGCAACTTCAATAGTAGCAGTAGCCTGTCCACGACCAATGCCCTTTTGCTCACGAGTGATACAAATAGAACCGCCACCAATACCGATTTTAATAAAGTCTGCACCTGCCTCAGCTAAGAAACGGAAACCTTCTCTGTCTACAACGTTACCTGCACCAACTTTAACGCTATCACCATACTTTTCACGAATCCATTTAAGTGTACGAAGCTGCCATTCGGAATAGCCTTCAGATGAGTCAATACACAATACATCAGCACCCGCTTCAACAAGAGCCGGAACACGCTGTTCATAGTCACGAGTGTTGATACCTGCACCAACAACATAACGTTTTTTATCGTCTAAAAGCTCAAGAGTGTTAGTTTTGTGGCTGTCATAGTCCTTACGAAATACCATATAAACAAGGTGCTGATTTTCATCAACAAGTGGCAGAGCATTGAGTTTATGCTCCCAAATGATATCATTTGCAACCTTTAAAGTTGTATCAGCTGGAGCAGTGATTAACTTTTCAAATGGAGTCATAAAATTTGATACTTTTTCGGTTGTATCCATACGAGACACACGATAATCACGGCTTGTAACGATACCAAGCAGCTTGCCTTTTGCAGTACCATCATCGGTAACTGCCATTGTAGAGTGACCTGTTTTCTCCTTAAGTGCCAAAACATCAGCAAGAGTCATATCAGGTGTAATGTTAGAATCAGACACGATAAAACCAGCTTTATAAGCCTTTACACGAGCTACCATAGCAGCTTCACTTTCGATTGTCTGAGAGCCATAAATAAAGGAGATGCCGCCTTCCCTCGCCAAAGCGATTGCCATGTTGTCATCTGATACAGCCTGCATAATTGCTGAAACCAGTGGGATATTAGCATATAAAGATGCCTGTTCACCCTTTTTATACTTTACAATAGGTGTACGCAAGCTAACGTTTGCTGGCATACACTCTGAAGATGAATAACCTGGAACTAAAAGGTATTCACTAAATGTACGGGAAGGTTCTGAAAAATAAAATGCCATGTTTGTTTCTCCTTTTCCGACCAAATCTGCAATTTGTGTTTGTAATATTATACTACCTAAGTGCATATAAAGTAAAGGCTAACATTGTTACATAAATATGAACTTTTTTACCCTTTTTCTATGCAAACCGCCCTTTACCGTCTAACCAACAAAACTTTTTAGGCTTTTATTAGCGATTTTCATGAAGGTATGTAGCTTCTAAATCTGATAAATGAAGTTTAACTGCTATTGGGTATTTCTCATAAGCGTTTGCTATTGCAAAACTTCCAGCTCTTGCTGAGTCATCAAAGCCACCCATATGCCAACGTATCGCAACAGCCTCCTCGTTTTTAAGTCGCATAAAACGCTCTATTAAAAACACCGATTTTTCACCATGACCATATGGGAATTTATCATCAATAGTATAATAAGGCACTTTTTCCCATTCGCCATTTTCATTTTTTCTATTTCTATAATCGACAGTGTAAAATCCCGCTTTGCATATATCGTGAAGTAAAGACACAATAGTAAAGCTTTCAAGGTCATCTTTTTCCATGTCGAAATGTTTAGCAATCATAACTTCATATACATTTAAACTATGTTCTACCAGACCGCCTTCATAAGCCGCATGGAACTTTGTTGAAGCGGGAGCTGTGAAAAAATCTGTGCTTTCAAGCCACTCAAGCAGCTTATCTGCCCCCCTTCTTGTGACCTGTCTGTGAAAAATCTCCAAAAACTTTTCTTTCATATTCTGCCCTCTTTTACTAACTCTAAAAGTATTTCTTTTGTGTTATTCTTTGGATTTTCTATAACAAATCCTAACATTTTATTTAATATATCACCTATTTGTTTGCCTTTGAAACCAAGATTTATTAAATCATAACCATTTACAGCCAAACTTTTAACTGTAAGACATGGCTTTTCATTTATAACCTCATTTACTAGCTTTTCAAGCCTTATAAAATAGGTTAAATATTCCTCATGTGTTCCTCGTGCAATGCAATCCGCTTTTTTTAGTCTTATTAAATTTCTAAAACATTGTTCACCGAATTTTATAATTTTTCTTCTTATAATGTGCGGTTCATCTTTTATAAAATTATCATGATGTTCTACAAGAAGTATTATTTCTTCTCTCAAAGCATTTGGTAATTTTAGCTTTTCTGTGCGAAGTTCTGTATGTTTTTTGCTAATTTTAGGGTGTGCGTAAAAGTGTCCTCTGCCGTTTTCATCTATGCTCATACAGTCTGGTTTGCCTGTGTCATGGTAAAGAGCTGCAAATCTTAAAGCAGGCTCTGCTTTCACTTGCTCAACCGCCCTTATTGAATGCTCTAAAACATCATAGATATGATGTGAATTTCTTTGGTCTAAACCTTTCATTGGCAAAATTTCGGGCAAAACAACACCAAATACATCGGTAAATTCTCTTAATACTCTGCCGACATATCTACCGCACAAAATTCGCATAAGTTCACTCGAAATACGCTCGGCTGAAATATTTAAAAGCAAATTAGCTCTTTCTTTTAATGCGTTTTTGGTTTTTAGCTCTATTTCAAACCCATACTCTGATACCATGCGAAGTCCACGCAGTATCCTAAGTGCATCTTCTGAAAAACGCTTATCAGCATCGCCAACCGCTTTTAAAACATTATTTTCCAAATCACTTCTGCCATTAAACAAATCTATAAAACCATCATAAGGCGAATATGCAATAGCATTTACAGTAAAATCTCGTCTTGCCAAATCCTCATGTATTGTTTCAACAAAACTTATGCTATCTGGACGTCTGTAATCTGTATATTCTGATTCCTTACGAAATGTTGTGATTTCAATCTGTTTGTTATCAATTAAAACAGTGATTGTGCCATGTAAAATTCCTGTTTCTATTATTCTTTCACAATTAAAAACATCTTTCATTTGTTCTGGCGTTGCTGATGTACATAAATCATAATCATGTGGTATTTGACCTTTAAGTGCATCTCTAACCGCACCACCTACAACATAAGCACTAAATCCCGCTTTATTTAGCTTTTGCAATGTATATTTTACCTCGTTTGGTAAATACATCAGTTTTTCTCCTTATTTTTTTGTGTTAGACGATAAGAAGTTCCATCTGGATTGATAACAACGGTATTATCAAGCTGT
>CALWMO010000100.1 GCA_944381965.1 uncultured Butyricicoccus sp.
TTTATTTATACATAAAGCATAACTTTTGCTGTAAATTTGTTTTCATCATTCCAAAATTCAATTTCACCGTTATATCGTTTTATTGTATTTTCTATACTTTTTATTCCATAACCATGATTTTCTTTATCAGTCTTAATTGATAAAAATTCTTCTTTCTGTTTGCATAATTCTCCATTGTAAGAATTTGTAATTTCAACAAACAATCTACCTCTATCAAACCTTATTTTGCATTCAATCCATGCATTATTTGTTTTAATTGTTGCCTCTTTTGCATTATCTAGTAAATTTCCTAATATAGCAGCAATATCAAAAGTTGGAAGTGATAAATCTTTAGGGATAAATATTTGAGTTGATACTTCTATATTTTGTTTATTTGCCTCATATAGTTTGTAATTTAAAATACTATCTACTGCAACATTTCCAGACTGTGAATAAACTTTATTACTTGGATAAAATTCCATAAGCGAAGATATTTGACTTATAAGCTCATTATTATTACTTATTTTTGCTAAATCATAAATTGGAGATAATTTATTTTTTAAATCATGTTTTATCATCTTAATTTTCTCAAGAGCATCAACCATAATTTCTACTTGATTTTCATAAAAATGATTTTGGTCTTGCTGAACACATCTATCGAGCTTTTCTTGCATAAGTTCAGAAATTTTGTCGTATAAATAAAATGTCATAACATTAATTATAAGTGCACAAGTAAGTCCAATTATAGCCCATAGGCGAGAAATATTATAAGACATAAATAGTGGATATAACATCAATATTGTACTAGAAGGAATAACAAATAAACTTAACCAATATGCTAATGGTAAACTAGTATGATTTCTTATATTTTTAAATCCACTTAAAAATCTTACAAATGCATAACAAATTATTCTCATTATTACAATTCCAAATTCGGACTGATATTTTAAAGGTGTAACGAGATTTGGCATTAAATTATTTGTTAGTAATACAAATAATGTTTCAATCAAAGCCATTGAAAAATAAATAATTAAACTAACAACTAGAGCTTTTTTCAATGTTCCATCGTATAAAATTGAAATAAAAAACAATAAAATTAGATTAACAATTAAAACTGCAATCGGTATTTTAATAAAACAATGTACTATCGTTACAGATATAAAATATACTACATATGCACTTTTTTCTATTAAATGATTTACCTTGCTTGAATAATAAAATATATGCATATATTTGTGTATTACAAATGCCATAAATATATTTCCAATGAAATATACAATATTATAAAGTGTCAAATTATAAACCTCCAACTTAAAAATCAAGTAATTGCATACGTCTAAATTCTTGACGTTTCGCACGACTAATAGGCAATGTTACACCATTTGACATTACCACATCACTATATCTAATAATACTAACATGATTATAGTTAACCAAAAAAGAACGATGAATTTGTATAAATAGCTGTCCAGAAAGCCTTAATGTAATTTCATCAAATGTACCATAGAATGAGTCATTACCACTAGTCATTATAATTTTTATTTCACGATTAGAATTTTCAAAATAAATAATATCATTAACAGAAACTCTGTATGTATCGTGTTCCTTTTGATAGTGAAAATATAATGTTTTTTTACCTATACGTTCTAAAGCTAATTCAAAATCTTGAATGACTATATCTGATGAAATTGGTTTTTCAATAAAATGCAATGGCTGGACATTAAATAACTGTCTATCATATCCATTATGTCCTGAAATATAAACTATTTCAGTTGCATAATCTTTTAAAATCTTTCTAATGTATTTTCCTACATCCACACCATTCATTTTTTTCATTTCAATATCAAGATAAATTAGTTGAAAAAGATTGCCTTTGTTCATATATTCTATCAAATCTTCTCCACTAAAAAATACTAACACTTCAACATTTTGTATAGATTTTTCTGCATATTCTAATAAAGTATTTTCTATTTGAGTACAAATTTTTTTGTCATCATCACAAATTGCAATTCTCATTCTTTTCCCCTCTAAATTATTCTTTAATTTTATTATATAGTATTTTTATAATTACAACCACCCAATGTAATGAATGGTATGTTTTGTTGTAATGAATTGCTATATACAAAAATCATCCTATAGATAAAGGTACATCTATACGATAATAATAACCAAATAGAAGCATTATCAAAAGGTTAAATAGTAATCACTGGTAGTTACAATGAAAATGATACTTGTTAAACTGATAATATAGCTGGTCTTGATAGTCATTTTGGGAATATTACACTTGATAGATAATGTATTAGTTCTAGCAAATATATAATATTTTCAAAGTTAAGTGTTATAGTGTAAAAAGTGATAATAACCTGTTAAAATAATTGAAGTTGTGCACATATTCAATTATTTTGTCATATCTGTAAAAATGAAAACGGTTACTAGGTCTAAAAAAATCCGCCATATGGCGGATTTTTTATTTTTCCCATAAAATTGGCGGATATGCATTTGCAAATGCCCCAAAATTAAGTTTAGCCTCACAAAGTGAAATGCCTTTATTTTGCTCGCTTGGATAATCTTCATCATCATTTGATTTTTCATCATATTCCCATGAGCAAACAGGGCATACAGAAATATTTATAGGAATTTCTGCCCCACAGCACTGACAAGGCTCACATTCAGGCTCATAAACAAAATCTAAATATTCATCTTCTTGGTTTTGTTCATATAAATAAAGGTCTGGTCGTTCAAATTCACTATTTTTCATCTATCTCAAGCACCACTGGACAATGGTCAGAACCGTAAACCTCGCTTAAAATATCTACCGATTTTATATTATCTTTAAAACGTTCAGATACAATAAAATAATCTATACGCCAACCTGCGTTATTCTTACGAGCATTAAAACGATAACTCCACCAAGAATATTTACCCTCTGCATCTGGATAAACATATCTATATGTATCAATAAATCCAGAATTTAAAAGCTCGGTCATTTTTGCACGTTCTTCATCGGTAAAACCTGCGTTTTTGCGGTTTGTTTTAGGGTTTTTAAGGTCAATTTCCTTGTGTGCTACGTTCATATCACCGCAGATTATAACAGGCTTAATCTCATCTAGCTTTTTAACATATGCTCTGAAATCATCTTCCCACCTAATACGATAATCAAGCCTTTTTAAGCCGTCTTGTGAGTTTGGAGTATAAACGGTAACTAAATAAAACTTATCATATTCAGCGGTTATAACTCTGCCCTCATGGTCATGTATATCTATACCTAAATCATAGGTTACATTTAAAGGCTCATTTTTTGAAAAAATAGCTGTACCCGAATAACCTTTTTTGTCGGCTGAGTTCCAATACTCATAATAGTTTTCAATTTGAGGTGCTTGTTCTGGCTGTAATTTTGTTTCCTGTAAACACATCATATCTGGGTTTTCTGACTGTAAAAACTCAAAAAATCCCTTACTAACACACGCTCTTAAACCATTGACATTCCATGAAATTAACTTCATTTACTCTCTCCTTTTTTAAGTATTCCGCTTTCATCAATTCGTTTAACTACTTCTTTCATACGCTCTGGTGGTACAACAAGTGCAAAACGAATATAACCCTTGCCCATTTCACCAAAGCTATCACCCGCAACGGCTACTACACCCGCTTTATCCATCATCTCAAGTATAAATTCCACCGAAGAATTATAACCTTCTGGGATTTTAGCCCATACAAACATAGTGCCTTTGCTGTCCTCAACGTCCCAACCTATACTGCGAAGTCCGCCGCAAAGAGCATCACGTCTTGCCTGATAACCTATTCTGTTTCGCTCGACTATATCCTGATTACCGTTTAAAGCCGCCGCCGCACCAGCTTGCACAGGATAAAACATACCATAATCAATCTGTGAACGGAAATCTCTAAATTTTTCAATCATTTGCTTATTGCCGACTGCAAAAGATACACGCATACCTGTTAAATTATAAGTTTTGGAAAGAGAGTTAAACTCGATACCAACGTCCATTGCACCATCAATAGACAAGAAAGACAAGCCTTTTTTACCGTCCATAACCAAATCTGAGTAAGCGTTATCATGGATAACCATAATATTATGTTTTTTTGCGAATTTAACTAGATTTTCATAAAATTCTACATCTGCAAGTGCGGTTGTAGGGTTATTAGGATAAGAAACAATAATAATTTTTGCCCTATCTGCTACATCTTCTGGAATATCATTAAAATCTAAAATCCAATTTTTTTCTGGATATAATGGATAAAGACCAAGCTCTGCACCAGTCATCATAGGGCCAAAAGTAAAAATAGGATACCCTGGGTCTGGAGCTAAAACTAAATCACCCTCTTTTACAAAAGGAAATGCAACATGTGCTATACCCTCTTGTGAGCCACAAACAGACATAATCTGTTCTTTATCAAGTTTTACATTATATCGTCTTAAATACCAATCCTGCACAGCAGTATTTAATTCATCTGTGTCATACATAGAATATTTATAATTATCTGGATTTTTTGCAGCATCAGCTACCGCCTGCATAACAAAATCATCAGGTTTAAAATCTGGTGTGCCAATAGATAGATTTATAACATCTACACCTCGCTCTATGAGTTCTCTTTTTTTCTCATCAAGCTGATTAAAGATGTTTGATTCGGTTTCATGACCGAATTTAATAAACTGCATTTTATTTCACTCCAATTATAATTTATGAATTTAGTATACCACAGAGAACAAAAAAAATCGAGCCGGTAATAAAACCGACTCGACTTATAAATTTTAAATTACTTTAGGTTGAACCAAGCGTCACGACCTAGGTACTGAGCAACTTCACCCAGTTCCTCCTCGATGCGTAGTAGCTGATTGTACTTAGCAACACGGTCTGTACGGCTAGGAGCACCAGTTTTAATCTGACCAGCGTTTAGAGCAACAGCTAGGTCAGCGATTGTAGCGTCCTCAGTTTCACCAGAACGGTGAGAAACAACAGCAGTGTAACCAGCACGGTTAGCCATCTGGATAGCGTCCAGAGTCTCAGTTAGAGAACCAATCTGGTTAACCTTGATAAGGATAGAGTTAGCAACACCCATATCAATACCCTTCTTTAGACGGGTAGTGTTAGTAACGAATAGGTCGTCACCAACAAGCTGAATCTTGTCGCCAAGAGCCTTGGTAAGCATTTCCCAGCCTTCCCAATCTTCTTCAGCCATACCATCTTCAAGAGAGATAATTGGATACTTCTCAGCGAAGTTCTTCCACATGTTAACAAGCTGCTTCTGAGTCATCTTCTTGCCGGACTTAGGCTGAATGTAGCACTTCTCCTCGTCGTTCCACCACTCGGAAGAAGCAGCGTCAATAGCAATCATAAAGTCCTCGCCTGGCTTGTAACCAGCTTCTTCAATAGCCTGAACGATAACCTTTAGAGCGTCCTCGTCCTTCTTTAGGTTTGGAGCGTAACCGCCTTCATCACCTACACCAGCAGCTGGAGTACCGTTCTCCTTAAGAGTCTTCTTGAGGGTGTGGAATACTTCAGCACAACGACGAAGAGCCTCACGGAAAGATGGAGCAGAAACAGGCATAATCATGAATTCCTGAATTTCTACGTTGTTAGTAGCGTGAGCACCACCGTTAAGAATGTTCATCATAGGAACTGGCAGAGTCTTAGCGTTGCAACCACCGATGTAGTTGTAAAGTGGCATGCCTAGAGCCTCAGCAGCAGCCTTAGCAACAGCCATAGATACACCAAGAATAGCGTTTGCACCAAACTTAGTCTTGTTTGGAGTACCGTCAAGCTCAATCATAGCCTTATCGATAGCCTGCTGGTCAAGAGCGTTCATACCGATGATAGCTTCAGCAATTTCGCCGTTTACAGCATCAACAGCCTTCAGTACGCCCTTACCCATGTAACGATCCTTATCGCCGTCACGCAGCTCGCAAGCCTCGAAAATACCGGTAGATGCACCAGATGGAACTGCTGCACGACCCATGTAAGCACCAGTATCAGCCTCTACATAAACTTCAACTTCAACAGTTGGGTTGCCACGAGAGTCCATAATTTCTCTGCCAACTACGTCAACAATTTCAATGTAACCCTTCATATTATATCTTCTCCTTTAAATTTATCGTAAATAGCCTAAAAAGCTAAATTACTTAACAAGTAAGCTCTTACCAGTCATTTCTGCTGGTTTTTCAAGACCTAGAAGCTCAAGCATTGTAGGTGCAAGGTCTGCAAGTACGCCGCCTTCTGCTAAAGCCTTAACATCACTTCTGCCAACCAGAACCAGTGGAACTGGGTTAGTAGAATGTGCAGTAAATGGAGATACTCCATCATCTTCAAGCATTTGGTCTGCATTACCATGGTCAGCAGTAATCAGTGCTGCACCACCCTTAGCAAGGATAGCATCAACAGTTCTGCCCACACAGGTATCAACAGTTTCTACTGCCTTAACAGCAGCATCAAAAACGCCTGTATGACCAACCATATCACAGTTAGCATAGTTTAGAATGATAACATCATACTTATCGGAGTTAATACGCTTAACAACCTCGTCTGTTACCTCGATAGCAGACATTTCTGGCTTTAAGTCATAGGTTGCAACCGCTGGGGACTTGATAAGTGCTCTATCCTCATTCTTATATTCCTGCTCAACGCCACCGTTAAAGAAGAAAGTAACGTGAGCATATTTTTCGGTTTCAGCAATACGCAGCTGGGTTAAGCCCTTTTCTGCGA
>CALWMO010000101.1 GCA_944381965.1 uncultured Butyricicoccus sp.
CTAAAGCCTTTTCCATTCCGCAAATAGCACTTAGCATATGTGATTTATTTATCATTTCACGTCCGCCAACGCCTACAAAAATATTTTTTTTTTATTTTGCCATGCCCACAACTTCATGTGGCACAACCTGACCTACTGATAAGATTAAATCATATCCGCCATCAAATAGCAAATGATTTACTTCAACATCAATTTTCTCAGGAAATAAGCCGTTGCTTATCTCTGAACATACGTCTTCTGGTACATAACCAAGTCTTATTGTGTCGCTTTGCCAGTGATGCACAATAATATTTTCTCTTGGCACAACATCACCAAAAAACTTGTCCATTTCTTCTTCGTCCATAGGCATATGAGTGCCTAATGCAGGCATTACATGCACTAACGCTTTATCTTCAAGCTTTTTATAAAGCATTTGAGTTATTTCGCCTGCATATGAATAGCAGCGTGTAAAATCAGGTGGAATAATAAGCACCTTTTTCACACTTTCCCTTTGAGCTAAAAGTTCATCAAGCATACTGCTTACTTTATCAGCTGAAATACCGTTTTCTTTTTCGGTGCAGTAAATTTCTTTTATCATTTGCAAACCTCGACAACAACTTTCATATAATCAGCTGGGTTTTTCTCAATATCTAAAATTGTGTCCGCAGCATCTTCCATAGAAACAACCTTTGTTAGAATCTTCTTAACATCAACTTTGCCAGAACAAATAAGCTCGACAGCTTCTTCAAACTCGCCTGCACTTGTTCTAGCACCACGAATATCAACTTCTTTTTTAGTAATCATATCGGTTGGAATTGAAGTTTCATTTTTAGGCCAGCCAGTGAAAGTAATTCTGCCTGCGTTACAAACTATATCCAAACAGCCACGAATACAAGCATTTGCACCAGTGCACTCCATAACAAGATGAGCCATATTTCCGTTTGTAATTTCGCTTACCTTGCTAACCACATCTTCATTTGCAGAATTGATAATATATTCGATACCAACGCTTTTAGCAAAGTCCAAACGCTCCTGAACAAGGTCAATCATAATAACATGAGCACCATAAGCCTCAGCAGCCATGCCAGCAAGCAGACCGATAGGACCTGCACCATAAATAGCACAGAACTCGCCTGATTTTAAACCGCCTCTGTGAATACCATGCAATGAAATTGTCAGAGGTTCTGCCATAGCAGCTAAAACAAAATCCATTTCATCAGGAATTTTCATAAGCATGTCAGCAGGGTGACAGAAATATTCAGCCATACCGCCATCAACATGAACACCTAAAACCTTTAAATCTGTACAACAATTTGTACGCTTTATAGAACAAGGGTAACAATTACCACAATATAAATATGGGTCAACGATTACTCTGTCACCAACTTTTAACCCATTTGGGTTATCGTCTTCGATTTGCTCAATGATACCAGCCAGTTCATGACCGATAACACGAGGGTAAGAAACCAAGCCATTGGTTCCACGAAGGGCACCAATATCACTTCCGCAAACACCCGCAGTAACAATTTTGATTAGTGCTTCACCTTTTTTAGGTGTAGGCTTTTGGGTTTCCACCATAGAGATTTCCCAAGGTTTTTCAAGTTTAATTGCTTTCATAATTATTACTCCTTAATACAGACTGTTTATTTCCTAGGTTTTAGGGAAGCTAGAAACGTCAATAAAACCGAACGTATTAACAAGATAGATTATATCATCAGACGTATTATGTCTCAAGTGTAATAAACAACAAATTTAAATTTACTTTTTTGTTACATTGACATAGTAAACCAAATATTTACTTTCTTTTATTTAATTTTATGTAAAGTTTTTGATGATTATTAGTATAATATTAACCATTTTTTATCATTTAATATTTTATTAGTGTAATTATAACAAAAAACAATATAGTTTTATGTGCAACAAAACAAAAGTTCAATTGTTGTACGAATAATCATTTGACATAATACGTCCAATGTGTTATGTTCCTTTCATGGGAAGTGTTTGGCGTCAAAACCAAATAATCACACTTAAATAACTCAGTGTGGACAAAAGAAAAAAGAAGAAAGTTAAGTGAGGATTTTTTTATGTTAATGTTAATCTTCTTATTATCAATCGCTGTATTGCTGTTTTGCATTATCAAGCTCAAGCTTAATGCATTTGTAGCACTTCTTGTTACAGCTTTTGGCACTGGTATTCTATGTCAGATGCCACTTATCGAAGTAGCAGATGTCGTAACAAATAAGTTTGGCTCTACTTTGGGCGGCATAGGCATTGTTACCGGTCTTGGTGTTATGCTTGGTATGTTTATGTATGAATCAGGCGGTATTGATAACATCGCAAACGGTATACTAAAAAAGCTGGGAGATAATCGCTCACAATATGCGGTTGCTATTTCAGGTTTTATCACCGGTATTCCTGTATTTGGTGATGTTGTTTATATTATGTTTGCACCTATGCTTCGTGTATTATCCCGTCGTACAGGCTATTCTATGACCGGTTATGCATGTGCAATCTCTATTGCAACCACTTGTACATTTGCTCTTGTTCTGCCAACCGCTCCACCTCTTGCAGTTGCTGAAAACATGGGTATTTCAGTTGGTATTTTCTTCTTCTATGCTCTTATTTCCGCTTTTGTAGCTATGATTTTCGGCGGTATTGTTTACGGTGGTATCCTAAATAAAATCGACCAGAAAAACGGTAAAAAGTGGGATTTCTCCGACCTCGATACCGAAATTAAGCAGGCAATCGATGCTACAAACACTAATGAAAATGACCGTCCTAAGATGAGTGCTATGACGGCTCTATCTATTCTGCTTGTTCCTATTATTTTAATTCTTCTTGGTAGCTTTGCTCCTTTATTTATGGGCGAAGGCACTGTTAGAAATATTTTAAGTTTTTTAGGCTCTAAAAACGTTGCAATGACAATCGGTGTTTTATATGGTGCTGTTGTTGCTCGCCCATACCTTGTTCGTTCTGTTACAGATATTATGTCTGATGGTGCAGATAAAGTCGGTCTTATTCTTTTAATTACTGGTGCCGGAGGTGCTTACGGTGGTATCCTTCAAGCTTCTGGTATTGCTGACTTTATTACTAATTTCTTTGGTAACTTCAATATTCCAATTCTAATCCTATGTTTTGTAATTTCTCAGGTACTACGTTGTGCACAGGGTTCTACTACCGTAGCTTTAACCACCACTTCTGCAATTATGGCTTCTGCCGCTGCATCTTCTGGTGTTTCTCCTATTCTTTGTGCAATTGCAATCTGTGCCGGTGGTATTGGTCTTTCTTTGCCTAATGACTCCGGTTTCTGGGCAATTTCTCGTTTCTTCCATATTGATGTAACCGATACGATTAGAGGTTGGACAATAGGCGGCTTTGTAGCAGGTTTATCAATCTTAATCTTCACTTGTATTTTAAGTCTGTTCCAAGGTGCTTTACCAGGTCTTATGTAAATTATAATATAAGCTCCTCATTGATTGTTTCCCCTGTCGATGAGGAGCCTTTCATTTTCACCTTTTAACGCTCTTAAAATGCAAAAATACCTGCTATCCTTGCATTTTTTTGTATTTTATTATATAATATATCTGATTTTATATCATATATAATTGTATTTTTATTGAAAGAGTGTGCAAAAATGAAAAATCCACCTGAGGTAACTCAGTTTTTAAAAAATGTAAAATCCAAAGATACTTCACTGCCAGAACGTGTCGCAGAGCAAATAACAAATCTTATAATCGAAAGACACCTGACAAGTGATGATAAACTTCCAAATGAATTTGAACTTGCAAGCTTATTAAATGTGGGTCGTGGCACTATAAGAGAGGCTGTTAAATTACTTGTCGCTAAAAATGTTTTGGTAATAAAGCGTGGAAAAGGCACTTTTATAGCTCAATACCCTGGAGAAATTGAAGACCCTTTAGGTTTTGCTTACTATCCTAATCAGCTTAAAGTTGCTATCGACCTTTTAGAAGTTCGCATGCAAATTGAGCCATGGGTTGCACGTCTTGCAGCCGAACGTGCAACCGAGCAAGATTTAAAAATAATGAATGATTTATGCCATGAAGTTGAAGATGACATCCTTTCAGGCAAAAACCATCTTCCAAAAGATACTCAGTTTCATATAAGCATTGCACAATGTACTCAAAACTTAGTTATAACAAAACTTATTCCAATTATAACCTATTCTGTTGGTTTGTTTGGTTCGTTTAATGGCAATTCACTTTTATCTGAAACAATAGTAGGACATAGGGCAATAGCTGACGCAATCTCAAATAGAGATTCAGACGCTGCCGAAAAAGCTATGATAAACCACTTAGAACAAAATAAAAATGAACTCGAAAGTATAATAAAAGAACTACAAAACGAACCTTCAGATGCTGATTTTGATTAAAAGGATTGATATTAAATGAATGCATCTTATATTACCCCTGCAATTACTTTATTTAACCAAGATGGTTCTTTAGACAAAGAAAACCAAAAAGCTCTTTATGAAAATCTAATAAAAAATAACATTGATGGTATTCTAGTTCAAGGCAGTATAGGCGAATTTTTCGCAATGACCATGGAACAAAGACTTGAGCTTGCCGAGTTTGCAATAAAAACAATAAACCATCGCACTCAATGTCTAATCGGTACTGCAAGCATGATTCCAGAGCAAATTGTGCCTTATTCTAACAAATGCATTGAGCTTGGTGCTGATGGCGTTGTTATCATTCCGCCTTATTATTTTAAATTGGATTCAGATTCTATTTTCAGATATTTTGACGAGCTTATATCAAAAATAAACGGTGATGTTTATTTATATAACTTTCCTGATAGAACTGGTTACAGTATGGACGCTCAAACCATTCTGAAACTGGCTAAAAAACATAAAAACCTAAAAGGTATCAAGGATACCATATCTGGAATGGACCATACAAGAGATCTTATCAATATAATAAAAAGTGAAATTCCTGAGTTTAAGGTGTATTCTGGCTTTGATGATAACACAGCCCACAATGTTTTATCCGGTGGTGATGGCTGTATAGGTGGTATATCAAATGTCATTCCAGAGCTATGTTCAAAATGGATAAATGCAATAAGAAATGATGACTTTAAAGCTGTGGCTGAGTGTCAACAAAAAATAAATCGATTAATGGATATTTACTCTATTTCAAATAATTTTATACCCGTTATCAAACAAGCGGCAAAATTAAGAGGTATCATATCCTCTACAAATTGCATTTTCCCATCTGCCCAAACAGATGAAAACCAAAACCAAAAAATTAAAACTTTGCTTTCAAATGAAGGTTTTCTTTAATAAAAATTATAAGTTAAATTGATAATTTCAACAAACTCTATAAAAGTTACATCTCCAGTTACTATATAGTAAAATATTTTTATATAGCCTCCTGTCTTATTTAGTCGTGTTTTCACAAAAACATTTCTAATTTATCACAGGAGTCTTTTTTATTTAAATGTATGACCCAGCTTAATTACATATTAGGAGTAGTTATTACCAATCAAAATGATGATGTAGGCAAAACCACTGCAAAGCATGCATTGGGTATAAGGCTAGTTAATTTAAACTTTAAAGAGTTTACTATTGACCTTAACCATTCAGAAAAATTTATCTTTTGCTTTTGGTATAGATGATTATAATAAAACAATTATTTATAATTTGATAAAAAATAAAGTATCTATAAAAGATGTTTTACAAAATGCTAAAAGCGATTTTGACATAATACTATTAAATGTAATGATTGAACTCTATAAACAAGAGCTTTTCCATACGGGTAAGGAATATAGACTAAAGAAATGTTTTTGCTGTTATTATATAGTATTCAACTAGAATATAGAAGATAAGAAATATATATATAAGATATTTTTTGATTTTAATTTGTGCTTTCACAAATTAAAAAAATCTAACGATAACGAGATATAAGGTGGATAAAGATACATATAATATATATAAATATATATAATATATAGAGCCTTAAAATTAAAATTTAAAAAAGGCGATTTTTTGAATTTTTTTCATTAATATTAAACTATATATATAAAAAAATCCGGTGTAATTGTAATTTTTTTATGTAGATATTTTTTTTGCTAAAGGTAGAAGTTTTACTATGCAAAGGTAGAAGTTTTACTATGTATAGGTAGAAGTTTTACTATGCAAAGGTAGAAGTTTTACTATGTCCCCTATTTTAAGGTAGGAGTTTTACTATGTAGATTAGATTTCTAAAGGTAGAAGTTTTACTATGTATTTTTAGTAATTATTTGCAATACCTATAATGAAAAATATTGCTTAAATGTAAAATAATTTCAGTGAAAAATACATAAATATTATGATATTAAAGCTATAAATTCTAAAGGTAGAAGTTTTACTATGATGATGCAAAAAATGTAAAATAAATGACACACCTAATCTTTAAAGATTAGGTGTGTCACACTCAATAATATTTTCTGGTATAATTTTATTGTTTGAAAAGAATATATTTATTTTATAGAATCGAACTCTACCTTTTGACTCTATAGTATAATTTTCAATAAAACCTTTTTCTATCCAATAATCTAATATACTAATTATAGATTCTCTAATTTTGATATATAAAAACTTTGTGTTTTTATTAGCATATTCATCATTAAAAAGCTCGTAAATAGATTCATACATAATA
>CALWMO010000102.1 GCA_944381965.1 uncultured Butyricicoccus sp.
CATAACACGATTTCTAAACTTATCGTATAAATTACCTTTTTCACTTTTGGCAACAAGTCCACATGCTAAAAGCTCATCTTGAGTGTAGCCTTTTTCTTTCATAGCGTCCATTGTAGCAAAGAAAGAATCTGGAGCAAAACCTAAACCAAAACGGTTCATAGTTTTTCTTGTTAAACCTCTTTTAGCAAAATACTGCTGAACTTTAGCGTTTTCAGGTTTCCAAAGCTCGGAATAATAAAATCTAGCGGTATCTTTCATAAGCTCTAAAAGACGCTCACGTTTTCTTGAAATTTTATTGTCATAGTTGTTTTCTGGAACGGTCATTCCATGCTGTTTAGCAAGAAAAGATACTGCATCATAAAACTCTAAGCCTTCAGCTCGCATAATAAAAGACAGCACACCGCCACCAACGCCACAACCAAAACAATGAAAGATTTGTTTATCCTGTGACACAGAAAAAGAAGGGGATTTTTCATTGTGAAAAGGGCAAAGTCCGAAATAATTTGAGCCGCTTTTTTTTAGAGATACATAACGGGATACAACATCTACAATATCACTTCTGGCGGTAAGCTCATCTAAAAATGATTGGTCTATTGCCATAATAAAAAACCTCCTTCAAAATAAACTTCATTTAGGGTAAAATCCTACATATAATTATTACGCAAGTAATCTCTTAAAAACCTCTTTTTTTTATCATAAATTTTATAAATTTTGCATTTTGTAAAAAATGTGTATTATATAACAAGAATTATAAGATATATTGTATATTTTATAAATAATATTAGATATAAAAGTCTTATTTTCAAAAAAGGTAAATCGTGCTATAATTAAGAAAATAGCTTAAAAGGAGAAGCAGCAAACATATGAAAAAAATTTCGCTTATCCATGGCCCTAATTTAAATTTAACAGGTAGTAGAGAGCCTAGTATTTATGGTAGAAATAATCTTGAAAGTATAAACGAAGAATTTCGCAAAAAATGTGAACAAGCAGGCTTTGAATGTGAAATTTTTCAGTCAAACAGCGAAGGTGCTATAATTGACCAAATTCACGCCGCTATTGATAACTCAGATGGTATTATTATAAATGCAGGTGCATATACACATTATAGCTATGCTATCCGTGATGCTATTTCTGCAACAAGACTTCCTTGTATTGAAGTGCACTTGTCAAATGTTCATGCAAGAGAAGAATTTCGTCACCATTCAGCACTCGCAGCTGTGTGTGCAGGTGTAATTGCAGGCTTTGGGAAAAATAGCTATATGCTTGCGGTAGATGCTATGAAAGGAATTTTAGAAAATGATTAGTAAAATTAGAACTGAAATGAAAAAATTAAATGCAGATGCTGTACTTCTTACAACTAAATGCAATAGACGTTATGCAACAGATTTTCCATCTAGTGCAGGCGTGGTTTATATTTCAGAAAAATATGCGATTTTCTTTACAGATTTTCGTTATATTGAGGCTGCAAAACAAAAGATTAAGGGTTTTGAAGTGCGTCAGGTGAGCGTAGGCGAGCCATACACAACTGCTGTAAATGAAGTTTTAGCACATGATAGAGTGTCAAAAATTGCACTTGAAAACGAGGTTTTGACCCATTCAGAATATACAAACTGGCAGCAAAAACTCACAGCTGAGGTTGTGCCAATGGGTCAAATGATGAACCGTATCAGAAGAGTTAAAACCGAGGCAGAACTAGAAAATATTATCGCTGCACAGCGTATTGCAGAGCGTGCATTTGAGGAGATTTTAGACGAAATCAGACCTGGGGTAACAGAAAAGCAAATTGCGGCTAAACTTACATATTTAATGCTACTATATGGCGGTGAAAATATGTCATTTGACCCAATCGTTGTGACAGGTGTAAACTCATCTAAACCTCATGGTGTGCCATCTAGTGCGGTTGTTGCAGAGGGTGATTTTGTAACAATGGACTTCGGCTGTATAGTAAATGGCTACTGCTCAGATATGACAAGAACTGTTGCAGTAGGCTATGCAACAGATGAGATGCGTGAGGTATATGAAACTGTACTAAAGGCACAAAAGGCAGGCATTGAAATCGCTAAGGCAGGTCTGCGTGGTTGTGATGTGGATAAGGTAGCTCGTGATATTATCGCTGAGGCTGGCTATGGCGAATATTTTGGTCATGGTTTTGGTCATGGTGTAGGCGTGGAAATCCACGAACAGCCAACAGTTTCTATGAAGGGTGACAGCATAATGGAAGCAGGTTGTGTAATTACTGCTGAACCTGGAATTTATATTCCAAGCAAATTTGGTGTAAGAATTGAAGATATGCTTTATCTGACCGAGGACGGAAACAGAAATCTTACAAAAGCACCAAAAGAGCTTATTATTCTTTAAATTTAAAATTAAAATGCGACTGCTTTTTAGCAGTCGCATTTTTTTATATATTAAATAGCTTTTTACCGTTTTCAGTTGTTTGATTTATAACTTCATCAAGCGGTATATTTTTAATATTAGCAATAGCCTCAGCCATTCTATAAACATATAATGAGCTGTTTCGCTTGCCTCTAAATGGTTCTGGTGACATATAAGGTGCATCGGTTTCAATCATAAGCTTGTCAAGCGGAATGTTTTCCACAACCTCAACCGCTTTTTTTGCATTTTTATATGTTATAACACCAGTAAAAGATATTAAATAACCAAGTGATATTAAACGCTTTGCCATTTCAGTAGAGCCAGAATAACAATGAAATACGCCTTTAACCTCTGGAAACTCCTCTATGATTTTAAGAGTATCCGCATGAGCATCTCTGTCATGGATTATAACAGGCATATTAAGCTCTTTAGCAAGTGCAAGCTGTCTGCGTAAAAGCTCGGCTTGTTTTGCTCTAAGCTCAGGCTCTTTGACCCAATAGTAATCAAGACCTATTTCGCCAATCGCTTTTACACGCTTGCTAGAAAGTGAAAGCGTTTTAATTTCACTAATAGCTGAGTCAAGCTCTATTTCTTCTACACATTCTGGGTGAATACCGACAGCCGCATAAACATAAGAATATTTTTCTGCATATTCTATTGCTTTTTTGCTTGTTTCAATATCACAACCAGGATTTAATATAAGACCTACGCCATTTTCAGGCATGGAAGCGAGCAGTTCATCACGGTCATCATCAAAACGCTTGTCATCATAATGTGCATGAGTATCAAATAACATTTAAAACTCCTTTTACTTGAGAGAACCGTTAGTACCCCAATTTTCAAATTCGAGATAACTTAAATAAACAAATTCTTTTTTAAAGCCTAAATCGCTCATTATATCAAAAATTTGTTCAGCATATTCCTTTTTGTATTGCAGCTCGATATGACCATACAAACGAACATCAATAAATGCACCTTCACACTCATTGCCAGCAAAATAAAGTGAACAATTATCAGAGATTTGAACCATTAGTCTTGACTCTGTCTTGTTAGGCAAAGTACCGATTTTAGCACCAAGATTTGTTTTTATTTGCTCTTTTTCATCTTTTGAAAGACTACGGCTGACATTAACTTCAATATATGGCATTTAAATCACCTCGTTTAAATTAAAGAGACTCTATAATAGCTTGCTTTAAGCCTTCAAGCTGAATCATAGTTTCTTCCTTTAGAGAGGATTTAACAGAAACAGTTGGCTCAAGTATATTCATATTTTTCATTTGAGCTAGCATATCACGCATTTGCTTGCCAGCAGTAACTGCCCAAGTACCGTTATCAATAATACCGATAGTACGGTTTTGAACATTAAGCTGCTGCATATCGTGAAGCAGATTATACATAATAGGATAGATAGCACCATTATATGTTGGTGCAGCAAGTACAATATGGCTGGAGCGGAAAATCTCTGCAATTAGAGTTGATACATGAGTGTTAGAGATATCATAAACTGCGATATTTTTAACGCCCTCATCGGCCAGTTTAGCAGCTAGTACATTTGCAGCATTTTCAGTATTGCCGTACATAGAAGCATAGATAATAACAACAGACTTATCCTCTGGACGGTATTCACTCCAGTGCTGATACTTGTCCAGTAAATACTCAAGGTTATTACGCCAAATTGGGCCATGAAGTGGACAAATCATTTTGATATTAAGTGCAGACAGTTTGCCAATAGCAGCCTTTACCTGTAAGCCATATTTACCAACGATATTGCAATAATATCTTCTAGCATCATCAATCCAATCACGGTCAAAGTTGATTTCATCATTGAAAATATTACCGTTTAATGCACCAAAAGAACCAAAAGCATCGGCAGAGAATAGAATATTTTCTTTTTCCTCATAAGCTACCATAACTTCAGGCCAGTGAACCATAGGTGTCATATAAAAACGCAGAGTATGCTCACCGAGTTCTAAAGCATCGCCTTCCTTAACGGTTATAGTTTTTCCTTCAAGTTCACAGCAGAAAAACTGATTTAAGAAAACAAAGGTTTTTGCATTGCCTACAACCTTTGCATTAGGAAAACGCATAACAAGATTCATAATATTAGCACAGTGGTCAGGCTCCATATGGTTGATTACAATATAATCAAGCTCACGACCATTTAAAACTTGCATAACATTTTCGATAAACTGTTCAGAGATAGAGCTATCAGCAGTATCAATTACAGCAGTTTTTTCATCGGTTATAACATATGAGTTATAAGAAACACCACGAGAAATAGGGAAGATATTTTCAAATAAAGCTAAACGTCGGTCACTGCCTCCAACCCAGTGGATATTTTCGGACACTTTGCGTGTACAGAACATATAAAAAATTCTCCTTTCAAATTTAGACCCATTATAATTCCGTTTTAGTTAGTAATACCAAACAATATTATAAAACAAAAAATGGGTTATGTGCATTGTAAAAATGAGAAAAATTTAACAATGAAATATAGTCATTTCTTATTCAAAATTTTTCTCTAAATAATAAGGGGTTGTTTGATATACATAATAGTTAAGCCAGTTAGTATAAAGCAGATTGCCATGGGAACGCCAATTCATTGAAGGCTCAAGTGTTGGGTCATCATTTGGAAAGTAGTGACGAGGAATAATAGGGTTTAATCCACGTCCCTTATCTCTTATATATTCAGCTTTTAATGTGTTAGCATCATATTCAGAATGACCTAAAACAAAAATCTGTCTGCCATATTTGGCTTCAACTATGTATACACCGGCTTCATCAGATACAGATAACAGTTTTAAATTTGGATTTTTATTTATATCATCTGCATGTACTTCTGTATGTCTTGAGTGAGGAGCATAAAACATATCATCAAAACCACGAAACAGTTTTTCTTTAGGAAGTAAAACTTTATGCTTAAAAATACCGCTCATTTTTTGGTCAAGTGCGTACTTTGGTATACCATAAGCCCGCTTGTGCACCCCAACAAATATGTAATGTAGAATGTACATGGGTTTTTGACCAATCCATAATAGTGCAAAGTTCTTGCCAGTAGTCCACGTCTTCAAACTCCATAAGCTCTACTGGTGCACCAGTTATAATTAAGCCATCATATTTATTATCTTTTATATCGTCAAATGTACGATAAAAAGTGAGCAGATGGTCTTCTGGAGTATGAGCGGATTTATAAGTGCTTGTCTGAATTAAGTCAATTTCGATTTGCAGAGGAGTGTTAGATAAACATCTTAAAATTTGAGTTTCAGTTACAATTTTAAGTGGCATTAAATTTAAAAGTGCAATTTTAAGCGGGCGAATATCCTGAGATAATGCACGATGTTCGGTCATAACAAATATATTTTCGCTTTCCAAAACTGCACGAGCTGGAAGGCTGTCAGCTATTTTTATAGGCATGGTTGGTTTAATGCTCCTTTTTTATCAAATTAAAAACACATATATTATTATAACAAATAGGGTTTAAACAGTAAAGTAATGTATTTACAGCTTGTTTATGGTTAAACTGAAATTATAAAAATAAATTAAAAGGATAAGTTTTTTATGTTTTTATCTGATATTTTTAGGCTCATTATAATTGGCTCCCTTGCTGGACTTGCTAACGGTTTGTTTGGTGCGGGAGGTGGACTATTTATTGTACCTCTTTTAATACATTGGTGTAAAATAGACGAGCGTAATGCATTTGCAAGCTCGGTTGCAATTATTCTTCCGATTAGTCTTGTTTCAGCTTTTATATATTTTAAACATGGATATTTGGATATATTCACAGCATTACCGTATGTTATAGGTGGTGCTTTTGGTGGCTTTATTTCTGGGCGTTTTTTTAAAAATATAAATATGTTATGGCTTAGAAGAATATTTGCAGTTTTTATACTTTACGGTGGTTTTCGTGCAATTTTAGGATTTTGATATAAAGGGAATGATTGTTATGAATTATATTATTCCGGTTGTAGTCGGTGTATTAACCGGTATTTTATCAGGGTTTGGAATTGGTGGAGGTACGCTTTTAATGTTATATTTAACAATTATTGCTGATACTCCACAACAAACAGCATCAGCTACTAATTTACTTTATTTTATTGCATGTGCACCTTTAGCACTTATCTCTCATATAAAAAATAAACTTGTAGATAAAAAAGCATTTATATTTTGCGTGCTTTCGGGAGTACCTATGTGCATTTTTGCTTCGGTTATAGCAAATAAAATACCGCTTGAGATTTTAAAAAAGTTATTTGGAG
>CALWMO010000103.1 GCA_944381965.1 uncultured Butyricicoccus sp.
CACAAGATAGAGCGGTAACAGTTCCACCAAGACCCTGAGGGCCTACACCGGAAGCGTTAATTTTCTTAACTATTTCGTTTTCCATTTCTGCATAAACAGGGTTTTCATTTGATTTATCTATACTGCGAAGTAAAGCTACTTTAGAAAGATAAGCAGCTTTTTCAACAGTACCACCAAGACCAACGCCAACTATAACAGGAGGACAAGGGTTAGAGCCTGCATTTATAACAGTTTCAGCAATCCAGTTTATTATAGTTTCTTTAGTTGCCGCTGGAGTAAACATTTTCACAGCACTCATATTTTCACTTCCGCCACCTTTTGGAGCAACTATAATTTTTATAGACTCTCCTGAAACAATTTGAGTGTGAATCACAGCAGGTGTATTGTCATCTGTGTTAACTCTTTCGAGCGGGTCAGAAACGATAGATTTTCTAAGGTAACCGTTTATATAACCTCGTCTTACACCCTCTTGCACAGCCTGTTCAAAATTGCCACCTGTTAAATGTACATCTTGACCTATTTCAATAAAAACGGTTGCAAAACCTGTATCTTGACAGATAGGAACTTGCTTTTGGGCTGCTAAATCGCAGTTTCTAAGCATTTCGTCGAATATTTCACGACCAAGCGGAGATTTTTCTTTTTCCTTGCCTTTTACAAATGAGTTTCTAATATCACATGGAAGATTATAGTTTGACTTAATACAAAGTTTTTCCACAAGCTCTGTGATTTCACTTACATTAATTGTTCTCATTTTCATTCCTCCTATACACAGGTTTGCCATTTAAAAATACAGTTTGTACTTTGCTGCGAAAATCAAGTGGGTGACCGCTAAATATAACTAAATCTGCATCTTTTCCTTCAGCTATTGAGCCTATTTTATCATCAAGACCAACTATTTCAGCACCTCTTATGGTTATCGAGCGAAGTGCCTCAATTTCGTCCATACCATTTTTAACCGCAACTGCTGCTGCAATTAAAATATATTTGACTGGCATTTCTGGGTGGTCGGTAGAAATAGCGGTTTTAATTCCTGCTTTTTGCATTATAGCCGGACTGCTTTCGGTGAGGTTTACAAGCTCAGGCTTTGACCTATCGGTCATATAAGGGCCACTTATCACAGGTATATTTTCCTCAGCTATTAAATCAGCTATTAAGTGTCCCTCTGTTGCATGAACGAGTACAGGTTTTATATTAAATTCTTTACATATACGCAAAGCAGTGAAAATATCATCGGCACGATGAGCATGAATATGAGCTGGAATTTTTCCTTCTATGAGCAATTCTAACACTTCAAGTTTAGCATCAAAATCTGGTAAATCTTCTTCTTCATGTTCAAAAGCACGATGTTTTCTGTCGTGATATTCAACAGCTTTTCTGAGATTTTCTCTTAAAAGAGAAGCAATCGCCATACGGGTTACAGGAGTTTCATTTTTATCATGGTAAGTATTTTTAGGATTTTCACCCATAGCAAATTTAACACCTATTGGTTCTTTTATAATCATATCATCAATACGTCTACCAAAAGTCTTGATAGCAGCGAGCTGACCACCTATAGGGTTAGCACTTCCTGGGCTTACTACAACAGTTGTAACACCAGCCGCAATAGCCTCTTTAAAAGCACGTTCCATAGGGTTAATGCCATCTATTACACGAAGCTGAGGAGTTATAGGGTCAGTATCCTCATTGCCATCTGCACCTTCAAAGCTAATACCATCTTCATAAAGACCTATATGTGAATGAACATCAATAAGTCCTGGGGTAACATATCCATTATTTGCGTCTATAATCTGTAAATTTTCAGCATTTGGAGCATCTTTCATATTACCAAAAGCCTTAATTTTATCATTTTCTATTAAAACATAGCCATTTTCGATATTTTCACCTTGCATAGGCATAATATATGCATTGCATATTAAAATATTAGTCATATAAAAACCTTTCTTATTTTTCTCATATTTTTCCAATTTTATTATTGACAATTTATGGAAATGATGTTATTATATCCATGGTGATGAGATTCATCACCATGCACCGTTCATATCTTTATCCCCACAATCCTATCTTTTACCCGTCAAACTAATGACGGGTGTTTTTTTTACACATGGAAAACCGAGGCATAAATAACTTGCCTCGGTTTTAAAATCTTTCATTTAACGACGACGGCGAGCACCGCTTTTTCTGTCATTATTGTGTTTAATATCAGCCATACGGCTTTCGCTATCAGCCATAAACATTTTGAGTTTATCTTCAAAAGTCATGGCAGACTGGTCTTTTGTCTGGGCTGTACGTTGCTGCTGAGGGCGAGAACGTTTAGCTTCAAATTGACGCTGAGTCTGCTGTGTATTTTCCTGTGCTTTTTTGATTGACAGATTTATTCTACCAACATCATCAATATTAATTACCTTAACTTTAACCTCTTGACCTTCGGTTAAGAATTCCTTAATATCGTTTACAAATGAGTTTGCCACTTCCGAGATGTGAACCATTCCTGATTTACCCTCTGGCAAAGAAACAAATGCACCGAACTTAGTTATTCCAGTTACCTTACCTTCAAAAATTGCTCCAACGGCGAGATCCATACCCCTTAATTTTCCTCCATGTGATTTTATTTAATAGCTATCTATAAATTAAGATTGCATTATTTACTTGATGCGTTTTTAAATACACGTTCATTAGGCATTACATATCCATGTTCTCTAGCGATAGATGCGATATATTCATCTGAAACACCATTTTCTATTTGATTACGGATAGCATCATTTACTTCTTGTTGCTCCTCTGTTTGACTAATTAAGTCATCTAAACGAGCTTGACGTTCAGATATTTGGATTTGCAGATGAATAAATGACATTGCACCAACGATTACTGCACCAAGAACAATAATTTTAATAAAGTGTGGCATTTTAGCTCTTTTTCTTTTCATTTAATCCACCTCCTGAAAAGTGAAGCTATCCTAAAAATCAATATGGTTTTATTTTAACCCGATTTTGTAAAAAAAGAAAGTCTTTTTTTTATATTTTTAATAATTTCTCTTATATACTTATAAAATGGTTTTAAGATATATGCTTTAGATATGATAAATTTTATAAAATTATTTGGAAGATTTAATACAAATAAAAAAGAGCTTATAGCAAATTTTAAAACAGGCAATAAAAATACAGTAAATGACAAAAAATACAATATCATGCCACTTATTTCACCCAATATTATATAAAATCTGATTTGAGAAACAGCGTCTGTAACAGAGAAATAGAATAAAATAATAAGTAAAATAATCCAAAAAATTGAATCAATTATTATTGTGCCTTTTGTTTTAAAATGCATAACTTGACGAATTGCTCTACATATATCATAAATAAATCCGCCTATTACCCCCAGCAAAATTGCCTCTAAAAAAACTAAAGTTTGCTGTGCAAGCGAGAACGTCATAAAAACGCCTCCTTAACCAAACAAACGAGCAAATATTCCGCCTCTATTCATTAAATTATCATCATATTCCATAGCATTAACCGTGCCTGTGAGAGTGAGTTCTCCTCTTTCAAGACTTAAACCCTCGACATGAAGATTTTCACCTTTTACAGAGAGCATACCCCTAGAGGTTTCGAGTGAAACAATATTTTCATCAAAATTAGTAACATCAATAACGCCAGTTAGTTTTAAATTACCATCATTATCCAGATTAAGAGTATGTGGCATACGCATTTTTTCCTCATTGACCATGTTCTTCCCTCCATTTTCACAATATCTAATCTACTATATGATTAAATTAATATATTTATGCCAAAAAAAATAACGTCAAAGCATTTTTTAGCCTTGACGTTTTGAATTTATTCAATTTCACGGTATAGACCAGCGGCATCATTTTTAAGCACATGCTCAGCAACATTTAAAACTTCAACTTTCATGGTACGCTGACCAAATGCAATTTCAATGACATCACCGATTTTAACTTGATATGAAGCTTTAGCAGCCTTACCATTGACACTTATTCTTGCTGCATCACAAGCATCATTTGCAATAGTTCTACGCTTTATAAGACGAGAAACCTTTAAATATTTATCTAGTCGCATTAGATTTATTCACCTTTTCCTTAAGTTTTTTACTTGGTTCAAAAACAGGCTGTATACTTTCAGGAATATCTAGTGTTTCACCAGTTTTAGGGTGACGACCTTTAAAAGCAGCACGTTTTTTTACATTAAAAGTACCAAAACCGCTTATTTTTACCTTTTCGCCATTTTCTAAAGCGTTTGATATAGCTATAAATATACTTTCAACTACATCTTTACTTTCTTTTAACGATAGATATCTTTTATCAGCCATCAGTCTTATAAGTTCATCTTTAGTCATTTTTACACTCCTTAGCCTGTTTCCAAAGGCTTAAAAGCTCATCAAAAGATAAATCAGCCAGATTTTTTTCCATTTTTTCTACATGTTCAAAACGCACAATAAATTTATCACTTGCCTTTTCTAGTGCCTGTTCAGGCTCTACTTTGAGCAGTCTTGCAACATTTACCGCAGCGAAAAGCATATCGCCCACTTCTTCATTTATTGTGTTTTCGTTTGCGTTTTGTATCTCGTCAAGCTCCTCACGTACTTTATCAATAGCCTGATTTACATTTTGCCAATCAAAACCAGCTTTAGCGGCTTTTTTCTGGATTTTTTCCGCACGAATAAGGCTTGGAAGACTTCTTGCAACGCTTTTAAGACTATCAGTAACAGTTTTTTGATTTTTCTCTTTTTGTTTTAGAGTGTCCCAATTAGTTAAAATTTCCTCAGTTGAATTTACATCTGTTTTCGCAAATACATGCGGATGACGATAAATGAGCTTTTTACATACACCATCAGCCACATCATTTATATCAAAAACATTATTTTCCTGCTCAATACATGCATGAAATACAACTTGTAATAATACATCGCCGAGTTCTTCTTTTAAAAGCTCGGTGTCTTTTGTATCAATAGCTTCTACAACCTCATAAGTTTCCTCTATAAAATTTCGTCTTATAGACTCATGGGTTTGCTCTCTATCCCACATACAGCCATTTGGTGCACGAAGAATACGCACAATTTCAACTAAATCATCAAAAGTATAATTTTCTTTTTCTTTAAAATCTATCATTTTTTAACTCCTAAAGACGTAAAAGTTTAACAATACGTTTGCCAGCTGGGAGCATTAAAATATCGTCTTTCTCGAGGGCGTTTAATGCTACAAGTAACACCGCATAGGTAGCTGCTGCCACACAGATTGCAGGTAAAACCGCAACATTTGATAATTTATCACCAAGTAATCTATAAACAATAGCCGCTGCTGCACCCATACCAATACAAGCTATAAATGGTCTAACAAATAACTTTCCTATTTTCGGCATCTTAATATATTTCTTTAAATAAATCAAATTAAGTGCAGCAATTAGGGTATAACAGGCAAATGTTCCAAATGGTGCACCATAAATATGTATTTTATGGTTGCCAACCAGAAAATAGTTAAGTAAAATTTTGCAAATACCGCCAATAAGCATAGTTATAACAGGAACTTTCATTTGACCTATTGCCTGTAAGATTGCATTTGTAAGACCAACAAGAGCGACACAAGGAATAGCAAGTGCAAGCACCATAAGCAGTGAACCGCCTAAATTTTCATCTACCAAACCAGAAGTATCTTCTGCGAAAAGCAAGCTTATAATTGGGTGAGCAAGCACAATATATCCAATAGATGCAGGCAAAGCTATAAGCATGGCAATACGCATAGCACTACCCATATTTTTAGACGCCATTGTATAATTTTGCTGTGCATAAGCACCAGCCATAGCTGGTAAAACAGCTGTAGCAAGTGCAGTTATAAGTGTTTGAGGAAAGTTAAACATTGTAAATGCTTGACCTGTATATACACCATAAAGAGCATTAGACTGCTCTAATGTAAATCCAACTTCTTGAAGTCTGCTAACAAGCATACCAGTATCTATAAGAGTTGTAAGACTTGTAACCGAGCTTGTAAGGGTTACTGGAATTACAGTTAATAAAAGCACTCTAAATAATTCTTTATAAGACCTACAATGGTCATTTAAATTATTTCTTGGTGATTTTTTAGATGCTGATAAAGCATAAAGAAGCATGGCAATAGCTGCTAAAACCTCGCCTACTGTAACACCTAAAATAGCAAAAGCGGCTTTTACAGGGTCATTAAAACCCTTAACACCTGCAAAATATGCAAATAAAAGACCTAAAACGACTTTACCACTCGCCTCTATAATTTGAGAAAGTGCGGTAGGAATCATATTTGACATACCTTGGAAATAACCACGCACAACCGCAACAACAGAAACGAAAAATACAGCTGGAGATATAGCTCTTATAGCCTCGATTGCCATAGGGTTATTACTTAAATCAGCGATAAGGTCAGCACCAAAAAATAATAAAACCGAACATAATGCACCAAAGCTAAAGAATGTAACGCCTGCAAGTTTTGCAATACGTTTTACCTCTTGACCTCGCCCTAGTGCATTAGACTCTGAAACAAGTTTGCTGAGTGCAACTGGCACACCAGCTGTTGCAATAACAAACATAATTGTATAATACTGATAAGCACTATTAAAAATACCCATACAGGTATTACCTATATAGTGCTG
>CALWMO010000104.1 GCA_944381965.1 uncultured Butyricicoccus sp.
ATCCTCCTGATATAGTTATATTCTACATCAGGAGGTCTTTTATTTTCTATGTCTGTTTTTTACGGACTTGTGCAAAATGAAATGGTCTTTTAGCTTATGAGAATATAGACTCAGCCGCAGATGTAAGATTCATTTTTTGAGCCGCTTGTGCAAGCTCATCATTTAACATGTTAATTCGAGAGCTTTCTTTATTAGCACCAAAACCTATGCCAGTACCTGTCTGCTCAGGTATACTTATATCATTCAGATTGCTGCCTCTTGTATCGCTTGCAATTTTAAGTAAAGAACGGTTATCTAAGCTAGAAGTTTTATCAGTGTTTATGAACACGTTGCTAGGTTCAAGTTTTTCCGCTTCTTGTTCAGAAAGTTTATAAAGCATAGCACTATCTTGCTCAGGTGCATTAAAAGAAACTGTTTTATTCCCATTTTTATCTACCGTAGGTTCATAAATACCAGCAGATTGAGTTGGTTTAGAAGGCTCATAAGTATCGAATCTTAAACGCTCAGGTTTTGTACTGGATACAGAAGGTACAGCCTGTTGATTTTTAGATACAGGATTATTAGACGTAACTGGACTATTAGAGTTTATATTTTTATTTTCAATATTTTTCTCTATTTGTTCAAGTTCAGCTTGTGTTTTATTTGAAGGAATGCTTCTAAAATGTACCGGCTGAACTGGTAGTTTTGCATTGTTTAGACCAGTGCTATCTAGTGTAATTTTTGGTAACATTCCAATCACTTCCTTTCGTATAGTTAATATCGACCAAACACATATATATAATAAGTATAAAAAAATAAATATTTTAATAAAAAAATCCAAACAGTAACGCTATTTACATTTATATATAATTTAGATATAATAATTAATTAGATGATAATTTAGATAGTAATTTGAAAGAAAAGGAGCATTTTTGTATGCTGCAATTTGAGGAATACAAAGTTAAGTTAAATAATATGCAGCCTGCACTTGAAGAGCTTAGAGGAAATTTAAATCTTGAGCAGGCAGCAAGAGAAGTTGAAGAATTAGAAATGAAATCTTCTCAGCCAAATTTTTGGGATAATCCTGAGGAGAGCCAAAAGGTAGTGTCAAGAATGGGTGCTTTAAAGGGTAAAATCGAAGCATTTCATGACCTTTATACACATTGGGAGGATTTAATTACCATTTGTGAAATGGCAATAGAAGAAAATGACGAGTCTATGCTAGAAGAGCTGGAAACAGGTTTTGCACATGTTGAAGAAGAAATGGAAAAGCAAAAGATGTCAACACTTCTAACAGGTGAATATGACAGAAATAATGCACTTGTTTCTTTCCATGCAGGTGCTGGCGGAACAGAGGCTCAAGACTGGTGTTCAATGCTTTATCGTATGTATACACGTTGGGCAGAACGTCATGGCTTTACCTATAAAATCATGGACTATCAAGACGGTGAAGAAGCTGGTTTAAAATCTGCTGATATAATTATCGAGGGAGAGAATGCTTATGGTTTCTTAAAGGGTGAATCAGGTGTTCATAGACTGGTTCGTATTTCTCCATTTGACTCATCAGGCAGACGTCACACATCTTTCTCTGCGGTCGAAGTAATACCAGATATTCCAGATGATTCTGACGATGTTGAAATCCGTCCAGAAGATTATGAAATGCAGGTTTTCCGTTCTTCTGGTGCAGGTGGTCAGCACATTAACAAAACATCTTCTGCTGTTCGTCTTATTCATAAAGCAACTGGTATTGTTGTTTCTTGTCAGACCGAAAGAAGTCAGTTCCAAAATAAGGATAACTGTCTGCGTATGCTGCGTTCTAAGCTTGTTGAAATCAAGGAAAGAGAACATCTTGATAAAATTTCTGATATCAAGGGTGACCAGAAGAAGATTGAATGGGGTAGCCAGATTCGTTCTTATGTATTTATGCCTTATACAATGGCAAAGGATACCCGTACAGCATTTGAAAACACAAATATAAATGCAGTTATGGACGGCGATATTGACGGCTTTATCAATGCATATTTAACCGCCCTTGCAACAGGTGAATGGGCAAGTAAAACATAAATTTTTAAGCCGCTGTGATATTCATGGCGGCTTTTTTGTATTAAAGGCATAAAAAAACTCTTTTTGTGAAAAACTAAAAGCAAAAGGAGGTAATATAAAATGGATAAAAAACAAAGTCCACGTTATGATGATTTAAAGCATATAGATTCTACTGCTATTGACCATAAACAAAAAAAGATTGAAGATTATACAGTAGATTATCTTAAGCAAAATAAAAAATAAATATTAAAATAAAAGAGGTATTCTGTAAAAAGAACGCCTCTTTTATATGTAGGAGTGATTGTTTTTGCAGAGAAATTTTCATCTCGACCAAATGCGAGTTATTTCTTGTATTATGGTTATTGCAATTCATGTTTGTAATATATATAATCGAGCATTTCCAAATATATCACAAATAGATTATAGTATAGCAGCAGTTATAAACTCATTTTCAAGAATTTCTGTACCAATATTTTTTATGGTAAGCGGTGCTTTAATGGCATCACGTCAGCCAAATGTTAAAAAAAGTCTGGATAGATTTTTAAAATACTTTATTATTACAGTTTTTTGGTGTGCATTTTATTTTATATGGGGAGTTACATATTTAGATAAAACATTTGATTACCACGATATACTTACAACTCCAACAAGTAAACATTTATGGTTCTTATATGCACTTTTATCTATTTATTTAGCATTGCCGCTAATACAAACGCTGATTAGAAATTTACCAGATAAAATATTATATTATATGCTTACTTTGTTTGGAGTTTCTGTTTTTGGTGGATATATACTTGATTTTTTAGGAATCTCGGTTAAATATCCAATAGCTATTATATCAGAAAATCAGTATTTATTCTTTTTTATTTTAGGATATGTTTTATATAGTAAAAAGGACAAAATAATTATAAAAACAAAGCATATAGTAGGTTTATTTGCTGTTTGTGGTGTTTTAGTTGCTATTTGTACATGTTTAATGTCGTTTACTCAAAACGCTCATAAAGATGTATTTTTCCAGTACAGAAATCCAATGTTAGTGTTAGCTTCTATGAGTGCTTTTATTATAATGTTAAAGTTTCCTAAAAGTATTCCACAGCCTTGGGAAAAGTTTGTCAGTCATGTTTCAGATAATTCTTTTGGAATTTATGTATTCCATGCAGTGTTTTTAAATATTATAGATAAAGAGTTTATTATGTATAAAGTGCCTGCGTGGTTTGGAATTTTACTGTTTATAGCTATAATTTTTATATTAAGCGATATATTTGTGAGTGTATTTAGAAAAATTAAATATATAAATTATTTCTTTTAAATAAAAAATCCGATGAGAAGTAAAACTCACCGGATTTATTTTTTTACTTAGTACCGAAAATACGGTCGCCAGCATCGCCAAGACCTGGAACAATGTAACCATGTTCGTTTAAGCCTTCATCAATAGCTGCAACAAAAATGTCAACATCATCATGAGCTTTTTGTACAGTTTCGATACCAGTAGGAGTAGAGAGCAGACACATAAGCTTGATATGTTTTACGCCTTTATCCTTTAGCATTTGAATAGCAGCGGCAGCAGAACCACCAGTAGCAACCATTGGGTCAATTAAAATAACATCACGTTCTGCAATATCAACAGGCAGCTTGCAGTAGTAATCAACAGGCTTTAGGGTTTCAGGGTCACGATATAGACCTAAATGACCTACTTTAGCATTAGGAATAAGCTCAAGCATACCGTCAACCATGCCAAGACCTGCACGAAGAATTGGTACAAATGCAAGCTTTTTACCAGAGATAACTCTGGCACTGGCATGGGCAAGTGGAGTTTCAATCTGAATTGTTTTTAGTGGAAGGTCACGAGTAGCTTCATAACACATAAGCATAGCAATTTCTCTTGTAGCCTCACGAAATTCTTTTACACCTGTCTGACAATCACGCATTAAGCTTAATTTGTGCAGAATAAGTGGGTGATTCATAACATGAACTTTTGACATAGTGAAAACTCCTTAAACAGTAATTTTTGTTTTCTTAGGCTGTGCAATATATGGCGGACGAAGATAAAAAGCATCAAGCTTATTTGCACATACACCCTTGCCATTATTTAAAGCAGTCAGAGCAAGTTTTGCCACGCCATAAGCAGATGGATAACGCAAATGCTCAGGTGCAAGACATAAATTAGGACATATAGGGGTAAGTCTAGTATAACATAAATTAGCCCCATCTCCAACTAAAATTTGTGAAGTTTCGCCAATTTCTTTAGCGAGTTCATCTAGTTTAATTGCTCTATCTTCACAAAGACGAGTTAATGTTTGACCATCTCTTTTAAAAAAAGCCTGATATACTTGACCTGCACGAGCATCCATAACACAACAAATATTTTCACCATAAACAGTTTGAGCCATTGCCTCAAGTGTTGACACACCGATACAAGGTTTATTTGTCGAAAAAGCAAGTCCTTTAACTGTTGCCACACCTATTCTAAGACCGGTAAAAGAACCAGGGCCAGCAGCTATGGCAAAAGCATCAACATCATCAAGAGTGTGGTCACAGCCAGCAAGCAGACTTTCTGCCATAGGAAGAAGTGTACGGCTATGTGTAAGACCGCAATTTTGATAAGACTGAGCAATTATTTTTTCATCATCAGTTAAACATACGCTTGCAGAAACAGCAGAGGATTCAAAGCTTAAAATTCTCATTACACATGAACCTCCTCAATAGTTATAATTCTGTCATCTGGCTCAGTACCATATTTAATGGACACCAGTTTATGGTCGGGGAGTGCATCGTTAATATTTTCGCTCCACTCGATTAAAATAATACGTTTTGAGTCTAAATACTCATCAAATCCAAGCTCAAAAAGAGCTTCAGGGTCTAAAATACGATACATATCAAAATGTACTACATCAAATAAATCTGTATGATATTCATTAGCAATAGCAAAAGTTGGACTGGTAACACGTCCTTTATATCCAAGACCGTAAAGAATACCACGAGAAAAAGCAGTTTTTCCTGCACCTAAATCGCCAGTAAAAGCGATAACATCACCTTGTTTTAGTGTTTTTGCAAAATCTGCACCGATTTTTTCAGTATCTTCTGGACTATGTGAAAGATATTCACTCATAGAAGATTAATCTCCTTTTAAATTTTAATATACATTATCATATCAGATATAAATAAAAAAGGCAAGTTTAGCGGATATTTGGGATAAAAATGGGAAAAATAAACCTAAAACAAAAGGAGAGATTAAAAATATGAAATTAGATTTTATTTGCGGTGGAATACTTGAATATACAGGAACATACAGACAAATAGGCGGTATTGATGGTGTAAATATAGAAAATCTTGATTTAAATAATAAAACATTAAGAGTAAGTGGGGTAAGTTCAAGAAACTATGATGAAGTTTGTACAAAGCTTAGAGAAATAGGTTGGAGAAAACTGAGTATATAATTAGACAAAATAATTGCATAAATCATAAAAATACTGTATAATTAAAAAAGTTGTTGAAATTTTTAGTATAAAAGAAAGAAGGAAATCTATGGCATTTTTAAAGGAATTTGAAACAGTATTTAATGGATTTATGGGTGTGTTAAATGAGGTTTTATACAGTAAACTGCTTATCTTTTTATTGATTGCAGCAGGTTTATATTTTACTGTGCGTACAGGCTTTGTACAACTTCGCAGCATGGGCGATGTTATGAAAATCTTAAAAGAACGCGGTGAAGAAAAGGACGGAAAAAGACAAATTTCTTCATTCCAAGCACTTATGATTTCCACAGCATCACGAGTTGGTACAGGTAATATTGCAGGTATTGCATCAGCTATTGCAATAGGTGGTGAAGGTGCAGTGTTTTGGATGTGGCTAATGGCTATTGTTGGCGGTGCATCAGCTTTTATAGAATCAACACTTGCACAGATATACAAGGTTCATGATGGCAATTCATTTAGAGGTGGCCCTGCATATTATATTCAAAAAGGCTTAGGAAAACGCTGGTTAGGCTGCGTGTTTTCTGCACTGCTTATTTTATGTTTTGCTTATGGTTTTAATGGACTTCAAGCATTTAATATTTCTTCTGCTATTAAATATTATGTGCCACATTATGACCAGACAAGTATTCCTATGATTGTAGGTTTAATTTTAGCAGTTATTACAGGTTTGGTTATTTTTGGTGGTGTACACAGAATTAGCTTTATCACATCTGTAATCGTACCTGTTATGGCTTGCGGTTATATCTTAATCGGTCTTGTTATGTTCTTTAGCAATATCGCTATAGTTCCAGAAGTTTTTGCTACTATCTTTACAAAGGCATTTGATTTCAAGGCTTTTGCGGGCGGTTTTGCAGGCAGTGCAGTTGTTCAAGGTATTAAAAGAGGTTTATTCTCTAATGAGGCTGGTATGGGTTCTGCACCTAATGCGGCAGCGACTGCGGTTGTATCTCATCCAGTAAAGCAGGGTATTATTCAAACTTTATCTGTATTTTTAGATACACTTGTTATTTGCTCTACCACTGCGATTATTTTACTTACATCTGGTGTAGAAAAAACACAGGATATTTCATATGTACAGCGTGCAATATCAACTGTGTTTGGTGATGTTGGTATTTTATTT
>CALWMO010000105.1 GCA_944381965.1 uncultured Butyricicoccus sp.
GACAACAACTTAACAAAATGGCGGTATAGCTTAGTTGGCTAGAGCGTTCGGTTCATACCCGAAAGGTCATTGGTTCAAGTCCAATTACCGCTACCATTTTGGCCCGTTGGTCAAGCGGTTAAGACACCGCCCTTTCACGGCGGTAACACGGGTTCGAGTCCCGTACGGGTCACCATTTCGGAAGTTTAGCTCAGCTGGGAGAGCATCTGCCTTACAAGCAGAGGGTCAGCGGTTCGAGCCCGTTAACTTCCACCATTAAAACACGCATGCAAATGCGTGTTTTTTTGTGCTTTGAAAATTTGGGGTGTTACTATCTTAACACCCCAAATGTACCTGCCAAAAATGCTTCGCTGAAAAAATATCCTGAGCATATTAAAACTGTATTCCAAATTGTAATTCCTATACTCGAATAGATTATATATTCTCTTATATCCATTTGTAAAAGTCCCGCTGGAATAGAAACTATTGTTCTAAGCATGGGAATAAGTCTGCATATCATAAGTGCTTTTCCGCCGCCATGTTCAAGCCTTTTGTGACACTGGTCTACAAAATCATGAAACTTTTTACTTTTTCCGAAAAATTTATTTAAAAGTGGTGCTCCGCCAAAATAACATATACCATACATCACAATAGAGCCAACAAGACCAGCAAGCACTGATACAAATATACATAAAATAAGATTATGTCCGCTTTGTGCTATAAGCACACCAACAGCGGGCATTATAATTCCCGCTGGAAACCCTGGAAGATTTAAATATTCACAGAAAAATACAGCCGCCATCATTGGCAGACCATATTGCTCAAAAAGCCTTATAACATTTTGTATGCTGTCCATTTTATTTTCACCGTCCTTATTTTAAATAATAACAACAGGCGATAGCCTATGCAAGGGCTATCGCCTGAATTTAAAAAACAGTTAATAACTTAAAATAAAGGTATGGAATAAATTGTGCTTAATACCCATAATGAGCTTATTATTCCAGCACCAGCTAAACCAGATAAAAATAAATGTAAGTTTGTCCAGCGTTTGCGTACATATTTTTTTACATGAGGTTTGCCAAGATATTGCTCAGCTATATTGCAGGCTTCTTTCATAACATCATTTGTCTTTGGTGGCTTATCTTTGACTATAAATATTGCCTGTTCAAATACATCAGAATCTGATGGCTGTACTACTACTATACGTCTTGAAATCCCTTTGACCATAAGCATACTCCTTATTAAATTCACTATAAGAAAATTATGCCCTTTTTATGGAGTTTTATACAGGTAGTGGTCTTTGCTCAAGTCTAAAAACTAATGCAGATAAATCATCTGCTGTGCCACGTTTTGCCGCTGCTACCACTAGATGTGCTGCAAGCTCTTTAGGTGTGTCTTTTTGATGCTCATATATAAGGTTTTTTAACCATTTATCATCTATACTATCGCATATGCCATCGGAAACCATTATAAATAAATCTCCTCGCTGTAATTTTATAGGTATGCTCTGGTCTGCTGCTATATCATCTGATAAACCTACTGGTAAATTGCCTCCTGTAATACTTGTTAATTTATTTCCGCTTAAAATGTAGCTTGTAGCTGCTCCGCATTTTAAACAGCTTCCTCGACCTGTAAATAAATCAAGCATAAGCAAATCAAGAGTTACTCCTCGTGTGCTATCACATTTTAGTTTAAAAGCAGGGGATACCGTTCTAAGTGCATCATCTGGTGGTATGCCAGCTTTTAAAAACCTTTCCATAAGCGATAAAATCATTCGGCTGTCTTTGGCGGCGGCTTCTCCTGTGCCCATACCGTCAGCAAGCAGTAAACAAGCCTGACCGCTATCGGTGACAAATGACCTTGCTGTATCTCCTGAAACATGCTCATTTTGTTTTTGTCTTTGTCCTATTCCGACAATCGCTCTAAAAGGTGCTTGTTCTTTTAATATAAGTCTTGTGCCTAGCTCATCTGATATACGCTCTGGCTCGCTCATGCATACAGATAATACTGCTGAAAGTCCAGCTGCAAACCCTTTTCGCTGATGAAGTATATTTTCCATTGCATCGCCATCAAGCTCTACTCTTAAATGACCTTTACCATCTCGAAAAACTGCTACTTTATCAATCGCTCCAAAGGCAGAAGCATAGCTTCTTACTTGTCGCTCTCTTGCAGGTAGTTCAGCTTGCTCACAGCCTAATGTACTGCTAATCTGTCTTAATATGCCTGTAAGTCCGGCGTATTGCTGTGCAATTAAAGTGCAATTTTCTTCACAGCGTTTTCTATACTGCTGACGCTCTCTGAGAGAAAATAAAGCTCTATTTATAGAGCTTAATAATTCTGGAAAATGTATACACCTTTCGGAAAAATGTTTTGGAAAGTCACTTGCTTCTGCTCGTCCACGTTTTAACATCGGTACTGATACATCATTTAATGCTGAGAGCGTGGAAACATAATCCTTTTGCCAACACTGATTACAAATTCTACATGTTCTACATACGCTGTCTGCTGCACAATCAAAAATTGCGTGCATATCTTCGTCGGCAGCAGCTCGTCCTGTTTGTGCTCCACTCATCATTGCAAGATACATTTCATAAAATGCATCAGAGGCTTCACTTGCATATTTTCCCGCACTGTATTTCATTCTTAAAAGTTTATCAAGAGTGTTTTCGGGTGATGGTATAAGTGAGTCTTTGACGTATTGAAATAATGTATCAGGAATAAACCAAAAAATAAATGCCGCCAAACAACATTCATAAACACCAGATGTGAAAAATGGATTATCTATACCAAGTAAGCAAGCCGCACTTGCTGTAACTGCTGCACTAAGTAAAAAAGGTAATCTGCCCATAGAGCGAAATGCACCTGCTAAAAGTGCTGACAAACTGTATACACATGTGAAAAAAGCTCCGCTGCCGCTTGTAATATCCATTGTAACACCGAATATTACGCCAAAAGCTGCACCGCTCGCACTTGAAACTAGATAAGCTGCTGAAAGCGTTAATATATAAGCTAAAACTCTTGATGGTGAGATAGTACCAAATATAGTAACTGCACCAAGTGATATAAGTACACTTGCTATTAATGCAAGCAATCCAACAGGTTTTTTAAAATCTCCCAATCTTTTGGGATAAGAAAACGCTTTTATATAACATAGGCATAACCCTCCAGTTATAACACATACTGTTATAAACTGAAAAATTTTTGCGATGCTTAAAAAAGGTGGTGCTGGTAAAAGAATAAATGTACATATAAGTGTCATAAATGAGCATACAGTTGGCATAAACCATACTTTTTTTAAATATTCTTTGAAAATATAAGAGCAAATGAATGTAAGTACGCTTGCAGTAGCACAAGATAATCCAATCATTCCGCCATGTCCTAAAAGATAGCCTAAAACTGAGCCTAATAATGCATATATTCCCTTTGTCGTACACGCACCTGTAAACGCTATGCCCAAGGGAGCATATGAGCCGAAAAACATGCCTTGTGATAAGACTAAACCAAGTAAAAATTGTCTTATGCCTTTGCTTGCTCGTTTTGCGGTGTCGGTGTGTGTAAGTCTTGTCCATAAAGCTGCCGTATGTGCTGCCGCTTCAAAACTCTTTCGTTCTAATGTTTGCTTGTCCATGGTCAAACCTCCTTGGGTTTCAGTATAGGTCTTAACTCTTGCGTCTTTTGTTGGAAAATATTAATGGAAATAATAAAATATATTTTATTTATATTTGAATAATTACAAAATGCAGAAAAATAATAGGAAATGCAGGGAAAACTAGAGAAATAAATTTGGTCTGTTTGCATTGAGAGTTTGTATATGCTAAAATAAAAGTCTGATAACTCAAATTTATTCGGAGGATATATATGAACATTGGACAGGTGGAGATAAAAGGTAGACTTATACTTGCACCTATGGCAGGCGTTACTGATAAAGCTTTTCGCCAAATTTGTAGAGAACATGGTGCTGCTCTTACTGTAACAGAAATGGTTTCTGCTAAAGCACTTCACTTTAAAGATAAAAAAACACCTAGACTTCTAGGGTTATCAAAAAATGAACACCCAGCATCAGCACAGATATTCGGCTCAGAACCAGAAAGCATGGCTGAGGGTGCTATTATTGCAAAGGAAATATCGGGCTGTGAAATCATTGATATAAATATGGGTTGCCCTGCACCTAAAATAGTTAATAATGGCGATGGCTCGGCACTTATGAAAGATATTAAACTTGCAGAGCAGATTATAACCGCAGTGAAAAAGGCGGTTGATTGCCCTGTGACAGTTAAATTTAGAAAAGGTTGGGACGAAAAAAGTATAAACTGCATAGAATTTGCTAAAATGTGTGAATATGCGGGTGCAGATATGATTGCAGTTCATGGCAGAACAAGAGCTCAACAGTATTCAGGAAATGCAGATTGGGATATTATAGCCAAAGTAAAACAATCGGTTAAAATACCTGTGGCTGCAAATGGTGATGTTTTTACTCCTCAAGATGCAGTTAATATAATAAATCATACAAATGCTGATTTTGTTATGATTGGCAGAGGGGCACTTGGTGACCCTTGGTTATTTGAAAGAAGTAACAAACTCATACAAACAGGCATTTTACAAGATGAGCCAACACTATCAGAAAGACTTGATACTGCTGTTAGGCAAATTGAGCTTGCTTGTGAGGATAAAGGTGAACATATAGCTATGCTTGAGGCAAGAAAACATGTTAACTGGTATTTAAAAGGCTCATCAGGACTAAAGGAATTTAAAAAACGTGTATGTGCTTTTAATAAAATAGATGAGCTTTATAAACTTTGTGAGGATATTAAAGCTCAGATATAAAAAAGGAGGGTTGCACCGATGACAGGGGAAGATGTGCTTATTAAACGTGCTAAAAAAGGCGAAATGGCTGCATTTGAAGCATTGGTGTCCGCTTATGAAAGAAGGGTTTATACTCTTGCTTTAAGGTCTACAAATTCGCATGAAGATGCACTTGATATAACTCAAGAGGTTTTTTTAAAAGCCTATAAAGCTTTGCCGTCTTTCAGAGGTGAAAGCGGGTTTTCTACCTGGCTTTATAGAATCACCATGAACAAATGCGTTGATTTTGCCAGAAGTAAAAAAAATATAACTCTTGAATCAATAGATGATGAAAATGTTTTGGAGATACAAGATGTAAAAGAAAAAAATCAGCCCGAAAAATCACTTGAAAAAAATGAACTTCGAGATGAAATAAATATTGCTCTTAATATGATATCCGAAGAACATAGAAGAGTGGTTGTACTTCGTGATGTTGCGGGTATGAAATATGCAGATATAGCCAAGGCTCTTTCTATTGAAGAAGGTACAGTAAAATCCAGAATTGCAAGAGCAAGAGAAGCTCTTAGAAAAATTTTAATAGATAGAGGGAACATTTCTTTGCCATCTACGTCTAAACAGTCAGAAAGGAGGCGGGAAGATGCCAAATTGTGAAAAATATCGTGAGCTTTGTTCGGCTAGTATTGACGGAGAACTATCGCTCGAGCAAAAACGTGAACTTTCTGAACATCTTTCAGAATGTCCCGCCTGTGCAGCGTATTTAGATGACCTTCGTCAAATGCGAAATGCATGGGACGATTTTAAAGAGCCGTTACCAGATGATATGCATGAGAATATTATGAAGGCGGTTTTAAAAGAAGCTAGTAAACCTAAAAAAACTAAAACCCATTTTCCTGTATTTACAACTATTGCGGCAGCTGCCGCTTGTGTCATGCTTGTTTTATCTGGTGCGGTAGGTGATATTATTAGCATGACTTCTAATAATAGCGATGATAATAAAGCTAAACCTACTGGAAAACTTGTTATGGAGGATACAAATGAAGATGAAACATCATATGTACAGCCAGAACAAACAGAACCAGAACAGCCTGAGCAGTCTGAACAGTCTGAACAGACACAGCAAGTACAGCCTAGAGTTACAGAGCCTGCACAGACTGAGCCAAAAGAACAAACTCAAGTAACACCAAGAATTTCTGAAGCTGCTGAGGAAAATGGGGAGCAACAGAACAATAATCAGACCGAACAAAAAGCAGGTACTGGTGAACAGTTTGCACCAGCAACGTTTTCTGTAAATCCAGAATCTAAGAAAAATGCCGCAGAACGTCAGTCGGTTGCAATTCCTTCATCACTTCAAACATCAAGCTTTGCTTTTTGCTTTGTTGCGGTAGGTTCTGGCGATGTGCCTGTGATAGATAATGCTGAATTTATAGAAAAAAATAATAACACTTATTATTTTAAGGTAACTGGTGTTATAAGTGATTTTGATAAGACAGTATTATTACTTAAAGAAAAAGGTTTTGAAACCACTATGCGTGATGACTTAGGAGTTAAAATAGATGCAAATGCTGCTAACGGTTTGCTTGTTTTAGTTGTAAATGAATAGAGAAATATATGTAAATTCCGATAAATTTATTTTATCGGAATTTTCTTGTTTTTTCGTAAAAAACTATTGACAAATGTATAAAAATAAGTTATCCTATACAAGGCTTGCAAAACAGCAAGCAAAAATGCGATGATATCGGAGATTGCTGACATCTGTCAGGTAACTTCGATGGAGTAGGTCCGACAATCGGGCGGTTGAGACAACTGCTTATTGTAAAACGTCAATGTTCT
>CALWMO010000106.1 GCA_944381965.1 uncultured Butyricicoccus sp.
CGGCAATTATTTAAAAACTGATATTCGTTGACAAGCTGGCGAAACGGGTGCATTAAGCTTTGAAAATAAGGGCGAATACAAAACAAATGTAGAAAATATTCATGTAGATATGATAAATCGTGCAAAATCACCTTACTGGGTAAGCTTAGACGGTAAAGAACTTCCACATTTTCTGCATCGTCGTAAATTCGAGGAGTGCGATTTTGGTTGGTATTATAGCCAGAGCCTAAAATCTGTTCAAATTCGTTACAAGAACCCTGAGAAAAATCATAAACTTGTGGTATCTTTTGAACAGTTTGATATGCTTGGCATGTAATAAAAATTAAAAGAGGAGAAAAAGGCATGAAGAAATTTACAAAAGCTCTGTTTGCTTTAGGACTAAGTGCAATGGTTTTATGTGGTTGTTCTAGCTCTGCTGTTACAAACAGCAGTGAAGCAACCAAGGAAAATCCAATGGTTTTAACACTTTCTCATGGTTTAAGTGAAAGCCATACCGTACATATTGCAATGACCGAATTTGCACAAGAGGTTGAAGAGAATACCGATGGCAGAATACAGGTGAAAATTTATCCTAATGGTCAATTAGGTTCAGAAACCGAATCAATGGAACAGCTTATGGCTGGTGTTATCGCTATGACCAAGGTTTCTGCTCCTGGTCTTGCGACCTATAATGAAGGTTATCACACCTTTGGTTTACCTTATATCTTTGAAGATACATCAGATTTCTATAATGTAATGGATTCTGATGAAATGCGTGATTTTTTCCTATCATCTGCTGATGATGGTTTTGTAAGTCTTACTTATTATACTTCCGGTGCACGTTCTTTCTATACAAAAGACACAGCAATTCGCACACCAGAGGATTTAAAAGGCTTAAAAATTCGTGTACAGGATATGAAATCACAAACCGATATGTTAAAAGCTCTTGGAGGTATTCCAGTAGCTATGTCATATGGTGATGTTTATACTTCCTTACAGACAGGTATTATTGACGGCACAGAAAACAATGAAACCGCACTTACAACAGGTAAACACGGCGAAATTTGTAAAGTATTTTCAGCTGATGAACATGCAATGATTCCTGATATTTTAGTTATGAGTGCCAAGGTTTGGGATACAATTTCTGATGATGACAAAGAAATTATCTTACAGGCAGCTTATAACTCAACAGATAGCCATAAAATCGCATGGGATAAAGCAATAGATGAGGCAATAGAAGAAGCTAAAACCGAAATGAATGTAGAATTTGTAACAGATGTAGACAAAGATGCATTTAGAGAGGCGACTGCTTCAATGGTTGAGGAATATTGCAATGAGTACAAGGGTGTAGATGAACTTCTTAACACTATAAAAACAGTACAGGCAAGGGGAGCAAGTACAAATGAATAATATTTTATGTAATATTCGCAAGGGTATGAATATACTTTTATCAAGACTTGCAGCTATTTTATTATCATTCATGACATTTCTAGTGCTGTATCAGGTGTTTACCCGTTATGTTTTGGGTTCACCTGCGGCATTTACCGAAGAACTTGTTAGATATTCACTTATTTGGACAGGCTTTATAGGTGCAGCTTATGCTTTCAGCACTCGTCAACATATGGCACTTATTTTAGTACAAGAAAAATTAAACCCATCAGCAAAGAGAATATTAACTGCTGTTATTGACACCTTAGTTTTAATATTTGCACTATTTGTAATTGTAGTTGGCGGTATAAAGCTTGCTATGAGTGCTGTACATGAATATTCTGCACTGCTTGGCATTTCTCGTGGACTTGTTTACAGTATGGCACCTATTTCTGGTGTGTTTATTATTCTGGCTCAGATTATCAATATTTATGAAGATTTGACTGGAAAATCTATCGAGGAGGTCAAGTAAAAAATGAGTATTGGTTTAATCACAGTTATTTTATTTGCGATTTTTGGTATTTTACTGTTTCTAGGCTGTCCTATTTCGGTGAGCATTGTTGTTTCATCAATAGTTGCAGCACTTTCTTCACTGTCTTGGGAGCAGATTACATTTATTACAATGCAAAAAATGAACAGTGGTATAGAAAGCTTTTCACTTCTTGCTGTTCCGCTGTTCATTCTAGCAGGTAATATTATGAATAATGGTGGTATTGCCCGTAGACTGGTTAACTTTGCAAAATTGTTCTGCGGACGTATACCAGGTTCACTTGCACAAGCTAACGTGCTTGGCAATATGCTTTTTGGTGCATTGTCTGGTTCTTCTGTTGCGGCAGCGTCTGCAATGGGTGGCTGTATTTATCCAATTCAAAAAGATGAAGGCTATGACCCAGCATTTGCCTCTGCTGTAAATATTGCTTCTGCTCCTACTGGTCTGTTAATTCCTCCTACAAGTGCATTTATTGTATATTCCACTGTTGCTGGTGGTGTATCAATTTCCGCACTGTTTATGGCGGGTTATATCCCTGGAATTTTAATGGGTCTTGGAGTTATGGCAGTTGCATTTATTTATGCTAAGAAAAACAATTACCCAACAAGCGGCTCAGTAAAAATGAGTGAGGCTATTAAAATTACACTTGATGCAATTCCAAGCCTTCTGCTTATTGTAATTGTTATCGGTGGTATTGTAGGCGGTGTGTTTACTGCAACTGAGGGTGCAGGTATTTGTGTGCTTTACTGCTTAATCCTTTCAATTATTTATAAAACTATCACTTTTAAAAGTTTTATGGATATTCTTTTAAATAGTGCTTGCACAAGCGGTACAATTTTATTCTTAATTTCTGCATCTTCTGCAATGTCATTTGTAATGGCTTATTCAGGTATCCCAGCCGCTATTAGTGAATCTATTATGTCAATCTCACAAAATAAATTTGTAATTTTCCTACTTATGAACTTAATTTTACTTGTAGTTGGCATGTTTATGGATATTACTCCAGCAATCTTAATCTTTACACCTATATTTTTACCTATCGCTCAAAGCTTTGGTATGACTGATATTCAGTTTGGTGTAATGCTTGTATTTAATATGTGTATGGGTAATATAACTCCACCAGTTGGCTCTGTACTATTTGTAGGTTGTGGCATAAGTAATATAAGTATTGAACAGGTAAGTAAACGACTTATTCCATATTTTATAGTTTTATTTGCTCTTCTTTTAGCTGTGACATATGTTCCGGTACTATCAATCGGACTTCCTACAATTATGGGTTTGGTTTAAAGCTTTTTCAATATATTTCCCTATTAACTGACTTCGTTTAATAAGCGGAGTCAGTTTTTTATTAACTTCTATAACATAATTGCATTATTCAAGTTGGAAATCAGGGCTTTCATATCTACGCTGAATACCAGCAGCATTTAATATTATATCTAACCCACCAAGTATTGAAACAGATTTTTCAAAAGCTTTTTTTCTTTGATCTGGCTTTGAAATATCAACCTTTACACCCTTACATGACAAACCTTTATTTGTTCTCCTTTATTTTTCCTAATAAAGTATCTATGCTTATATTTTGCTTTATAGCTATTTTAGATAAATCGTCATATTCATATTTTTCACGCTCAACACCATAGCCGGAGGATATTTTTTTTCTTATCTCTCCATATGGTGTTTTTATAATTTCTGTTTTTCTATCAAGAGTGTATCTTTTAACCTGTTTTTCTCTAATGCCTAATGTACTAGTATATTTAAATATTGCTTTTATAATTTCATCTTTTATATTTTCATAACATAATACACTGATTAGTGTTGCTTGACGAGATTTTTTCATACCTATTGTACCTGTAAACACATCTAAAGCACCAATATCAAATAATCTTTCGGTTGCAAATGCTATATTTTCGGCTGTCATATCATCAATGTTAAATGAAAGTTCTAAAACATTATCGGTCTGATTTGTTTCACCAAGCATAGCACGAACACAGTTTGCAATATGAAAATCTTTTTTTCCGCAGCCGTAACCTATTTTTTGTACATTCATAACAGGCATTTTATTAAATTCTGTTACAAAATATTTTAAAAGAGCTGCACCGGTAGGAGTACAAAGCTCGGCTGACACATCACCACTGTAAATAGGTATATTTTGCAAAATATATGCTGTTGCAGGTGCTGGAACAGGTAAAATTCCATGAGCACAATGAACATGACCACTGCCAACATTTATCGGTGAACAAATAACTTTATTTGGTTTTAATTTGTCCATTAAAATGCAAACGGCGGTTATATCAATAATAGCATCAATTGTTCCAACTTCGTGAAAATGTATATCGGTCATATCTACACCATGAATATGACTTTCAGCTTGTGCGATTAGCTTATAAACCGAAATTACATCATTTTTTATCTTATCAGATATATTTAAGTGACCATTTATAATATGTTCAATATCTTTTAAGCTGTTATGTGCGTGAGAATGACTGTGCGAGTGATTATGTGTGTGTTCATTATGATGATGGTCATGGCTGTGTTCATGCTCACCATCTATACAAACATCAAAATAAGTTCCTGTTATTGAGCATTTTAATACTTTTTGTGCATCTACTTTTATATTATGTAGTCCAATATTATTTATTTGGTTTAAAAACTCTGCTTTATCATCTATAAGTTCATATAAAGCAGCTGTTAACATATCACCAGCCGCACCCATAGAACAATCTAAATATAAGGTTTTCATTTTTTTACTCTCCTTTTTTTATATTCATATGGTTTATCATATGAGCAAGATAACCTGCACCAAAACCATTATCAATATTTACGACAGAAACACCACTTGCACATGAATTTAACATTGATAAAAGTGCGGTTAAACCATTAAAAGCCGTACCATAGCCAACACTTGTCGGAACTGCTATAACTGGGCAATCGGCAAGACCACCTATAACACTTGCAAGAGCACCTTCCATGCCTGCAATAGCAATAATAACACTGGCGTTCATTATATCTTCAATATGTGACAGCGTTCTGTGTATGCCAGCAACCCCCATATCATAGAGCCTTGTAACTTCATTTCCTAAAAATTCAGCGGTTAAAGCCGCCTCTTCAGCAACGGGAATGTCACTTGTGCCGCCAGTTGCAACGATTATTTTTCCTATTCCGTCCGCTTCAGCGAAATCTCCAAAAAGTGCAAGTTTAGCATCACTATAATAGGTTATATTATGTTTTTTCGCTATTATATCGGCTGTTTGATTATCTATACGGGTTATAATAATTGATTTTTGTTCATTTTTTATCATAACATCAATTATTTTAATAATTTGGTCTGCTGTTTTGCCTGCACCATAAATAACTTCTGGCACACCTTGACGCATTTTTCTATGTAAATCAACTTTTGCAAAGCCTATATCTTCAAAAGGAGCTAATTTTATTTTTAATAATGCATCATCAACAGAAATTTTACCACTTTTCACATTTTCTAATAAAGCTTTAGTGTTCATTTATCTAACCTCTAAATCAAGTAAAACATTATCATATAAATTTTTTAGTTTTTCTAATATTTCTGCTCTTTTATAAGTAAATAAGGCAAGCTGATTTTCTTTTAGCTGTATTTTAGCGTTATTTTCAAACATACGCACTCTAAAATCGGTAAAACCTAAATCAAAAAGCACACTTTCTGCATATTCAGTGGTTTTTAGCTTGTCTTTTGTTATATATTCACCTGTTTTTATTCTAGTTGCAAGACATGAATAAGCTGGTTTATCAAAAGTAAATAAATTAGCCTCTTTTGATTTTTCTCTTATTTGCTCTTTTGTAAGAGAGCAAAGCCTAAGAGGAGATAGCACATCGAGTTCTTTTAAAACTTTCATTCCTGCACGTTCTTCAGCATCATCTGAGGCATTTGTTCCATCAATAATCACATTATAGCCATCATCTAAAGCAGATTTTACAATCGCATTAAAAATCTGTTTTTTACAGTAATAACATCTGTTTTTAGGGTTTTTACATATGTCATCATGTTTTAAAACATCTAAGTTTATTATAGATAAATCAGCGTTTAATTCATTTGCCAATTTTTTTGCATCATTTAGTTCAAATTCTGGCTGAAAGTCGGATTTTACATAATAAGCTTTTATATCTGCACCGCACTTTTTTGCATAATATAATAAATATGCTGAGTCCACACCTCCTGAAAATGCAAGTGCAACTTTATTATATTTTAAAAAGAAATCATTTAAATTCATAAATAAACACCCTAAATATTAAATCTGTTGTAGTTATCAAAACAATCAATACAAACTTTTTTACCCTCTTGTATGCGGATATAATTGCTCGCTGCTACTTCTTTGCATATTTCACATTTATAAGACTTAAAAATTCTAGCCTTTTCGGGAATTTCTATTTTAGTTTTAGTAACTTTAAATAACTTTTCAGGTTCAGAGTTTAAATAATCATTTATAATTTGCTCTTTTTGCTGTTTTTCTGAGCGAAAATTAAGCACCAAACGCACACTTTGACCTGAAAGTCTGTTATAAAAAGAATAAGCTTGTTTACCTGTCATATGAAAAAGTAAATTTCCTTTACCTATACTACAACCAAGCAAAACCTGAATTGCATCAATCGAACAGCTATCATTTTCGGCAATGCATACAAGCTGTTCATCTTGACTGAAAGTTAAATCTAAAAGCTTTTTTGCATATTCTGCGGCTTTA
>CALWMO010000107.1 GCA_944381965.1 uncultured Butyricicoccus sp.
AAGGCAAAAGCAAATTCAAATATTGCTATTTATGCAGAAATTCCAGAAGGCGAAAGTGTTTATATCGTACCTACTCAGTATTATGGTGAGTCTGGTGTGTGGAAGGGTGATGCTATCAAGCTAGAAAGTGGTAGAAACTACATTACTATACCTCAGATTGGTAATCTATCAGCTACAAGAGGCGGTGCATTATATCTAACCTATTCTGGCGATAATGCAGATGATATAAAAATTCATGTTCGTGGCAATAGTGAAACTACATTTGAAACACCTATTCTTGATTTATCAAATTGGTATAACATTGGCGAAGAAGATAGAAAATCTGCTATTTCCGATTATATAACAGCGTTACAAACATATGTTGCAAATATGGGTGTAAATTCAAATGATTTAAAGGTATCAATCACAAACGCAACCGAAATTGCAACGCCAAGTATTCTGTTATCAATGCCTGCTGACCAGATTTTAAGAGGTTTACAGACTGCATCTTCAAGCGGTGCAACTGGTGTACAGGCTATGTATGACAATGTATTTTCAGTTTTAAGTGCTACCGATGACATTTCTGCTATGACAGAAACTATGTACAACAATATACTTGCATGGGAAGAAGAAATGTTTGTTGCAAATATGGTTCAGGGTATTATACCAGCAGATACTGACTTTACAACCTATCAGTATCCAATGGAAACTCGTCAAAATATCCGTTATATGCGAATGTTTGCAGGTGCGTTTATGTATGCAGCAGGTGAGCATATAGGTGTTGAGTATGACTCATGTGCACCACTTGTACAAGGTAAACCATCAAGCATGACATCTAATCAAGCTGAAAATGGTCTATTTGGTTGGGGTATTGCTCACGAAATAGGTCATAACATGGATAAAATAGGCTATGCTGAAATAACAAACAATATTTATTCTATGGCTATGCAGGCTTGGGACGGAAATGATATGACTTCTCATGTAACTCGTCTTACAACTGATAACCGTTGGGTTAAGATTTTCGAAAAGACTGCACAGGCTAGAGAGGGTATGGCAAATGATGTATTTGTGCAGCTAGGTATGTACTGGCAGTTACACCTTGCTTATGATAATGCCGAAAATCCGCTTGCGTTCTATAATCAATTCTTTACAAAACTTAAGAGCAATGAATATTCAAGCTATACTAAAGACGAAAGAATAGCTCTTATCGCATCAGAGATTGCAAATCGTGATTTAAGTGAATTCTTTACACATTGGGGTATGAAGCTTGGCGAAAGTGCACTTAATGTTATGAATGAATACCAAGATGAAGAGCGTGCAATCTGGTATTTAAATGATAAGTCAAGAAATGCTCGTCTTGATGGTGTAAGTGCTAATACTGGTACAACTTCAGTTAGCACAAGCGTTAATGAAAATATCGTAAAACTCACTATTTCAAACACTGAATCTGATACTATTCAGGGTTATGAGATTATCAGAAACGGTGTAACAATCGGATTCACAACTACTGACACATATGAAGATAATCTAGGTGCTGCAAATAATCTAGCTTATACTTATACCGTTGTTCCAGTAGATATCCTTGGTAATATTGGTACTGCTGTAGAATGTGACGAAATTCGCATCTCTTATGATAAAACAATAGATGCAAGTCTATATGATATGACAACAAGCGAAGATGGTACTATTATCGTTACTATGAAAAATGGTGCATCAGTTCCAGTTACAGGTCTTAAAATAACAGGTGCAAATGCTAGTGAAATAACTGTTAATGTAAAAGATAATGCATCAAGTGAAACTTGGACATTAGCGAAGAATACCAATATCACATCTGATACTAATATTATTTACTTTAACAAGCCTAATACAGATGATTCTGATACACGTATTTGGACTTACGATATATCAGTTATGGAAATCACAGGCGTTTCTGAATATGCAACAGTTGAGCTTTTAGATTATCCAGGAGATAAGGTTGATTTCTATGAAGGCTCAACAGTTGGTGTGCTCAAAAATGATTACAAATACGGCGATACTGCTGATGATGTAATAGAGGCAGGCACTCTAGTTATTATTGGTACATATCGTGGTGACCCAGCTTATAACTATGTAGAAGTAGAGGCTGTTTATAATACAACTGCCGAAGCTCAAGAAGCTAATGAGGTTACAACTATTAAGCGTCCTATGAATGGTTATACACTTATGTTTGCTGAAATTCCAGAAGATGGTGCGGTAAGTGATACAAGTGATGGCTTCTTTATCTTTGTTCCAGACTTAGAAGCAGAAGCAGAACTTAATAAACAAGATAATGTAACTGATAAGCTACCACTTGAAATTAAGCTAAATATGTATCGTACTGATAGTGCAGATAGCACAGAAAGCAAAAGGCTTACAAGTGAAACCCTGTGGCTGAGTTTCCCAGACGAAGACTCACTCCCACAAATTGAATTTACAAATGACTCACAAAATTCGGAGATTGTAAGATAATGAAAAAATTTATTATTAGTTCTGCTATTATAACAGCTATGGCTATACCCGTTGCATTTGCAGCGGGTACGCCAAGCGTAAATATTCCAACAAATGAAAACACTCAACAATCTGTAAGTTTGAATAATATTTCAAATGATGTTAAAAATTTGCAGGTAACTATCAATCTATCTAAAGAACAAGATTATGATTTTTTAGAAAATAGTATCCTTTCTAATAAGGTAGGTGTAGAGTTTTTTTATAAAACTGGAAACTCATCTGTTACCATATACATCACCTCAAACACCGATGTATTAACAACTTCAGGTAATCTTATACTTGGTACTATTTCAGCTGATAACAGTTTTAATATAGCAAGTGCTACTAATATGAAAGTAACCGATGGCACTAATACATCTGATTCTTGGGAAAGTATAGATACACAAACACCATCAAATGGTAATAACACAGGTTCTAACAATAATAACTCTAACACTGATAACAATAAGCCAGAAACCACTTTACCATTTACAGATGTAAGTGAAAAAGATTGGTATTATGAGGCAGTTAAATATGTATATGATAACGCTCTTATGTCTGGCGTATCAGATAAAACATTTGCACCTAATGCAAATACAACAAGAGGTATGATTGTAACTGTACTGTATCGTTTAGAAAACGAGCCAGATGTAAATATTGATAACTCATTTAATGATGTAAAGCCATCAGATTATTATGCCAACGCTATTTACTGGGCAAAGAAAAACAATATAGTAACAGGTTATAACTCAACAACATTTGCACCTAATGATAATATTACAAGAGAGCAAATGGCAACTATATTATATCGTTATGCAGCATATAAAGGCTATTCGATTGATAAAACATCAGATTTATCAGGCTTTACTGATGTATCTAATATAAATGATTATGCTTTAAAACCTATAAAATGGGCAGTTTCATCTAATCTAATTTCTGGCATGGGTGATAGCACTATCTCTCCACAAGGCAATGCATCTCGTGCACAAATTGCAACCATTTTAATGCGTTTTATTGAAAATCTATAAAGAAAAGACATCGGAATAATCTCCGATGTCTTTTTCATATACAATAAAAAGCCCTAGATTTTAAATAACCTAGGGCTTAACTTGGTGCCGGTGACCGGACTCGAACCGGTACGGTGTCGCCACCGGTGGATTTTGAGTCCACTACGTCTACCAATTTCATCACACCGGCACATAACAAAATATATTATAAAGTATTTGTCAAAAAAAAGCAAGAGAATTTTTAAATTATATGATAAAATATAATAAAATTAAAATATATAGAAATGGAGTTTTTTATGGGACTTAATACACTTGGAATTGCACATGATTTTTTAAGCAGAGTAGTAAAATCTGGAGATTTTTGCATAGATGCAACAGCAGGTAAGGGGAGAGATACTGAATTGCTTTGTCGGCTTGTAGGTGAAAATGGCAAAGTATTAGCATTTGATATACAAAAAGAAGCGATAATTCAAACACAAGAAAGGCTTCAAAAAGCAGGACTACACAACTTTGAAACCATACTTGATAGTCATAGCAATATGTTAAATTATGCTAATACAGAAAGTGTTGACTGTATTGTTTTTAATTTTGGAAGATTGCCAAATGGGAACCCCAATATATTTACAACTGAACAAACATCTATTCCAGCAATTGAGGCAGGACTTTTGCTACTGAAAACAGGTGGTGTTATGAGTTTATCTATTTATTATGGCGGTACAAATGGATATAGTGAACGTGATAGCTTACTTAAATATTTAAAATCACTAGATGATAAAAAATATAGTGTTTTATTATCATCTTGGCATAACCGACCAAATGACCCACCAATTTCAGCTATTATATGGAAACATTAATATATTCTCATTTGTTGTTCATATAGATTATCTATTTCTATACCTTTGCGTTTAGCACATCTGAGGGTGAATGATGTCCCACCTTCTGTACCGTCAAACCAGCAAATAAGCCTTGAACTTCCATCTACCATAAATCTATTTCTAACATAAAAACAATCTGGCGTATATTTTCTAGCCATGGAATAGACATAATCTGATTTTAAAATAATATTATTATATTGTTTTTTTAATGTATCAGACCAATATATATTTTGCTGGTCAAATGGTATAGCACAAAATAGTTTTATTGGATAGAACCGTTTTAATTTTAAAACCTGTTCAGCAGCCCATAAATCAAAACCTCTACTCATTCCACTTATAAAAAATAAATAACCGCTTTTATATGCTCTTATTATAGCTTCTTCTATTGAGCTTTGAACTTCTTTAGGAGGTAGACCGTTTGGTAAATCCCAACCTTTAACTTTCTCAGGTCTATAACCTGCAAAACAACAGGTCTGTAATGCATTTAACATATTTTTCACCCTTTTGCTTAAATCAAACATTTGTTCGTATTTAGTATATCAATATATATATGTAAAATCAAGTCGAATTGTGATAGATGAAAACTAATTGTAAATAATAAAAAAATCTGATAAAATATAAGCATATTTTATAAAAGGGGAATGTAAATGTTATTTGGACATAATGGTATAGTACGCAGAGTGATTAGACAATATTTTAAACTTGGCATATCACAATCTGCTGCTGAACTATCATATTTTCTTTTATTTTCATTTTGCCCTATATTAATGTTTTTAACGGCTGCACTAGCTAGAATAAACTTATCCGAAGAAACAATATATACTTTCACTCAGCTTCTGCCTGAAAGTATACAGATTATGATTCAAGGTTATATAGATTATATATCTAATCAGCCAAGCATAAGACCTATGCTTGTTGGCACACTATTAACGCTTTATTTTCTATCAAGAGCGGTTAGGTCTATGATGCTTACAATACATCAAATATATGACATAGAAGACCATAAAACTATAGTATATAGATGGATAATGTCATTTGTATTTACTTGCGGTTTTTTACTTGCAATTATAGGCACACTTTTACTTGTTATTTTTGGCAGAATGGCACTTAGCTTTATAAGAACATGGCTTCCAATACCATACGATATAACATCATCACTTGCAAGCATGTCAATGCCTATTGCTGTATGCATTATATTTATATTTGTATTACTTGTAAATAAACTAATGCCATCTATAAAACTTAAAATTTCCCAAATTCTACCTGGTGCATTATTTTCTTTTGTAGCTTGGTTTGTTATCTCAGGTGCATTTTCTTTTTATGTAAATAATATAGCAAGATATTCTTTGCTTTATGGCTCGCTTGGTGCTATTATCATTTTAATGATTTGGCTATATATGACAAGTATAACTTTGCTTTTAGGCCCTCTTTTAAATCAAATATTGTTGACAAAAAAAGATTCTCTTTAAAAGAGAATCTTTTTTATATGCTTTCAAGTACGGTTCTAGCTAACTTTATCTCATTTATATCTGTTTGCCATATCTCATATTCACTTATATCTTTAAGCCCCATAAACACATCTCTATTTCTATATTTCATCGAGCTTTCTAAAACTTTTTTACCTGACATATGAAAACTTTTAAGTTTTGGTATTTGATTTGATAATATTTCAATGGTTTTAGCATTTATTCCTGCACCTGCTAAAATTTCTATACATCCTGCATTATCACATAACTTTTTTATAAGCTCTTTTCCATCTAAAGCACTATTTTTTGCTCCTGATGTTAAAATAGTGTTTATTCCAAGTTTTTTGCATTGCATTTATATTTAAATCACCATCTTGATTTAAGCATCCTATAACAATACCATCTGCACCTAAATTTTTAAATATATTTATTTCATCATTTAATATATCTATCTCATAGTTTGTATAACAAAAATCTCCAAAACGAGGTCTAAGAAGTACTCTGACAGGTAAATTTACATATTTTTTTATCTCTTTAAATAGTGAAGGACTTGGAGAAGTACCACCTATAATTAGATTAGAACATAACTCTAAACGAGTTGCACCACCTTTTTCAGCTGAAATAGCAGATTCAACACTGTCAACACAACATTCAAGAGTAAAATC
>CALWMO010000108.1 GCA_944381965.1 uncultured Butyricicoccus sp.
GGCTTGTGACCATTACCACAGATTTAAAGAAGATGTAGCTTTAATGAAAGAGCTAGGTATAAATGCTTATAGATTTTCTATTAACTGGTCAAGAATTTTCCCTAATGGATATGGCAAAATAAATGAGCTTGGGGTTAAATTTTATCATAATCTAATTGATGAGTTAATCAATGCGGGAATTGAACCTTTTATTACTCTTTATCATTGGGAGTTACCTTATGAATTACATAAAAAAGGTGGCTGGATGAATGATGAAATTGTAAATTGGTTTGCCGATTATGCTGCATTTATTGTCAAAGAATTTTCAGATAAAGTTACAAAATATTTCACTTTTAACGAGCCACAGTGCTTTATAGGTCTTGGTTATGTAAGCGGTATACATGCCCCAGGATTAAAAGCCCCTATCCGTGATACTTTTATTATGTCTCATAATGTATTAAAAGCTCATGGTTTAGCAGTTAAGAAAATGCGTGAAACTGCAAAACAGGATATTCAAATCGGTATTGCTCCAACAGGTTCTATGAGTTATCCAGATAGCAATAAACCAGAAGATATTGAAGCTGCAAGAATGCATCTTATGAATATAAATACTCCACTTGATTCATGGACATGGAATGTTACATGGTGGAGTGACCCTATTTTCTTTGGTGAATATCCAGAGGACGGTTTAAAGCGTTTTAAGGATTATCTGCCAGAGATAACAAAAGAAGATTTAAAACTTATCAATCAACCAACAGATTTTTACGGTCAAAATATTTATAACGGAAATAGAGTTAAAATGGGTGCAGATGGCAAGCCAGAAGTTGTAAAACGTTATGATGGTTTCCCAAAAACTGCACTTGGTTGGCCTGTAACTCCAGAAAGCTTATACTGGGGACCTTATTTCCTCTATGAGCGTTATAAAAAGCCTATTTATATCACTGAAAATGGACTTTCTTGCCATGATGTTATTTCATCTGATGGAAAAGTACATGACCCTAACAGAATTGCATTTGTTGAAAGTTATTTAAAACAGCTTAAAAAAGCTAGTGCTGATGGTGTTGATATTCGTGGTTATTTCCATTGGTCACTTATGGATAATTTTGAATGGCATAGCGGTTACGCAGACCGTTTTGGCATGATTTATGTTGATTATCCAACACAAAAGCGTATTATTAAGGATTCTGGATATTGGTATAAAAATATTATTGCACAAAATGGCGAAAACTTATAAAAAAATTACCTCTTTGATTTTAATATCAAAGAGGTTTTTTTATTATGAATTGAGTCTACGCCAATCACTAGGAGACACTCCAGTAACCGTTTTAAATAGCTTTAAAAAATGCTTTTCACTTGTAAAGCCACAGCGTACACTTATTTCATTTATTCTATAATCTGTCTGTAAAAGCAATTTTTTAGCCTCATCTATGCGGATATTTTGCAGAAAATTCACAAAATTTGTACCTGTATATTGTTTAAAAAGTACGCTAAACAGTGAATAATTCATTGATACATAATTGCTTACAACAGCCATATTTATTTGAGATTTAAAATTCTCATTTATATACTGTATTGCTTGTTTTATCTTTTTTTGACTGTCATAATCAGCATTTTCTTTCTGAATGCAAAATATATCAAGCCAGTTTGTAAATTTGGTTAAAAAATCATTGAAATTATTAAAACACCATAAATCTTTAAAAATAATAGGATTGTCGCACTCTTTATCTTTGCAAACGTTTACAAGCTCAGTTATATATTCTTTGCAGAGCATACCAAACTTATCAGGATTTAATTTTAAATTTATTATATCGTTTGATATTTTATTTAAAATATTCAAAACTTCATCTTTATGATATAACTTTGTATGATTTAAAATACTTTCAGCTGATGTTATTTGTATTTCATCTGAAATCTCATTAAAAGTTTCTCTTTTACCAGTAAAAAATGATATTTTCCAAGCAGTTAAAGCCTCTTTATATGCTGTGTAAAGCTGCTCTGCCCCTATATGCACTTTACTTTGTCCTATTATTCCATCACCAACTACTGCATTTATATCATCAACTATATAAACTGATAATCCCAAACTACCTTTTAGTGCAATAGCATTTGTATTATCTTTTATTTTGCTATCTTTAGTACAAATTATATAATAATTACCCTTGAAAAACTCTTTTTTCACTTCATTTAATGCTATTGTTTGACTGTTTGAAGTGGGATTTTCCATTAGAAAACTAAGAGTCATTAAAAATCTTTCTTTATCATTTTGATTATTTTTATTTTTTTCATCTAACATATTTTTTAGTTTTTTCATAGACTCATTAAATTTTTTGGTTTCAACAGGCTTTAATAAATAATCTTTTGCACCATTTCTAAGCATACTAACAGCATAATTAAAATCATCATAACCGCTGATAACAAGCATTAACGGTGGATTTTCAAGTGTTCTCATATGCTCAGCTAGTGTTATACCGTCCATATCAGGCATTCTTATATCTGTAATAAGCACATCAATTTGTTTAGTTTTAAGTATCTCAAGAGCTTCTAAACCATTTCTTGCCTCTAATATTTCATCTGGATTTAAAACAGAGCGTTTAACCATGGCATTAAGCCCTTTTCTTATCATTTTTTCATCTTCTGCAATAAGTACAGTTATCATAAGTAAAACTTTCTCTTTCTTTTAAATTTGATTTGGTAAAATCATAGCTATGCCATCATCTATGACGTTTATTCCGTATTTTTCGCCAAAAGTTCGCTTTATACGTTCATTTATATTGTGAAGTCCAATTCCATTTCCTGATGTGTTTTTGCTATCAAGTGTACCTAAAATACTTTGCTCCATTCGTTTTTTATCTTCATCACTTGGAAGTTTTGCATCACTTGTAATTTCAATAAAAACATCATTATTTATATTTTTTGCACAAATAAATATCTTTCTATCTTCTATGGAGTTTGAGCTATGAACTATAATATTTTCAACTATTGGCTGTATACTAACTTTTGGAATAAGTTGTTCGTTTATTTTTTCTGGTATATCGGTTAAAAGTGTAATCTCACCATCATATCTAAGGTTTATAAGTGCAATATAATTTTTTATATATTCAATTTCATTTTTTAATGGTACAACAGGTTTTTTCCAGCCTATTGTATAACGAAGTAATTTTCCAAAATCGGTTATTGCTTTTGAAATTTCATATTTCTCATCAATTTGAGCCATCATATTTATACATTCAAGTACATTATACATAAAATGTGCATTTATTTGGTTTTGCAATGCTTTTAGCTCGGTATCTTTGACAATAACCTCATTTTTTACCTGTTTATTTATAAAATCTCGTATACTTAAAAGTAAAAGGTTTATTTGTTTAGAAAAAACTCCTATCTCATCATTTGTTTCAACGGGTATTTGAACATTCATATCACCTTCAGAGAATTTTTGCACACCATCTAAAACTAAATATAACTGTTTTAGCATATTTCTAACCAGTCTATCAGCTAATAAACTGATTATAAGTGCTATAATAATAACAATTATAATAAATATAAGTTGCCATAAGTTTGTTGTATTATACAACGAAGATAAATCATAAACAGAATAATAAGTGCTGTTTAAGCTGTCAAATCTAATTGCAGTTATAAGCATATTATTATTTTGCCAGATTACAGGTTTATTATTGGAAAGTTCATATTTATTATCTATATTAAGATTTTTTCCATAAACTTCGCCATTATCATTTACTAAACAAGCATTTTTGTTTTTTTCAAAAAGAGATTTAAAAACCTTATCCATTTGCACTGCAACTTCAAGTGTACCAAGAGTTTTGCCTTTTTCTGTTTTAATAGGCGATAATAAAGACATTAAATGTCTGGTATTTGCAGAAAATATATTGTCGGTATAATCAAAGCACCAAGTATTGTTATCACTATAAGATAAATTAAGTTCGTTAAGCCTTTCTTTTGAAAAGAGTACAGGCATAATTTCGTCTATATCAGATTTATTAGAATAAACTCTTATTCTATAAAGATATGGGTTTGATGCAATGAGTTTTTCCATAGCTGATATATCATTTATTGCAAAATCATATAATTCCTTTACAGAAAATTCTTTTTCATTTTCTAAATCATATAAATGTTCTATTAAATTTGTATTATTTAAAAATACATTTGAAGACAACGTGCAAAGTTCAACAGTTTGATTAACCACAGCAGACATTTCATTTGCTTGCTGTTTAAGTATGTTTATTTGATTTTGTATTTGATTACTTTTAAAACTGTGCATAAGCCATACACCAAAAACAATAAGAGGAACAAGCACAGAGCATATAATTATTACTGTAAAACGTGTTCTAATATTATTTTTCATTTTTTAGTTCCTCAAGTTTTGATTTATTTATTTGATATAATCTTGTTTTTTCTTGCTGAAGTATATTAAATCCTATTTCATCACGCTTTTTAATATAATCATTTAATAAAGTATCAAACTCATTTTCAGTTTCAGCCATGAGCAGTCTTGGCAAAGTTTCACCCCAAAGAGTTTTAATTTTATCATTTATAGTAGCAAATTCACTATTTAGAGGAGAAACTATTTCATATGGACTTACATCAACTGTGTAATTCAAAGCCCAATTTTGCATTTGTTTTAAACTTTCATCTGGCTCTACATTAAATTCACTTTGAATTATGTCATTTTCAAAAAACCAGTATGTATTATTTGCACCAATCTTTGCTATATATTCTGAAGGATTGTTTTTTAGAAGCTCTTTATTTTCCTCGTTTATTTTAATTTTATTGTTTTCTATCGTATAATCTTTATTTTTTATGCCTAATAAAGTTAGTTTTTGACCTTGTTCACTCATGAGATATGTCATAAGTTCTATGGCTTTTTTAGGGTTTTCGCAGTCCTTGCTTATAAAAGTAACTGTCCAGCCATTTATGCCAACACCAGACAATGTTGGATTATCACCATTAGAATTTCGTATCGCATCAACTGCTATATATGCACTGTCAGGATTATTATAATAAAGCTGTCTTTGCTCATTTTCAAGGTCTGACCATTGATACAGCAAGCAAAAATACTGCCCTCTAAGCAGTTTTTCTGATACCTGTTGGCGTTTATCTAAAAATAAATCGGCTGATATTGTACCATCATTTACAAGCTCTCTAAATGTTTTAAGCCATGTTATATATTCTGGGTCGGTTGTGTAGTCCCATGCATAACCATTTTTCTCATGTGGTATTGCAAGCAAGTCTCTTAAACGTTCATTAAAAGAGCCACCACCATAGTTATTAAATTCATCAACACCAATTGGTATAAGTGGATAACCATTAACCTCAGGAAATTTTTCCTTTGCAAGTCTTAAAGTGTTTGAAAACCCCTCTGGCGTTGTCATATCAGGACAGCCTAAAGCTTCATATAAATCCTTTCTGACAACAAAGACTGCATTTGATGGAGTTAAAGCACCATTTTCATATGTTTCAGGTGGAACAGATGCACTTGGATAACAATATAAATTGCCGTCATCTTGCGTATACCAAAAGATAGTGTCTTTATTGGCATAGTCATAAAATTCAGGTGAATATTTATCTGCAAGTTCATTAAGTGAATAGACCAAATCATTTTCAATTAAAGTATTAACTTGAGGTTGCCACCAACCTAATGTTATTAAATCTGGTAGTCTATCACTGTTTAAGATATTGTTTATGGTGTCGTTTTCATCTCCAGCTGGAACAGAAAAAGATATATTTACATCTGTTTTATCTGTTATTTCCTTTGTTACATTATTTTCTCCCCAAGGTGCTGAAAACCATGAAAAGTTTACAAACCAATCAAGCTGTGTTATATCATTTTCTTGTTTTTCTTGTGAGCACCCTGTTAAAATCAACAGCATAATTGTTATAATTAGTTTTTTTCTCATTATCTTTCTCCTTAAAATAAAAAGGGCAGACACCGAAGTTCTGCCCTTTAGTGCATATTTAATTATAACATTATTCCTTAACACTGCCAGCAGAAATACTGCTAATAATATAACGAGAGCAGAAACAGAACACAATAATAATAGGTATTACAGATACCGCAACTGCAAAATATGTTGCACCGATATTTGTCGCAATATCAGGAACAGAGTTCAAACTTGCAATCATCATAGGAAGTGTAAACATGCTTTGGTCGTTTATTAAAACGAGTGGAATAAGGTATGCATTCCAACTGCCAATAAACACACCTATTGCCATTGTTGCAATACCTGGAGAAATAATAGGAAGTACGATTTTATGGAAAATTGCAACTTCACCAGCACCATCAATTCTAGGAGCTTCTAAAACCGCTTTAGGAAGTACAGAAAGTATATACTGTCTTAAGAAGAACACTATTCCTGGGCTTGCAATAGCTGGAATAATAAGTGGTATGTATGAGTCAATAAGACCTAACATATTACACAGGTCGTAAAAACCTAAAAGTCCAAGCTGAGCAGGTACCATCATAAACACAAGCATTACAATAAATAATACTTTATTTCC
>CALWMO010000109.1 GCA_944381965.1 uncultured Butyricicoccus sp.
ACTGACCTTGTAGTAAATGATTTTAACTCCTCTATTATGTTTGACTGTCGTCTTTATAAAGAGGATATAACAGGCTCAATCGCTCATGCAACAATGCTCGGTAAACAAGGTATTATCGAGCAGCATGAGGCAGAAAAGATTGTTGCAGGACTCAAAGAGATTTTAGCTGATATTGAAGCGGGCAACGTTGAGTTTTCATTAGATTATGAAGATATTCATATGAATGTTGAGCAGCTACTTACCGAGAGAATTGGCGATACAGGTAAACGTCTGCATACAGGTCGCTCAAGAAATGACCAAGTAGCACTTGATATGCGTCTTTATGTTAAAAAGGAAATCGCTGAGATTATCGGTTTAACTCTTAACTTTATGAAGGCTCTTTGTGATAAATCTAAAGAAAATTTAGATGCAGTTATGCCAGGATATACACATCTTCAAAGAGCACAGCCTACAACATTTGCTCATTATATGATGGCTTATGCAAATATGTTAAAGCGTGATGTTATGCGTCTTGATGACTGCCTAGAGCGTATGGACGATATGCCACTCGGCTCTGGTGCACTCGCTTCTACAACATATCCTATTGATAGAGATTTTGTGCGTGAACAGCTCGGCTTTGCTCGTCTTACAGACAACTCTCTTGATGGTGTTTCTGATAGAGATTACTGCATTGAGCTTTGTTCTGATTTATCCATCTTAATGATGCATTTATCAAGACTTTCAGAAGAAATTATCTCTTGGTGTTCTTGGGAGTTTAAGTTTGTTGAGCTTGATGACGCTTATTCAACTGGTTCATCTATCATGCCACAAAAGAAAAACCCAGACGTTTGTGAGCTTATTCGTGGTAAGACAGGTCGTGTATACGGCAGTCTTACAACTCTGCTTACAATGCTAAAGGGTCTGCCGCTTGCATATAATAAGGATATGCAGGAGGATAAAGAGGCTGTATTTAATGCTATCGACACAGTAAAACAGTGCTTAGAAGTATTCACTCCAATGTTCTCAACAATGACACTGCGTAAGGATAATATGCGTAAGGCAGCATCTAAGGGCTTTATCAATGCAACTGACTGTGCAGACTACCTAACCAAAAAGGGTATGCCATTTAGAGATGCATATAAGACCGTCGGCAGACTGGTTAGCGAATGTATCAAGGCTGACGAAACTCTGGAAACACTGACATTAAAGGACTTTGGTGCAATTTCTAAGACTTTTGGCGCTGATGTTTATGATGCTCTTGACCTTAACACTTGTGTAAGAGAGCGTAAGGTAATCGGTGGTCCAGCTCCGGAGGAAGTTAAACGTCAGATTGCCAAGATTGAAAAATTCATGGAGCAATATGAGGCAGTAGAGCAATGAAACCTGTTGTTTATATAGATGGTAAAGAAGGCACTACTGGACTTCAAATTTATGAGCGTTTAGGCTCAAGAGATGACCTGACACTATTGCTTATTGATGAAGATAAACGCAAAGACCCAAAAGAGCGTGCAAAACTAATGAATCAGGCGGATATAGTATTTTTATGTCTGCCTGATGCAGCCGCTAGAGAGGCTGTTACTCTGGTTACAAATCCCGATACTAGAATTATTGATGCTTCAACCGCTCATAGAACAAATCCAGATTGGGATTATGGTTTTCCAGAGCTGTCAAGCGAAAAAAGACAGGCAATAGCAAATTCTAAAAGAGTTGCAAATCCAGGTTGTCATGCGACCGGATTTATATCTATTGTTTATCCGCTTGTAAAGCTTGGTATACTTCCTAAGGATTATCCGATGTCATTTTTCTCACTGACTGGTTACTCAGGCGGTGGCAAAAAAATGATTGCCTCTTATGAAAGCGAGGATAAACCACAGGAGTATTTTGCACCTAGAATTTATGGTCTTGGCTTAAATCATAAGCACTTGCCAGAGATGAAGGCTGTTTGTGAGATTGACAATCCGCCAGTATTTGCACCAGTAGTTGATGACTATTACAAAGGCATGGCGGGCACATTGAGCCTTGTAAATAATAAATTAAACGGAAATCCAACCGCAGAGCAAATTCACAAAGCACTTTGTGATTACTATAAAGACCAGAAATTTGTCACTGTTGCACCATTTGGCGGTGATACAGATATGCTTGGTGCAAACACCATGGCAGGTAAGGACAGCCTTAAAATTGTGGTTTGTGGAAATGAAAATCAAACCATGATTACTGCTTTATTTGACAATCTGGGCAAGGGGGCATCTGGTGCGGCTGTACAGAATATGAATATCATGCTCGGTATGGACGAAACCACAGGTCTTAATATATAGGGAGAAAAATAAATTATGAAAATCATTTCAGGCGGCGTATGTGCTGCAAAGGGATTTAAAGCGGGTGCAACACGTTGCGGAATTAAGGAAAGCCGCACAACTGATGACCTTGCAATTATTCTTTCCGAATGTGAATGTACAGCAGCCGCAACATATACATTAAATAGAGTAAAAGCTGCTCCACTTTATGTTACTATGGAGCATTTAGAAGATGGCGTTGCTCGTGCAATCGTTGTAAATGCGGGTAACGCTAACGCTTGTGCACCAGACGGTATGGAAAACGCAAGACGTCAGGCACAAGCTGCTGCAAAACTTCTCGGTGTTGAGGAGGATAGAGTGCTTGTAGCATCAACCGGTGTTATTGGTCAAAGACTCAATATCGAATGTATTGAAGAAAATATCGGAAATCTAAAGCTTTCTGACAATGGTTCAGAGGCTGCAAGCCATGCAATTTTAACCACTGATACAAAGGTTAAAAGCGTTGCTATTGAGTTTACTGTTGGAGGTAAAACCTGTCATATCGGCGGTATCGCAAAGGGTAGCGGTATGATTCACCCTAACATGGGTACTATGCTTGGTTTTATCACAACCGACTGCAATATCACACATGAAATGCTGCAAATCGCACTTGTTGAAAGCGTTCGCAGAAGTTACAACCGTGTAAGTGTTGACGGTGATACTTCAACTAATGATATGTGCATCGTTATGGCAAACGGTTTGGCTGGTAATGAGCAAATTGATTGGCAGAATGAGGACTTTGACAAGTTCTATCAGGCACTACATGAAGTAAATGTTCGTCTAGCTCGTATGATTGCAGGTGACGGTGAAGGTGCTACAAAACTTATCACTTGTACAGTAAAGGGTGCTAGAAGTGAAGAAGCAGCAGAGCGTCTTGCAAAGGCAGTATGTGCATCTAGCCTTGTAAAGGCTGCTATGTTTGGTGCAGATGCTAACTGGGGCAGAGTGCTTTGTGCTATGGGTTATTCTAAAGCACCATTTAGACCAGAATATGTAACAGTTTCATTCTCATCTAGCGTTGGCACTGTTATGGTTTGTGACCACGGTTATGGCTTGGACTTCGATGAGGATTTAGCAAAGCAAATTCTGCTTGAAGAAGAGGTTAATATTGATGTTGAGCTTTACGAGGGTGAAGAAAAGGCAACCTGTTGGGGCTGTGACCTTACCTATGATTATGTAAAGATTAACGGCGATTACCGTACCTAAAACGAGGAATCTTCGTTCTTGGGCACAGGGTTTCCTATGTCCATATGAACGGAGATTCTTTTTAATTACCATAAATATAAAAAAGAGGGAAATAAATGAATTTTGATGCAGAAACCAAAGCTAATATTCTTGTTGAGGCTCTGCCTTATATTCAGGAATATTATGGTCAAACAGTAGTTGTTAAATATGGCGGAAACGCCATGATAAATGAAGAACTCAAGGACGCTGTTATACATGATATAGTGCTTTTAAGCCTTGTTGGTGTAAAAGTGGTTGTAGTGCATGGCGGTGGCCCAGAAATATCCGAAATGCTTAAAAAGACAGGCAAGGAGTCTAAATTTGTTAAGGGTTTACGCTATACAGATAGAGAAACTATGGATATTGTGCAAATGGTGCTTTGTGGAAAAGTTAATAAAGACCTTGTAACTCTGCTTTCAAAGGCAGGCGGCAAGGGTGTAGGTCTTGGAGGCATGGACGGCGGTCTGTTTAAGGCAAAGCGTTTGACCGATGAAGAAGGCACAGATTTTGGCTATGTCGGTGATATAGTAGAGGTAAATCCACAACCTGTTATTGATACACTTTCTAAGGGTTATATACCTGTTGTATCAACTGTTGCAGAAGGTATTGATGCAGATACAAATTATAATATCAATGCAGATACAGCAGCAGCTAAACTTGCAATAGCTCTTGGTGCTAAAAAACTGATTTTACTTACAGATGTTCGTGGTCTGCTTCGTGACCCTAAGGACGAGGAAACGCTAATCCACAAGCTGAAGGTTTCTGAAGTTCCAGCGCTTATTAAAGAAGGCATTATCTCGGGCGGAATGATTCCAAAGGTTGATTGCTGTGTTGAGGCAGTGCGTAAGGGCGTTGAACGTGCTAACATTCAAGACGGCAGAGTGCCACACTCTATTCTGATTGAGCTTTTAAGTAAAGTCGGCGTAGGCACTATGTTTAACTAATTTTATATTATAAATCAAGGTGAAATAAAAATGATTTTTGAACAATTAAAAGCACAGGAAAATCAGTATGTAATGAATACATATGGTAGATTTCCAATTGCTCTCGACCATGGCGAAAAATCTGTTTTATGGGACGTAGAGGGCAAGCGTTATATTGATATGACATCTGGAATTGGTGTTTGTAGCGTTGGTTATAACAATGAGAAGATTATCGCTGCAATCACAGAGCAAGCTCATAAGCTGATGCATGTTTCAAACCTTTTTACAACCGAACCTATGGTTAAAACTGCAAAAACTCTGGTAGAGTCAACAGGCATGGGCAAGGTGTTTTTCTCTAACTCCGGTGCAGAATCTAACGAGGGTGCAATCAAACTTGCTCGTAAATATTCTTTTGATAAATACGGTAAGGGCAGAAGTAAAATCATAACCCTTGTAAACTCTTTCCATGGCAGAACAATCACAACCCTTAATGCAACCGGTCAAGAAAAATTCCATCAATATTTCTTCCCATTTACTGAAGGCTTTGATTATGCAGTTGCAAATGATATCGAGGATTTAAAATCTAAAATTGATAATGAAACTTGTGCTGTTATGATGGAGCTTATCCAAGGTGAGGGCGGTGTTCTTCCTCTTGATAAGGAGTTTGTAAAACAGGTTGAGGCTCTTTGCACAGAAAAGGATTTACTGTTAATTATAGACGAAGTTCAAACTGGTATCGGTAGAACAGGCAGCTTATTCTGTTTCCAGCAATATGATATTAAGCCTGATGTTGTAACAATGGCAAAGGGCTTAGGCGGTGGTGTGCCAATCGGTGCTGTTATGGCAAGCAAAAAATGCTGTGACGTTTTAGGTGTTGGTATGCATGCTACAACCTTTGGAGGTACACCTACTGTATGTGCAGCCGCTAATGCTGTACTCGATATTGTAAATAATGATGAATTTTTAGCCGAAGTTAATAAAAAAGGCGAGTATATCAAACAGGGTATTTTATCAATCGGTTCTGATAAAATTACAGATGTTCGCGGCATGGGGCTTATGATTGGCATAATTGTCGATGCAGATAAACGTGCAGAATATGTAAATAAATGTATAGCAAATGGTTTACTTGTTCTTACAGCAGGTACAAACACAATTCGTCTGCTTCCACCACTTACAATTAGTTATGAAGAACTTGACGAGGCTATTTCTGTATTTAAAAAAGTTTTTGCTTAAATAAGGGGAGTAAGTTATGAAACATTTATTAAAACTGCTTGATTGCAGCACAGAAGAAATTATCGGTTTATTAGACCTTGCAGACCAGTTAAAATATGAGCGTAAAAATAATATCAAACATCATCATTTAGAGGGTAAAAGTATAGGTCTTATCTTCCAAAAGTCATCTACTCGTACTAGAGTTTCTTTTGAAACAGGTATGTATCAGTTAGGTGGTCAGGCTCTGTTTTTATCTTCTCGTGATTTACAGATTGGCAGAGGTGAGCCTGTACAAGATACCGCTCGTGTATTATCACGTTATTTAGATGGTATTATGATTCGTACTTTCGAGCAAAAGGAAGTAGAGGATTTAGCTGAATATGGCTCTATTCCAGTTATCAATGGTTTAACAGATTTCTGTCACCCATGTCAAGTGCTTGCAGACCTTATGACTATTCGTGAAAAGTATGCTGTACTTGAAGGCTTAAAGATGTGCTATATTGGCGATGGCAATAATATGGCTAACTCTTTAATCGTCGGTGGCTTAAAAACAGGTATGAAAGTATCTGTTGCAACTCCAGACGATTACAGACCAGATGCAAAGGTACTTGATTTTGCTAAGGATTATGCAGATTTCACATTATGTAATGACCCAATGAAAGCAGCAGAAAATGCAGATGTAA
>CALWMO010000110.1 GCA_944381965.1 uncultured Butyricicoccus sp.
ATCTATACATGCTTTAACAATATTCACAGCCTGTGGATAAGCTAAACCTATATCCTCACTTGCCATAACAAGCATACGTCTTGCCGCTGAAATTATATCCCCTGCTTCAATAAGTCTTGCAAGATAATGTAAAGCCGCATCTACATCTGAACCTCTAACAGATTTTTGAAGTGCGGATAAAATATCGTAATGCGAATCACCATCTCTGTCATATCGCATATTAGAACGCTGTGAAACGGCTTTTGCATCTTGTTCAGTTATCTCATCTTTTGCACTGCTCACCAAAAATTCTACTGCATTTAATGCTTTTCTAACATCACCACCTGAGCCGTATGAGATTATATTTATTACTTCATCACTATATTTTATATCTTGTGCTATTATTTTAAATGCACGTTTTACAGCTTTTTTAATCTCCTCTGCTGAAATAGACTTAAATTCAAAAACTGTACATCTGCTTAAAATCGCATTATATACATAAAAATATGGGTTTTCTGTTGTAGATGCTATAAGTGTAATTCTACCATCTTCTATAAATTCTAATAAACTTTGTTGTTGTTTTTTATTGAAATACTGTATCTCATCTAAATAAACCAATGCACCGTTTGGAGTTAAAAAAGTGTCGAGTTCATCTATAATTTGTCTTATATCCTGAATAGATGCAGTTGTTGCATTTAATTTATATAGTTTTCTATCGGTTTGTTTTGCAATTATAGATGCAACTGTTGTTTTTCCTACTCCTGATGAACCATAAAAAATCATATTTGGAATTTGTCCGCTATCTATTATACGTTTTAAAATTCCATTTTCACCGAGCAAATGAGCTTGACCTACGACATCATCAAGTGTTTTAGGTCTTATTCTTTCTGCTAAAGGTTTATACATTTAAAATCACCTTTTAATTATTTTTTTGATTACTTTTTATATTTAATTATATCATAATAAATTTAAATATGCTTGACGTTTTTACTTTAACATGTTAATATATTAAAAACAAGACTTTATCTTTGAGGTGAATATCATGTGTAAGCCATGGTCTGATAAACTTAGGAAAATTCAGCCTTATGTTGCTGGTGAGCAATCTAAAAACCCTAATGTTATAAAACTAAACGCAAATGAAAACCCTTATCCTCCTTCCCCTAAAGTCAAAGAAGTTTTATCTAATTTTAATACTGATAATCTAAGAAAATATCCCGCTTCTGATGCTTCTGAACTAAGAACTGCTCTTGCTAAAGCTTATAATTTAGATACAAGCCAGATTTTTATGGGCAACGGTTCTGATGACGTATTAGCTCTTTGTTTTCAGGCGTTTTTCTGCTCTGACAAACCTATCTTATTTCCAGACCTTACTTATTCTTTTTATCCTGTATGGTGTTCACTTTTTAAAACACCTTATAAAAATATCCCACTTGATGAAAATTTCCGCATAAATCCAGATGATTATAAAGAAGAAAATGGAGGTGTAATCCTCCCTAACCCTAATGCACCAACCGGTATTTATGAAAATCTTGACTTTATAGAAAAGATTTTAAATAATAACACAGACTCAATAGTTATAATTGATGAAGCTTATATTGATTTTGGCGGTCAAAGTGCAATTTCTCTGCTAGATAAATACCAAAATCTTGTTATAGTACAAACTATGAGCAAATCACGCTCTCTAGCGGGTCTGCGTGTAGGCTATGCTTTTGCAAGTGCTGAACTTATCTCGGTCTTAGATGCGGTTAAAAACTCTTATAACTCTTACACTATGGACAGTGTAACCATATCCGCTGCTGCTGCTTCACTTAATGATGATAAGTATTTTAAAGACACATGCAATAAAATAATAAACACACGTCAAAAAACTATAAAGGCTTTGGAAACTTTGGGCTTTGATGTTGTACCAAGCATGGCAAACTTTGTGCTTGCAACTCATAAATCTGTAAAAGCAATAAATATTTTTGAACAGCTCAAAAAACAAAATATATTTGTAAGATATTTCAAAATTCCAAGAATAGATAATTATCTTAGAATTACTATAGGCACAGATGATGAGATGTATAAATTATTTTATGCTTTAAAAAAATTATTATAGGTTGAATAAAATCGCTATTTTTGCATTTTTAACATTTAAACAGGGTAATATTATATTGCTCTGTTTTTTATTATGTATAGATTTTTACTTCGATATGATGTATAATTAATTTATGTAGTTATTTTTTATAGAGGTAAATAATATGGATACAAAACTTTTTATAGCTGGACTTAAACAATGTGATATTGATACTGACAAAGCTACTTCACGTTTTATGGGCAATGAAGATTTATTTATTAAATTTATGCTTAAATTACCTTCGTGTATGCGATTTGATGATATGTTTAAATACCTAGATAGCGAAAATGAAGAAGAGTTTTATATGCTTATTCATAATTTAAAAAGTAATTCAGGAAATTTAGGTGTAAATAAAATTGCTGATTGTGCACAAGCTATACTGGTAGAATTTAGAACATCAAAATTTGTACATAAGAAAAAACTTCTCTCTCTTTTAGAGGAAGCTAAAATAGAAAGTGAACTTATAACCGAATTATTAAGAAAATACAGTTAAGGGGGATAAAAATGAGAAATACTTTGGTTATTATAGATGATAACGAGCTTGATTTAGCAATTTTGAATGAAATATTTAAGGATATTTTTCAAGTAAAATGTTTTTCAAGCACACCAAAAGCTATAAGCTATTTGCATAAAAGTGAATCATCAGTTGCTATTATACTGCTTGATATTTGTTTAGGTAAGACTGGTACAGGTTTTAATGTATTACAACACATTCAAGGTCATAAATCTCTAAAAAATATACCAATAGTACTTATGACTTCAGATGCAAGCGAGGACTATGTAAAAGAAGCTATAAAAAATGGTGCAACAGATTTTCTTGTAAAACCAGTTGACCCACACTCTGTAAGGGAACGTGTATCCCAAGTTTTAAAAAAAATGTGGTCTGAAAATGAATTTTGTATGGGTAATCAAGCCTTACAAGAGCAAGAAAAAATTGAATTTTCCATAGACGAAATAAAAAAATTATCCAGACAAACGTTAGATAAAATACAAACCCTTTGTAAAATTCGAAATGTAATATCTATATCTGAATGTTTAGCAGTGCATAAGATAACAAAATTGCTTGTAAAGTCATATCTGCAAACTTCTCAAGCCTTAATTGATGAAATAGATGGAGAAATGATTAGCTATGCAGCTATGTTTTATGATATTGGCAGACTTGGTATACCTGATGACTTCATACAATCAGACTTTGATAATACTCTTTCTGATACATATGCCAAACATATAAATATTGGTCAGGAATTTTTCCTTGCTAATCGCATAGATAATAAGTTTTATAAATATTGTAGTGAAATAACTTACTGGCATCATAAAAATTTTGATGGTTCAGGATATCCTAATACTTGTGTACCAAATATACCTATAAGTGCCCAACTTGTAAGAACTGCTCTTAGATTTTACTTATATGCACAAAGATTCAAAGATGAATCTAAAACATTAGACCGTATATTAAACAGCTTATCTAGTGAAATAAATCACACTATTTCTTATGAGATGTATGAGCTTGTAAAATTAAATTATGAAGCTCTAAGCATTTTAATAAAAGAAATATAAGTTTCACGAGGTGGATTAAAATTGAAAAGGTACAGAAAAACAATATTATTCAATATACGTCTAAATCGTATTATCCTAGTTATATTTGCTATTTTGACTATTTTCAGCATATTATTAGTTAGAGATAAATTACTTAAAGACTCAGATTCTTTAGGTAACTATCTTGTGTGGAACTATGCCACAGAAGAACAAAATAATATAAATATTTATGAAACATTTGTTAGATTAGGAACTGAATCTATAGATCAAAAAATAAAAGATGGTGCTAATCTTAATGAAATAAATACCGTTTTATCCGATTTATTTAAAAATATATCAGAAACATTAAATAATCCTCATATCAATTTATATGCTATTGTAAATGGCAATATAATATCATCTAACCCCGCAATTGCTTTAAATAATTATGATTATTCATCTAAAGATTGGTATAAAAACGCTTTATCTGCCGATGGAAAAATAATATTTACAGATATTTATAAAGATTCAATAACCGATGAATATGTTTTTACCATATCAAAAAAATGTGAAGAAAGTGATAATGTACTTTTATTTGATATTTTTATAGAAAATTATCGACCATATTCAAATGAGACTGATTTACCTAATGGTAGTTCATATTTTTTATGTGATACATCTGGCAGTCCTTTATACTATTCTTCTGCAAATCAATATTCATATATAGAATCTAAAGGATATTGTAATGAATTATTTGATTATATAAAAAATAGTGAAGATACAGTTAAAGATTTAAATGGCAAATCACATAAAATGTATTATTATAGAATGTCTAATGGCTGGATTTGTATACTTACCATTCCTTTAGATACAATTCTAAATAATTTACATAAATTTGTTCTTTTATTTGCTTCAATATTTATTGTATTCTTTGCTATTGTCACCTTTATGACACTAAGAGATAAAAATATGAACCGTAAGATATCTCATATTACAGATACAGTTCAGGTGTTGGGTGATTCATATTATGCGATATACAGAATAAATTATAAGTCTGGTACATATGAATCAATAAAAAATGCACCAGATACGGCCAATTTATTAAAACCTACTGGTAATTATCAATACCTCTTAGATGTTCTTGGAACTTTAGTTGAAAAAAATACACATGATGATTTTAAGCAAAGCTTTTGTCTTGATAATATAATAAATTTGGTAGATAAAAATATAAAATATTATGGAGGATATTATCTTAGAAAATTTGATAACACATTCAAATGGGTGCATGTCCGTATGCTGGTTAATAAAGAAGTTTTACCAAATGAAATAGTGTTATGTTTCCGTGAAGTAGATGAAGAAAAGAAAAATCAATTAAAATATGTTCAGCTTATAGAATCTTCTTTAGAATCTGCAAAGCAAAATGAACAATCAAAAAATGCATTTTTCAGTAGCATGTCACACGATATGAGAACCCCTCTTAATGTTATACTTAATCTTTCAAATTTAATTGAAGAAAATATATCTAATAAAAATAAAGTTCTGGAATATATTAAAAAGATAAAATTTTCGAGCAATCAACTATTAACTTTGATAAATGATTTACTTGAAATATCACGTCTCGAACGTGCTAATCTCTCAATATCTAGCGAAACAATAAATTTAAAAGAATTTATTAAAGAATGTGCAGAACCTTTTTCAGATATTGCACAAAAAGAGAATAAAACTTTTAATATGCAGTTTAATATAGAAAATGAAATGGTTATAGGTGATACAACCAGAATAGGTCAAATTATTAATAACCTTCTTTCTAATGCTTTTAAATACACTGAAACTGGTGATAAAATATCTATATCATTAAATGAGTATAAGAAAGTAAATCAACTTTATTATAAAATTACAGTTTCAGATACTGGAATAGGTATTTCAAAAGATTTTCTTGAGCATATATTTGATTCATATTCAAGAGAAACAAGATTTAGCTCTAAAAATATAACTGGAACAGGTCTTGGCATGCCTATAGTAAAAAGGATTGTACAGCAAATGGGGGGAGAAATAACTGTTGACAGTACTCTGGGTGAAGGTAGTACATTTACGGTTATTTTACCTTTTAAACTTGCTGTAAAACAAGAAAAAATTATTGAAACCAAAACAAACGATTCACCAGTTAATAAAAATATAACGCTTTCAGGCAGAAAGATATTATTAGCAGAAGATAATGAAATAAATATGGAAATTGCAACTGAGATTTTACAAATGGAAGGAATTGAAGTATTCCCTGCATATAATGGAAAACAAGCAGTTGAAATATTTAAAAATCATGATGAAAATTTCTTTGATGCGATACTTATGGATATGCTTATGCCTGAAATGGATGGTTGTGAAGCATCAAAGGAAATTCGAAAATTAAATCGAAATGACGCAAAAACAATACCTATAATAGCCGTAACTGCAAATGCTTTTGCTGAGGATATTGCAAAAACAACTGAAGCTGGTATGAACGCTCATATATCAAAACCTATTGATTTTAATGCTCTATGCAAGACATTAAAAGATTTAATTAAAGAATAGTAAAAATCCCCAAAGTCATCTTTGGGGATAAATTATTTTTAGATATAAAAAAAGCAACAACATACGTTGTTGCTTATGTAGGCGCTGAGTTATCTTTCCAGGCCGTCTCCAGCCAAGTATTGTCACCGTAAACGAGCTTAACTACTGTGTTCGGAATGGGAA
>CALWMO010000111.1 GCA_944381965.1 uncultured Butyricicoccus sp.
ATATCAACACGAGGTTTAATATAAAATCCTTCTGAAAATGATAAACTAACCATGTGTATAAGATTTTTATACCCTTGCATATTCTCACAAAGTAAGATTAAATGTCTGTGCCACTCGCCATTTGTATAATTTTTATCAAATCGTGATTTAGGTGCAACATAAACCTCACAACCTATAACAGGGTGAATACCCTTTGCTTTAGCTGCACGATAAAAGTCTATTGCACCATACATAACACCATGGTCAGTTATTGCAACCGCTGATTGACCAAGCTCCTTAACTCTATCCATCAGCTCATTTATTCTACAAGCACCATCTAAAAGGCTGTATTCACTATGAACATGAAGATGTGCAAATGAACTCATTATTACTCCTTTCCCTTTTGCTCAAGACGTTGTGATATCTGCATAATTTTTCTTAGTCTATGACTTAGACCAGATTTAGTCATAGGTTTATCAAACATAAGTGCAAGCTCAGATAAACTTGATGCTGGGTTTGCAACTCTTAAATCAACCGTTTCCCTTAGATTTTCTGGAAAAATCTCTATTCCACCTATTAAAAGAGCTTTTTCAATAGCTGCAATCTGTTTAGCTGATGCATCGGTTGTTTTAACTAAATTTGAGGTTTCACAGTTTACCTGACGGTTTATATTATTTCTGAGATTTTTTTCAACTTTTGCCTCCATAATCTCCATTGCACAAAGACAAGCTCCCATACGGGTTAAAAAATCCTCTATTGCCGCTGTGCCTTTGAGATAAATAACACCTGAAGTCTGTCTTGTAAGCATTTTAGGCTCAATACCTAAATCAAGCATAAGGCTTATAACCTGTCTGCAAAGTGCTATATGACTGCATTTAATTTCAAGATGACTTTTTTTATCTGGAGATGCAACCGAACCACCAATAAGAAATGCTCCACGCAAAAAAGCTGCCGCACAACAATCTTGTTCAACCATATTGCGGTTTAATGGGTAACTAATATATGGCTTTGTATCATATCCAAACTCGGTCATAATTTTTTCCAATAATTTATCATCATTTATTTCTATTACTAATCGCTGACCTATAGTTTTTATATTGATATGAAAATTAAATACTTTTTCTATTAGCATAACAATGCGTTTTGCAACGCTTGCAATCTCGGTTCTTATGCGGATTTGTTTTAAATCAAATGTGTTTGCATAAAGAAATATACCGTAAAGTTCTGCTACTGCACAACAGGTTTTATTTATTGGCACTCGGCATAGTTCTTCCTTTGTTTTTACCGAAAAAGAAACATTTTGTTTATCCACGTTTATAATCCCTATGCACAACGCTTACATTTCCGCCTTTTTTGCCTATATATTCTGCTAAAGCTTCGGTTATTGCAACCGAGCGGTGTTTACCACCTGTACAGCCTATACATATAACAAGTGCAGCTTTTCCTTCCTTAATATATTTTGGCATTAAAAAATCCATAAGACCTGTAAGATGTTTCATAAGCTCATCTGCTGTGCCATCTTGGAAAACATAATCTCTAACGCAAGGCTCTGTACCGTTATGCTCTCTTAGACTGATTTCATAATATGGGTTTGGTAAAAATCTAACGTCAAATACTAAATCTGCATCTGTTGGTATACCGTATTTAAAACCAAACGACTGAACTGTAACCTGCATCAAGCTATTTTGCTCATTTTGTGAAAAGATTTGTATTAAACGCTCTCGAAGTTCTGTGACAGAAAAACGAGTTGTATCTACAACATAATCTGCACGACTTCTGATAGATTTTAAAAGTTGACGCTCTTTTTCTATTGCTTCAGTCATGCTTAAATTACGTTTCATAAGAGGATGTTTTCTGCGAGTTTCTTTATAACGTCTGATAAGTGTATTAGTATCAGTGTCTAAGAATAAAATTCTACAATCGCACCCCATATTTTTTATGCTATCAAGTGATGCAAAAAGCTGGTCAAAATCCACGCCTGCACGAACATCTGTTACAAGTGCTACACGTTCATAACGCTCGGTTGCCGCATAACAAACCTCTGCAAACTGCGGAATAAGTGCAATAGGTAGATTATCCACACAATAATAACCTAAATCCTCAAGTGCCGCAACTGCACGGCTTTTGCCTGCACCACTCATACCTGAAACAATTAAAAAATGCACTTTTATACCTCCTCGTTTTTAATCACCTAGCATTCTAACTTCACATTCCAAATCGACATTAAATTTACTTTTAACAGTCTGTTTAATATGATTTATAAGTCCTGTCACATCTTGACAAGTTGCATTACCTGTATTTATAACAAAACCTGCATGTTTTTCAGAAACCATAGCTCCGCCTACTTTAGCACCTTTTAAGCCGGCATCTTCTATAAGTTTACCTGCAAAATGTCCTGCTGGACGTTTAAATGTGCTGCCTGCACTTGGATAATTAAGCGGCTGTTTATCTTTGCGTCTTTGAGCAAAATCGTCCATTTTAGCTTTAATATCCGCTTTATTAGCTGGTTTTAAGACAAATTCTGTTTGAATTATAACCCAATCTGGGTGATGTTTAAAAATGCTGTTTCTATAATCAAATTCATGTTCTTTATTTGTAATTATTCGGCTGTTTCCCTCTGCGTCCATAAAGACAGACTGCACAACTAAATCAGATAGCTGACCATCATAAGCACCTGCATTCATAAACACACCGCCGCCAACTGTTCCAGGTATACCTGCTGAAAACTCTGCACCAGTAAGTCCAGCATTATAAGCAGCTCTTGCAAACTGTGCCATAGTTGCACCCGCTTCGGCAATAATTCGGCTTCCTTCTACCTTTATTCCGCTCATTCCACATGTACAAAGCACTAAGCCTTTAATACCATTATCTGAAACAAGTAAATTTGAACCTCGACCTATAACAGTAAGCGGTAAATCACATTCTTTTGCCGCACCTAAAACGGTCATAAACGCACCTATATTTCGTGGTTTTGCAAAAATTTCCGCATTGCCACCAACTTGGAATGTTGTATGTTTACACATAGGTTCATTTTCTATTATTCCTGCCAGTTCATAGACAGATTTTATTTTATCAAAAAAAAGTGAATACTTCATTTTATCACCATTAAAAATATAATCTTAAAATATAATTTTTCAGTTTATAGTATAGCATATCTAAATAGATTTAACAAATACAAAAAATGAGGTCTTATAAAAGACCTCATTTTTAAACTTACTTAGTAATCCAAACTTCTTCACTTTCGTGAGTTTTAGCTCTGCCCATTAACTTTCCGATAGCATCTCTTGCATTGCCACCTTCATAAAGCACATGATACATAGCTTCTACAATAGGCATTTCAACGCCCATTTTTTTAGCAAGCTGATAGCCGGCTTCGGTTGCATAATAACCTTCTACTACTGCACCTACTTCGTCCATAGCTTCCTTTGCACTTTTACCCTGACCGATAAGAATACCGGCACGGCGGTTTCTGGAGTGCATCGAGCAACAAGTAACAATTAAATCGCCAACACCAGATAAACCCGCAAAAGTATCCTGTCTTGCACCAAGTTTCACACCAAGACGAGCAATTTCAGTAAGACCTCTGGTCATAAATGCGGCTTTTGAGTTATCGCCCAGACCTAAGCCGTCGGAGATACCCGCACCCAGTGCAATAATATTTTTAAATGCACCGCCAAGCTCTGCACCTACAATATCAGGAGATGTATAAACTCTAAATGTATCATTCATAAATACATCTTGTGTAAGCTCTGCGGCGTTTCTGCTTTCAGATGCCGCAACAATAGCGGTTGGAATACCTCTTGAAACTTCTTCCGCATGAGTTGGGCCTGTTAGTGCAACAACTGGATTTTTATTATTCATTGCCTTTTTGATTGTCTCAGAAAAACGGCAATAACCATGTTTTGCATCAAGACCTTTGCCAACATTTATAACAGGAATACCTTCTGGTAAAACCTTTGCTAAATTTTCGGCTGTTGTAGCAACTGCAAAGCTAGGCACAGCAAGCACTACAAGTTCTGCATCTTTAGCACCTTCCATAGATGTTGTAATGTAAATATCATCTGGAATAATAACACCTGGAAGTAATTTTTCATTTTTACGCTCGGTTTGCAGTTTTTTACATTCTTCCTCAAAGAATGTCCACATGGTAACATTATGACCGTTTTTATGCAGGTTAATTGCCAGAGCCATGCCCCAGCCACCACTGCCAAGAACAAAGATTTTCATATGTTAAACCTCATTTCTTTTTAATCTGTGGTTTTGATGTAAACGAAAATTTATTTTCTGTACCTTTTACTATTCTCACTATATTCGAGCGATGCATAAATATTACAGCAAGTGACATACATGCCGCAACAATAGTTGTTTTAGTGTCGTGATAAAAACACCACATAGAAATAGGAAAACTAATTGCACCAATAATAGAACCGAGTGAAACCCACTTTGTAATGGCAACTGCAACTACAAAAAGTGCAAAAGCTACGAGAAAAATTCTCCAATCTAGGAATAAAAGCATTGTAGCACCAACAAGTACACCTTTTCCGCCACGAAAACCGAAATAAACGGGAAATACATGACCGACAATTACAAATATACCTGCTATAAGCTTGCCCATAGTACCCTCAAGCATTCCACCGATTGCAAGAGCAATTGCCGCCTTACCTATATCGCCCACAAGTACAAGTAGTGTTTTTTTAGCTCCCATTGTACGATATGAATTAGTAAGACCGGCATTTCCGCTGCCATATGTGCGAATATCCTGACCAAGGGTTAATTTACATATTATAATTGCAAAGCTCAGAGAACCAAGCAAATATGAGATTGCGGCAATAATTAAATAATTTGCTACCCCCATTATTTATGCTCCTTTACATTTCTTTATCTCCACGCTGACGCACAACTATGCGTACAGGTGTACCAGTAAGAGAAAATACCTCTCGTATCTGATTTTCAAGGTAACGCTGATAAGAGAAATGGAATAATCTTGCATCATTACAGAAGAAGATAAATGTAGGTGGAGTAACGCCTGCTTGAGTAACATAATAAATTTTAAGTCTGCGACCCTTGTCTGTTGGAGGCTGAACTCTAGAAGTAGCCTCTGCTAAGATAGAGTTAAGCTGACCTGTTGGTATACGCTTATGATTTTGCTCATAAACCTCAGCAATTAAAGAATAAAGCTTGTCTACACGCTGACCTGTTTTTGCAGAAATAAATAAAACCGGTGCATATGGCATATAAGCCAAACCTTCACGCACTCTGAGAGTGTATTCTTTCATAGTGCTGCCGTCTTTTTCAACGGTATCCCATTTATTCACTACAATAATACAAGCTTTACCTGCATTATGAGCTTCACCTGCTACCTTTGTATCCTGTTCGGTTACGCCCTCCTGTGCGTCAATCATTATAACACACACATCTGCACGTTCAACTGCCATAAGTGAACGCATTACCGAGAATTTCTCAATTTTTTCCTCAATTTTGGACTTTTTACGGATACCAGCAGTATCAATAAAGGTGAATTTACCATGTTCGTTTTCAACGTCAGCATCAACACTATCACGAGTTGTGCCCGCAACATTTGAAACTATAACACGTTCTTCACCAAGCACTCTATTTAATAGGCTTGACTTACCAACATTAGGTTTGCCTATAAGTGCAATTCTAATTCGGTCATCATCTGCATCATTTTCGCTTTCCTCTGGGAAATGTTCATACACAGCATCAAGCATATCACCTGTGCCATAACCATGAAGTGCAGAAATTCCATAAGGCTCACCAAGACCTAAATTATAAAACTCAAAAATATTAGGGTCAGGTGCACCTGGTTTATCACATTTATTTACTGCTAAAACAATAGGTTTACCTGAACGCTGAAGCATAGATGCAACTTCTTCATCAGATGCGGTTACACCAGTTCTTAAATCGGTGATAAAAATAATAACATCTGCATGATGAATAGCAGCTTCCGCTTGATAACGCATGAATTTTAGAATTTCATTATCATTTCTAGGTTCTATACCACCTGTATCAATTACAGAAAAGCTTCTGCCTCGCCACTCGCTATCTGCATATAGACGGTCACGAGTAACACCTGGGGTATCTTCAACAATAGACAGGCGTTTACCCGCCAATCTGTTAAATAATTGCGATTTGCCTACATTTGGTCTGCCTACAATCGCAACGATAGGTTTAGACATATAGTTTTACCTCCTTTTTACATCGGGGGATTATCAAAAATTTTTGAATGTAGGTCTGCACCATCTATTTCAACTGGCACAATTTGAACACCTAACTC
>CALWMO010000112.1 GCA_944381965.1 uncultured Butyricicoccus sp.
ACAAATAAGCCTTGTAAGTGCTTACAAAGTCGAATAATTTAATAAAAAAGGTGCTAATGTTACTGATGGTGCTTTCGGTGAAAATCTGCTTGTCGATGGAATAGATTTTGCTAAGTTGCCTGTCGGTACTTGCCTTAGATGCGGTGATGCTGTACTTGAGATAACTCAAATCGGTAAAGAATGTCACCATGATTGTGCAATTCGTCAGCGTGTGGGCGACTGCATAATGCCTAGACAAGGTGTTTTTGCAAAAGTTCTGCGTGGTGGTGAAATTTCAGTCGGTATGCAAATGCATATAGCTTATAAAGTCGCAATTATAACCCTAAGCGATAAAGGTTCTATGGGTGAGCGTGAAGATATAAGCGGCAAAAAAATAGCCGAGCTTTTACCAGAAAATTATGCACCAGCTGTGTATAAACTGCTTCCAGATGACAGAGCTTTACTTGAAAGCACACTCATAAATTTATGTGATAATGAACATTGTGATTTAATTTTAACCACTGGTGGGACAGGTTTCTCCCCTAGAGATATTACGCCGGAATCTACTCTTGCGGTTGCCCATAGAAATGCCTTTGGCATTGCTGAGGCAATCCGCAGTGAAAGCATGAAGATAACCAAAAGAGCCATGCTCAGCCGTGGTGTAAGTGTTATAAGAGGTAGCACACTTATCATAAACCTTGCGGGCAGTCCTAAAGCTGTAACCGAAAGCATGGCAGTTTTTATGGACACTATTTCACACGGTCTAAATTTACTACATAACACTGATGGAGAATGTGCTACTCCTATTAAATAAAAATTATCCCAGTCTAATCAGGACTGGGATTTTTGTTTTTCCATTTTAAGTAAATTTAATTTGATTTTCAAAGATTAAAGTGATATAATGTGTTTATATACTTTGAAAATCTAACTATTTTTATGAGGTGTTGAAAATGAAACCACTTATTATTGGTGATTTAACCGCTAAACTTCCAATTATTCAAGGCGGTATGGGCATAGGCGTTTCTCTTTCCAGACTTGCAAGTGCTGTTGCAAATGAAGGCGGTATAGGTGTTATATCTGGTGTACAAATAGGTTTTCGTGACCCAAATTTTAAACAAAACCCTATAAAAGCCAACTTAAAAGCCATTGGTGAGGAAATTGCAAAAGCTCGCAAACTCTCCCCTAATGGCATTATAGGTATGAATTTTATGTCCATTGACCCTCATTATAATGAATATGTAGCCGAAGCTGTTAAAAATGGTATTGATTTAATTATTTCTGGTGCAGGTTTGCCTCTCGCTCTGCCAAAACTCGTTAAAAATAGTAAAACTAAAATTATGCCTATTGTTTCTTCTGTTCGTGCTTGTCGCTTAGTGCTTACAAGCTGGCTTAAAAAGGACAACCGTATACCTGATGGCATAGTTGTAGAAGGCCCTAAAGCTGGTGGTCATTTAGGATTTAAAATGGAAGATTTACAAAACGGTACTATGCAGACGCTTGATGAAGCTTTAACCGATGTTGTAAACTTTGTTAAAGATTTTGAGCAAAAAAATAATGTAAAAATCCCTGTTGTAGCTGCTGGTGGTATAAATTCACATGAAGACATAGAACGTGTATCTAATCTTGGTGCATCTGGTGTACAAATAGGTACAGCCTTTGTGGCTACTGAAGAATGTGATGCAAGTGATGATTTTAAACAAACATATGTAAATGCAAAACCAGAAGATGCACGAATTATTTTAAGCCCTACTGGATTTCCTGCTCGTGCGGTAAATACCGATTTTGTTAAAAATGCTTATGACACTGATGGAATAGCTGTTAAACACTGTTATGGCTGTATGACTGGTATATGTAATCCTAAAACTACTCGTTACTGTTTATCTGATGCACTTTTTACCTCTGCTCTTGGTACAGGTGGACTGGTGTTCTGTGGTGAGCGTGTTGGTGAAATAACCGAAATCACAACTGTTCATAAATTAATACAAAAGCTTTGCAATGAGCCTTGCAATGCATGAAAAAAATCCGTCTTTGATTTTTCAAAGACGGATTTTTATTTTTATTCATCTTTACCGCAGCACTTTTTGTACTTTAGTCCTGAACCGCATGGGCAAAGGTCATTTCTACCGATATCTTCGGTTTTTCTTACAGTCTTATTTGGAACAGAACCATCATCCGCACCTACTGCACCTGTTTCCTTTGCAACCTGCTCACGTTTTGGAGCTTCTTGTTTTCTAACCTGTGCAAGATAAATCATTCTAACAGTGTCTTCACGGATAGAATCAATCATTGCATCAAACATGTCAAAGCCTTCACGCTTGTATTCAATTACTGGGTTATACTGACCATATGCACGAAGACCAATACCATTTCTAAGCTCAGTCATTGCATCAATGTGATCCATCCATTTGGTATCTACATTTCTTAAAAGCACTACTCTTTCAAGTTCACGCATAATCTGTGAACCAAGTGCGGTTTCCTTAGCTTCATAAACCTGATGAGCCTTATCTTTAAGCTCATTTTTTAGCTTATCAGCAGTTAAATCATCTTTTTCCTCTGGTGTGTAAGTGAGAGCATCAGGCATAATAAACAGACCTACAAAATGACGCTTAATCTCAGCAAGCATTTCATCTGTAATAATCTTTTGTTCGCCCACAGCAGCATCTACTGTACGTTCAATAGTATCATCAATCATACCTTTAATGTTTTTGCTTACATCTTCACCAGATAAAACCTTCAGACGCTGACCATAAATTATTTCACGCTGTTTGTTCATAACATCGTCATATTCAAGAACATGCTTACGAACAGCATAGTTTCTGGATTCTACCTTTTTCTGTGCATTTTCAATAGCACCAGATAAAATTTTCTGGTCAATAGGCTCGTCATCTTCAATACCTAGTGTATCCATCATAGCTTGAATACGCTCTGAACCAAATAGACGCATTAAATCATCTTCCATAGAAATATAGAAAGAGGATTCGCCAGGGTCACCCTGACGACCTGCACGACCACGAAGCTGATTATCAATTCGGCGAGATTCATGGCGTTCTGTACCTAAGATATACAAACCGCCTGCCTGACGAACCTTTTCAGCATCAATATCGATTTCTGCCTTATATTTCTTATATAGGTCATTATACATATTACGAGCTTCAATAATCTGCTCATTATCTGTATCTGCATGACCTACTGCTTCTGCAATAATTTCTTCTGGATAACCAGCTTTAGCAAGGTCTTCCTTAGCCAGATATTCAGCATTACCGCCAAGCATAATATCAGTACCACGACCAGCCATGTTAGTAGCTATGGTTACTGCACCAAGCTTACCTGCCTGAGCAATAATTTCTGCTTCTTGTTCATGGTATTTAGCATTAAGTACTGTATGCTTGATACCTTTCTTCTTTAACAGCTTGGACAATTCTTCTGATTTTTCAATAGAAACAGTACCAACAAGAATTGGCTGCTGTTTTGCATGACACTCTTCAATCTTACGAATAATTGCCATTGTCTTGCCTTTTTCATTTTTATAAACTGAGTCTGGATTATCCTTACGAGCGATTGGCTTATTTGTAGGAATTTCAATAACGTCCAGTTTATAAATATCTCTAAATTCCTGTTCTTCGGTAAGTGCAGTACCTGTCATACCAGAAAGCTTACGATATAGACGGAAGAAATTCTGGAAAGTAATAGTAGCAAGTGTTTTAGACTCATGCTGTACTTTTACACCTTCCTTAGCTTCAATCGCCTGATGTAAACCTTCGTTATAACGTCTACCGAACATCAAACGGCCTGTAAATTCATCAACGATAATAATTTGACCATCTCTTACAACATAGTCAACATCACGTTGCATAACACCACGAGCCTTTATAGCCTGATTGATATGGTGCTGAAGTGTAGAGTTTTCTGGGTCATTTAAATTGTCTATTTTGAAATAAGCTTCTGCACGAGCTGTACCCTTAGGGGTTAAGATTGCAGTTTTAGCCTTTTCATCAATGATATAATCAGCTTCGATATCGTCCTGTTCTTCCTTAGCGTCAAATTCCTTAACTACAATAGAAGTCAGTCTAGCAGCAAACTGGTCTGCAATCTGATAAAGCTGTGTGGATTTATCTCCTTGACCAGAGATAATGAGCGGTGTACGAGCTTCATCAATAAGAATGGAGTCAACCTCATCGACAATAGCAAAAGCATGTTCACGCTGAACACGGCTTGACATATAAATTGCCATATTATCACGCAGATAGTCAAAACCAAATTCGTTATTTGTGCCGTAAGTAATATCAGCATCATACATAGCCTTACGCTTAGAAGGCTCTACCGCATGGATTACTAGACCAACAGTTAAACCTAAGAAACGATATAACTTGCCCATCCATTCGGAGTCACGCTTTGCTAGATAATCGTTTACAGTTACAATATGAACGCCTTTACCTGTAAGTGCATTTAGATATGCAGGCAGTGTACCCATAAGAGTTTTACCTTCACCAGTACGCATTTCTGCAATTCTGCCTTGGTGCAGAACAATACCAGCTATAATCTGTACACGATAATGACGCATACCAAGAACACGGTCAGCCGCTTCTCTACAAGTAGCAAAAGCTTCTGGTAATAAATCATCTAGTGATTCACCCTCCTGGTAACGCTTTTTAAATTCATCTGTTTTTGCTCTTAATTCTTTATCAGATAGTGCTTTATACTCTTCTTCTAAAGCCATAACTTTATCTGCAATAGGATATAATTTTTTTAGTTCTCGGCTTGAATAAGTACCGAAAATCTTATCTAAAAGTTTAGCCATATTATCAGCCTCTCAATATTTCTTATCATTTACAATACTGTATATCATTATACCACAATATGTTCATAAACAAAACAAAAAACTTTGTAAACATTGAAATTTGCATATAAAATACAAAGTGCTTACATTGCACATGAGCAAAAATAAGCACCTTGTAATATTTTATCTTATAAGAAGCCAAGCAGTATAGCCAATATAACAAGCTGTCATACAAATACCTACATTTCTTGATATTTTACCTTTCCAAGCTGGGAGTAAAAATATAATAGATATAGCTATTAAGAATATAGTATCTAATACAGACGTAAACTGTACTGTAATTGGATTTATAGCAGTAGAAGCACCTAAAATAAATAAAATATTAAATAAATTAGAACCTATTACATTACCAAGTGCAATATCATTTTCACCACGTCTAGCCGCCATAATAGATGTTACGAGCTCTGGAAGTGAAGTACCAATAGCGACAATGGTTAGACCTATTACGGTTTCACTAAGTCCTATCATTCTTGCAAGGCCAGTAGCACCATCAACCGACCAATCACCACCTAAAACAATAGCAGTCAAACCGAATACTATTTTAAAAATAATTTGCCATGTTTTAAAATGCTCATCTGTTTTTTCTACATTACTTCTGTCTTTTATTGCAGGTTTAAGCTGAGAATATAGCAGCACAGCCATACAAGCAAGTAAAATAAGACCTTCTATTCTGGAAATTTTCATATCAGTTAGTAAAAATACGCCTAAAAGTACAGCTGCAATAATAGATATAGGCCAATCACGTCTTGTTAGCTCCTTACTTGCTACAAGCGGACATAAAATAGCACTTATACCGGCAACAGCTAATAGATTAAAAATATTAGAGCCTAAAACATTACCAACCGCAATTTCATTTGCACCTTTAATAGCGGCTGTTAAACTGACTGCAAGCTCAGGAGCTGAAGTACCAAAAGCGACAATAGTTAAGCCTATAACAAGTGGTGGAACACCTAGTTTTCTTGCAACAGCTGATGCACCTGAAACGAATTGGTCAGCACCCCAAACCAAAAGCACAAAGCCAACTACAAGCAGTAAAATAGAAATCATTTGTTTTTCCTCCATTCTTTCTTATATAGGATAGCCCAAAATCAATAAAAAAAAGACCTTTATTGTAGATAAAACCACAATAAAAGTCTTGCTACTTTACAAAGAATCCCGAGTGAAACATCACTGGCATGACGGAAAACTTTACGATATAAAAATCGCGAGCTACTCCCTTTTACATTGATAGCAGTATATAATAAAAAAAGTTTATTGTCAACATTATTTATAGAGTTTTAACATGTATTTTACAAAGAAATACAAAAGAAAAAAGCAGTAACCGAATTGGTTACTGCTTTAAGTGTAAGCGATGAGTTATCTTCCCGGGCCGTCTCCAGCCAAGTATTGTCACCGTAAACGAGCTTAACTACTGTGTTCGGAATGGGAACAGGTGTACCCT
>CALWMO010000113.1 GCA_944381965.1 uncultured Butyricicoccus sp.
TTAATGATGCATTGCCCAGATGTTGTTGAGCAAAAACAGCTTGATGATTTATCAATCGCTGTTACAAAGATTGAAACCGAAGAAGAATAAAAATGCTAAATCGAGCCGCTTTAATTCGGCTCGATTTTTTTACCCAAAAAGCATTTTAAAACCCGCTATCATTAAAAGCATACACCCACTGCAAAAACTCGCTTTTTTGCCTTGTGAATTTGCAAATTTTTCGCCGAGTTTTTGCCCTATAAAAGAGGCAGTAAATCCGCAAACAAAGCAGAAAATAATCAAAACTATATTTGTATTTACAGATAAGCCAGTAAAAAGTGAGTCAAGTGAAAGCGGAACTGCTAAAAATAAAGCCTCAACAGGTGATAAAACACCTGAATGGTCAATGTCTGCTGTATCTGGATTTAAAAAGCTTTTGTCAAGCAGACAAAATAAAGCAATTATAACAAGTGAAAAACTGCTTATAAAATGAAAAATGCTTTCGGGTAAAATTAAAGCTAAAATCTGTGCAAATAAAAATGATAAAATTAAACAGCTAGTGCCAACAAATGCTATAACCAGTCTTGCACCTAATGATATTGATATTCTCTTTGTTCCAAGTGAAAAACAGGTTAAAAGTGAGTCCATTGACATTAAAAATACAAGTAAAAAGTCCATAAAGCCTTAAATCCTCCTGCGCTAGTCTATGCAGTTGAGGTTTAAAGCGTGAAAAAAGGCTTAGAGAAAAACTCTAAGCCTTAAAAATATTATACACATTCCATTTTCCAGAATGCAACTGAATATGGAGGAAGTTCACTTCCGCCGCCAAAATCATGCATTTTGCCTGTGATTAGGTCGACAGCAGTTCCACATCTTGCATCAAAATGTGCTGTATATGGCACGCTATCAGCATTTATTGCGATTAAAACACGCTCGCTATCTGTTTTTCTTTCCCAAATAGCTTGTTTATTGGTTAAAACTACATGTTTAAAATCACCATAGCAAAGTGCATTACTTTCTCTGTGTGCTTTTGCCATAGCTGCAATTTTATCTGTGAGTTCATTCCATTCTGGTTTTTCAAGCTCTGGGCGAAGTGAGTCATCACTGCCGTTTTGCTTAACGCCCTCAATGCCCCATTCAGAGCCATAATATATACAAGGAATACCTGGCATACCAAACATCATGCCAAACAGCAATGGAAGATGGTTTTTATCTGTTAAAATACTTGCTGCTCTTGTGACATCATGGTTATCAACAAAGCTCATTAAATGTTTGCCTTTGTAAAGTGTCCACTGTTCTGGACCAAACTGTCTCATAAGTGAATGGGTAATTTCAAATAAATTCATGCTGTTAAGTGATGAATACAAGCCTTTATAACATTCGTAGTTTGTGCAAGAATGAAGCATATTTTCATTGACGATTTGATTATAGTCACCATGCAGCATCTCGCCGATAAGCACAAAATCAGGCTTTAATGTGTTGGTAAAGCTCCTTAGCTGTCTTAAAAAATCTCTGTCGAGCATATATGCAACATCAAGGCGTAAACCGTCAATATCAAATTCTTCTACCCATTTTTTAATACAGTTAAAAATATGGTCTACAACTGCTGGGTTTTTAAGATTTAATTTTACTAGCTCAAAATGACCTTCCCAACCTTCATACCAAAAGCCGTCATTATATCCTGAATTTCCATCAAAGGAAATATGAAACCAATCTTTATATGGTGAGTCCCATTTTTTCTCCTGAACATCTTTAAATGCCCAAAATCCACGTCCGACATGATTAAATACACCATCAAGCACTACTTTTATATCTGCTTTGTGTAAATCATCACACACTTTTGCAAAATCTTCATTTGTGCCAAGTCTGCAATCTATTTTTGTAAAATCACGAGTATCATAACCGTGACTGTCAGATTCAAAAATAGGGGAGAAGTAAATAGCATTTGCTCCTAGTTTTTTTAGATGCTCTATCCAGTTTGAAACCTTACCTATTCTGTTTACTGTTACACCATCATTGACTCTTGGTGCACCACAAAAACCGATTGGATAAAACTGATAAAATACACTCTCATAAGCCCACATAAAAATTGTCAACTCCTTTTTATTTAAGTGTTAGTCTTGGAACAGTAATAGTATAACGCTTTTAGCCAAAAATAACAATACAAACAAAAGAAAAAATCAAAAAATATGTTAATTTGACGATAAACAGCAAAAAAACGCTTTCCACACAAAAAAATCTTGAAATTAAGATTTAAATGTGTTATAATTTAAAACCGAATAACGGGCATTCCTCTGCTTACCGGCTAGAGCCTTAAATTTATGATATGGCAAGAATGTCTATGATGAAAGGAATACTGTAATATGGATTTAGTAAAGGTATTATCTGAGCAGCAGCTCAAGAGCGATCTTCCAGAACTGAAGATTGGTGACACCGTAAAGGTGCATGCAAAGATTAAGGAAGGTAACAGAGAGCGTATTCAGGTGTTTGAAGGCATCATCATTGCTATGAAGCACGCTGGCATCAACAAGACTGTTACTGTTCGTCGTATTTCTTACGGCGTTGGCGTTGAAAAGACTTTCCCAGTACACTCCCCAAATATCGCTAAGTTTGAGGTTGTTCGTAACGGTAAGGTTCGCCGTGCTAAGCTGTACTACCTACGTGGCCGTGTTGGTAAGGCTGCTAAGGTTGCAGAAAAGGTTTAAGTTGCAATCATTAAGAGGGAAGCGATTAATTTTCGTTTCCCTCTTTTCTTTTTTCTTGATTATAATTTATATCAAGGCTATAATAAAATGTATATGCAAAATATAAAATGAATGGAGGATATGTTTTTATGGTAGATAATCGTGAACCATTCGAGGAGGAAAAAGTTGATAAAAAAGGTCGCTTTCAAAGTATTTTCTTTGATTGGGGCGAATCAATAGTTGTAGCTTTAATTGCTATTGTAGTGATATTCACATTTTTTGGAAGGCTTGTTGGCGTTGATGGTAGCTCTATGTTACCAACATTACATGAAAAAGATATTATGCTTGTAAGTAATTTCGCATATACACCAGAAAAAAGTGATATAATCGTACTGCATCAGCCAGATATCCCTGGATTTATTGAAGGCCCTATTGTAAAACGTATTATTGCAACAGGCGGAGATGAAATAGATATTAATTTTGATTTAGGTAAGGTTTATGTAAACGGTGAGGAACTTGATGAGCCTTATTTAAATGATTTTGAACTTCCTATGTTATATGAAGGCATGGATTTTCCACAGGTTGTGCCTGAAGGCTGTGTATTTGTGATGGGTGATAACAGAAATGGTTCAACTGATAGCCGTCACCCTCAAATAGGTATGGTTGATGAAAGATATATTATAGGTCAAGTAAAAGCTGTTATATGGCCTATAAGCAATTTTGGAGGTAAAACCTAATGAATATACAATGGTATCCAGGGCATATGGCGAAAACTCGCCGTCAAATGCTCGAAAACCTTAAAAATATAGATATTGTATGCGAAGTTGTTGATGCTCGCATACCTATGGTCAGCCGTAACCCAGATATGGACGAAATCGCAGGCAGTAAGCCTAGAATGATTATTATGAACAGAATTGACCTTGCAGACCATGAACAAACTCAAAAATGGACTGCTTTCTTTAGAAAAAAAGGTTGGTCTGTTATTCAAACCGATAGCCAACATGGCAAGGGTACAGAGCGTTTTGCACCTGCTGTTCGTGAGGTTTTGGCTGAAAAAATTGCTCAGTGGAATGAAAAAGGTCAAACAGGTCGTGCTGTGCGTGTAATGGTTGTAGGTATTCCAAATGTGGGTAAATCAACCTTTATCAACCGTATTTTGGGCAGAAAATCTGCAAAAGCTGCTGATAAACCAGGTGTAACCCGTGGTGCTCAGTGGTTTAGAGTGGGTGACGGCATTGATTTACTTGATACCCCAGGTATACTATGGCCTAAATTCGATGATGAACGCACAGGCTTACTTTTAGCATCAACCGGTGCGGTTAAAGATGATATTTTAGATGTTGAAACGCTTGCATGTAAACTGTTTGAAATTCTCGCTTTAAGAGCCCCTAAGGCTATTACTGATAGATATAAGGTAGAAATACCGGATTTAAATGAGGAAATCGACTTTTTAGGTTATGCTCTACTTGAACAGGCGGGCAAAAAGCGTGGTTTTATGATGCGTGGCGGTGAAATCGACACAGAGCGTATGGCAAGAGTATTTTTAGATGAATACCGTGGCGGTGTGCTTGGAAAAATCACACTTGAAACCCCAGAGGAATATGCAGATGTTACAGTGGACGATTGAACATGAAATAGCCGATAAAGGCTATAAAAATATATGTGGTGTTGATGAAGCTGGACGTGGCCCACTTGCTGGCCCTGTGTGTGCAGCGGCGGTTATTTTGCCTGACGGCTGTCAAATAGACGGGTTAAACGACTCTAAAAAAATCAGTGAAAAAAAGCGTGATTTACTATTTGATGAGATTAAAAACACTGCTCTTGCTTATTCAATAGCCATGGTTGACCACAAAAAAATAGACGAAATAAATATCTTGCAAGCCACATATCTTGCAATGAAAAATGCGGTTGAGGGATTGAGTATAAAGGCTGACTATGCTCTTGTAGACGGTAATCGCTCTGATGGGCTTGAAATTCCGTTTAGCTGTATTGTTAAAGGTGATGCAAAAAGCCCATCTATTGCAGCGGCTTCTATTTTAGCTAAAGTAACACGAGATAGATATATGCTTGATATTGCTAAAAAGTATCCAGAATATGCTTTTGAAAAGCACAAAGGATATGGCACAAAGGTGCATTATAGTGCCATTTTAGAGCATGGTGCTTGTGAAATTCATAGACTTACTTTTTTAAAGAAATTCTATGAAAAGCACCCAGAGGCGAAAAAATGAACAGAGGAAAATTAGGCGAAGATATTGCACTAGAGTTTCTAACTAAAAAGGGTTATAACTTAATCGAAAGAAATTATCATTCACGTTTTGGTGAAATTGATATTATAATGAAAAATGATAGGTATATAATATTTGTTGAGGTTAAACTCAGAAAAAATAGCAAATATGGCACTCCAGCCGAGTTTGTAACTGCAAAAAAACAGCAAAAAATTATTATAACTGCTGAAAGATGGCTACTTACTCATAAATCTAATTTACAGCCTAGATTTGATGTTATAGAAATTTATATGCCTGAAAATAAAGCTGTTAGCATAAACCATATTGAAAACGCATTTAATGCATAAAAACCAATAAAAGGGGGAGTTATAGCCTTGAAATTGTTTGATTTGCATTGTGATACATTATATGAGTGTTATGAAAACGAAAAAAATTTAAGAAAAAACAATTTGATGATTGACCAGAGTAAAGTATCTGAGTACAATCATTATATACAGTTTTTCGCTCTCTTTTGTGGAGTAGATTCACAAAATAAAAATTTATTATGGAAACTAAACCCAAATGACAGACTGGACGCTCTTTTAAGCGAGGCTAAAAAACAGTTTAGCTTAAATGGTGATTGGCTCGTTCAGTGTTATGATAGTGAAGAACTGGATATGGCTATATCAAAAGGAAAATCAGCCGCATTTTTATCTATTGAAGGTGCAGAACTTGTGCCAACTTATGAGCATTTGCAAAAGGCTTATGATGCGGGCGTTAGAATGATAACTCTAAGCTGGAATTATCAAAATAAATACGCAACAGGTGCTATGTGTGATAATGATGCGGGTTTAACTGATGAGGGTAAGACGTTTGTTGATAATCTTGTAAAAAAGAATATTATCATTGATGTTTCTCATCTATCTGAACATGGATTTTGGGACGTATGTACTCAAACCGAAGCTCCTTTTGTCGCTAGTCATTCTAACAGCAGAAGTGTACATCATCACCTTAGAAACTTAACCGATTTACAGTTTTCTGAGATTATAAGACGTAAGGGTCTATGTGGTATAAATCTTTACAGTAAATTTTTGTCAAGTAAAGATGAAAGCTCTTTTGCTGATGCTTTAAAGCATATTGAGTATTTTTGCTCGCTTGGCGGTGAGGACTGCTTGGCTCTTGGCTGTGACTTTGATGGCTGCGACAATCTGCCAAAAGAAATTAAATCAGCAGGTGATATGCAAAAATTCGCTGAATATATGCTAAAACATAACTATGCACAAAGTACAGTTGATAACATTTTCTATAATAATGCAAATAAATTCATTCACAGAATGCTATAAATATTGGAGGTAGGATATGAATTATGTAAGCACCCGTG
>CALWMO010000114.1 GCA_944381965.1 uncultured Butyricicoccus sp.
GATGAAGTTATAACCGGTTTCCGTCTTGCACTTGGAGGTGCTCAGGAATTTTTTGGTGTTCGTGCTGATATAGTAACCTTTGGCAAAATTATTGGTGGAGGTATGCCAGTTGGTGCTTATGGTGCAAGCAAAGAGCTTATGCAAAACATTGCACCTCTCGGCAGTGTTTACCAAGCCGGCACACTTTCAGGCAATCCAGTAGCTATGGCGGCAGGTCTAAAACAGCTTGAAATACTACAGCAAAATCCTCAGTATTACACTGAAATAAGTGAAAAAGCTAAATTCATTGCAAATAATCTGCGTGAAAGTGCTAAAAAGTATGATATTGCTATGACAGTAAATCAATGCGGTGGACTCGTTTGCCCTTACTTTACAAGTGAAAATGTTACAAGTTTTTCTGCTACTCAGAAATCCAATCTTGAGCAGTTTAAATGTTATTTTCATGGTATGCTTGAGCGTGGAATTTATATTGCACCGAGTCAGTTTGAGGCTATGTTTATAAATGTAAGTCATTCAAAAGACGATATAAATGCTCTTTGCTCGGCTGCTGATGAAGTTTTAAGAACTCTTTAATCGGAGAAAAATATGAGCTATAAAACATGTCCAAGATTGCTTATTGCTGGTACAAATAGTGGCTGTGGAAAAACAACTATTGTAAACGCAATTTTACGAGCTATTCAAAAGCAAAATATCCCTCTATGTGGCTTTAAATGTGGGCCCGATTATATTGACCCAATGTTCCATAAAGCCGCACTGAGTATACCTAGCTATAACCTTGATTTATTTTTTTCAAGTGAAGAAGAATGTAAAAATCTGCTTGCAAAACATACTCCAGACAATGGAATTGGAATAATTGAAGGTGTAATGGGTTTTTATGATGGAATTTCTGGCACAACAGATGTTGCATCATCAGCACATCTTGCCAGAGCTACTGACACACCAAGCGTATTGGTTGTAAGACCTAAAGGTCAATCACTATCAATGGGTGCAATGCTTTATGGTTTTAAAAACTTTGCACCTAATACGCTAAAAGGTGTTATATTTAATGGGATTTCCTCAGGCATGTATACACTTAAAAAAAAAATCGCACAGGAAGTCGGTTTAAAATCATATGGATATTTACCAGAAATCAAACAAACAGAAATCCCTAGTAGACACCTTGGATTAGTAACAGCAGATGAACTAAATCTGTTACAGCAACAGCTTGATATTTTAGCTTATGAAACTCAAAAATCTATTGATATAGTAGGTCTTATAGAACTTTCAAAAACTGCTCCTGCACTTTTTAATGATAATCAATCATATATAACAAAAAACAAGTCTGTACGCATTGGTATTGCTAAAGATAAAGCATTTTGTTTTTATTATCAAGATAACTTAGATTTACTAGAGGAATATGGTGCGGAGCTTGTGCCTTTTTCACCGCTTAACGACAAATATTTGCCAGAAAATATATCTGGTTTATATCTTGGTGGAGGATATCCAGAAGTTTATGCAGACAAATTATCAAACAATAAATCTATGCTTTCCAGTATAAACTCTGCTATAAATAATAAAATGCCAACCATTGCAGAATGTGGCGGATTTATGTATCTACATTCCAGTATTACAACATTAGATGGGGTTACTTATCCTATGGCTGATGTCATAAAAACGACTGCACATATGACAAATAAACTGCAAAATTTCGGATATATAACTATGACAGCACAAAAGGATTGTATTATTGCAAAAAAAGGTGAAAGTATAAATGCACACGAATTTCACTACTGTAAATCTGATAATTCAGGTAATGATTTTTATGCTGAAAAACCTAACGGAAAGTCATGGAACTGTGTTTATGCAAATGATACACTTTATGCAGGTTATCCACACCTATATTTTAGAGCTAACAAAAACACTATTTCACGTTTTTTAAATTCTTGTGCTGAATTTGGAGGAAATCTATGAGTTTACTAAATAAAACAATAGAAAATATAAAGCCACTTGATAAATCTAGCATAGAAAAATGTAAAAAACGTTTTGAAAATATCGCAATGCCATTAGGTGGACTGGGACTTTTACAAGAGGCTATAATTCAGCTTGCAGGTATTCAGCAAAAAGAAAAACCGGACATTTCAAAAAGAGCAGTAATTGTTTTTTGTGCAGATAATGGCGTTGTAGCTCAAGGAGTCACACAATGCGGGCAAGAAGTAACCGCCGTTGTAACTGAAAACTTAAATAAAGGTTTAACAAGCGTTTGTTTAATGGCTAATACAATAAATATTGATGTAATTCCAGTTGATATTGGCGTTGCAAGAGATGTACAAGGTCAAAAAATACGAAAACATAAAATTCGTTATGGTACAGCTGATATGACAAAAGAGCCAGCTATGACAAAAAGCGAGGCAATAACTGCTATTGAAACAGGTATAAAACTTGCTTTAGAGTGCAAACAAAATGACTATAATTTACTTTGTGTTGGCGAAATGGGAATAGGCAACACAACAACTACCGCAGCTGTAACTTCTGTACTTTTAAATCTTGAGCCAGAAATTGTTACAGGTCGAGGTGCTGGACTATCAAGTGATGGTTTAAATCGCAAAATAAACGCTATTAAAACCGCTATTAACTTACATAAACCAAACCCAAATGATGTTATTGATATTTTACACAAGGTCGGTGGACTTGACATATGTGGAATGGTTGGAACATATTTGGGTGGTGCATATTGCCGAATACCTGTTGTAGCTGATGGTGTTATTGCATGTGTTGCTGCATTATGTGCGGTTAAAATCTGCCCTCAAGCGAGAGACTATATTATTTTTTCTCACAAATCGTTTGAACCTGCTGGAGAAAAATTACTTCAAACATTAAATGCCAAGCCATTTATTGATGCTAAAATGAAGCTTGGTGAGGGAACGGGTGCAGTCACAGCTGTTTCACTTTTAGACCTTGCACTTGCACCGTATCTTAATATGGCTAGTTTTGAAGAAATAAATATAGATGCTTATAAACCGTTAACATAAAATTATGAAAATTATCATAACAGGTGGTTCTGCAAGCGGAAAATCAGCTCATGCAGAAAGAATTATATGTAAATACGCAAAAGATAAACTATATCTTGCAACTATGCAACCATTTGGTAAGGCTGCACAGCAAAGGATTAAACGTCATCTTAATTTAAGGCATGGCAAGGGTTTCGATACAGAGGAATGTTTTACAAACCTTGCTGATTTTAAGCCTAAAAAAATCTACGATGGGATTTTACTGGAATGTATGTCTAATTTACTTGCAAATGAAATGTTTTCACCAGATGGCATTGGTTTTAATAATGCAGTAAAGCATATCTTAAAAGGAATAAATAACATTGAAAAATACTGCAAAATGTTAGTTGTTGTAACAAGTGAAATATTTTCTGACGGTGAAAGTTACCCATATGAAACTATGGAATATTGCAGGTTATTAGGTCAAATAAATAAAATTTTATTTGATTCATCAGATGCAGCTGCTGAGTCAGTTTGTGGGATTTTATTACCATATAAGGGGGAAAATCTTTTATGAAAAGTGTGTTAAGTGGAATACTTGTTGCATTTTCTATGTATTCAACCATACCAGTTAAACAAATTCCATGGCAAAAAAGCACTATGCGTTGGGCATTATCTTTTTTACCAATTATCGGTTTAATTATTGGAATACTTCAATGGCTTTGGTATACTTTTTGCACACATTTTAATGCATCTGCTATTTTTTATTCAATCATTGCAACAATTATTCCTGTTATCATATCTGGTGGTATACACTTAGACGGTCTATGTGATACATGTGATGCTATTTGTTCGTTTGGCGATACTCAAAAAAAATTAGAAATTTTAAAAGACCCTCATATAGGTGCTTTTGGTTCAATGTGGATTATAGTTTTTTTGTTAGCTGAAATAGCTTGTTTTGCACAACTTTATAAAACACCATATTATCTACTTTTTGCTTTTATAGGCTTTGCTATTGCCAGAGCCGTTGGAGGAAGTAAAATTGTTTTTTTGCCATGTGCTAAAGATTCAGGACTTGCACATATTTTCTCAGAAAATAGTGATAAAAAAATAGTATTATTTACACTTATGTTTGAAGCTATGTTGTTTTTAGTTTTGGCTACATTAGCTATTTTTAATGTAAATAACAGTATATTTGTTGCAAAAATTTTAGTATGGGTCATTGCAATCTGGTATTTTATTCACAATGAGATTTGTAAAAATACTTTTGGTGGAGTAACTGGAGATTTAGCAGGCTTTTTTATTTGCGCAACTGAACTTATCTTTTTATTTATTCCAGCTATTGGAGGTATGATTTTATGACCGTTTTAATAATAGGTGGTGCATATCAAGGTAAAAAAGAATTGGCTAAAAAACTTTTTAACTTAAACGATGATGACTTTAACAGTATTACTGGTAAAGCTGTTTACAATTTACATGACTATATAAAAAATAACAATATACCTAATATAACTGACTTTGCAAACAGTTTAAGAGATAAAGTTATTATATGTAATGAAATTGGTTGTGGAGTTGTTCCAATTGATAAAGAACTCGATAATTGGCGTGAAATAACTGGTCGAGTGTGTTGTGAAATTGCAAGTTTTGCTGATATTGTTATAAGAGTTACTGCTGGTATACCACAATTCATTAAAGGGAGGATATAACAAATGCACCATGAACATGGTGGAAATATCTACAAATATAACAATAACAACTTAATAGATTTTTCTGCAAATATAAACCCTTATGGCATACCATCAAATGTTAAACAAGCTATGCATGATGCAATAGACTTATGTATACATTATCCAGAACCAAATGCAAATAAGTTAAAAAAAGCACTTGCTGAAAAATATAACTTAAATCCTGAAAATTTTTTCTGTTCAAATGGTGCAGCTGAAATTTTTTATAGACTTGTAAATGTTATAAAACCTAAATCAGCAATTATTACAGCTCCAACTTTTTCAGAGTATGAACAAGCTTTATTGAGTGTAAACTGTGAAATAAAACATCATTTTTTATCAAAAGAAAATGATTTTAGCCTTACAAACAGTATTTTAAATGATTTAGATGATAATATAGATATTTGCATCTTATGTAACCCAAATAACCCAACAGGCAAAACTATAAATACAGATTTAATGAATAAAATCATTAAAAAATGTGATAAAAATAATATTTATTTAATTATAGATGAATGTTTTCTTGATTTTATAGATAACGAAAAAGAACTTTCTGTACTAAATAACAAATCCAACAATTTAATTGTTGTCAAAGCATTTACAAAAATGTATGCATTAGCGGGTGTGCGTTTGGGTTTTTGCGTAAGTCATAATGTTGATTTAATAAATAAACTATCTTACTTTGGACAGCCTTGGAACACATCTGTTATTGCTCAACAAGCAGGACTTGCTGCGTTAAAACTAACCGATTATCCACAAAAAATAGCACAAAATATAAAAGATTTAAGAGATAAACTTTATTTAGAACTTAAAAAATTAAATATAACTGTTTTTTACGGTGAAGCAAACTATTTGCTCTTTTACACTTCTGATTTTAAACTGCATGAAAAGTTATTGAAATATAATATTTTAATAAGAAATTGTGAAAATTATATAGGACTTAATAAAGGTTATTACCGTATTGCAATAAGAACGGAGGAAGAAAACAATAAATTAATTAAAGCTATAAAGGAGGTTTTATAATAATGGCAAAAGTTATTATGGTACAGGGTACAGCATCAAACGCAGGCAAAAGCGTGTTAGTTGCTGCTCTTTGCCGAATTTTTAATCAAGATGGTTATAAAGTTGCACCATTTAAGTCACAAAATATGGCTTTAAACTCCTTTATAACTGATGAAGGTCTGGAAATGGGCAGAGCTCAAGTTATGCAAGCTGAAGCTTGTAATATAAAGCCAGATATTAGAATGAACCCTATTTTATTAAAACCTACCAGTGATTGTGGCTCTCAAGTTGTTCTAAACGGCAAATCTATCGGAAATAAAACAGCAAAAGAATATTTTAGAAATAAATCAGCTTTAAAACCCTTTGTAAAGCAGACTTTTTATTCACTAGCTAACGATTTTGATATTATTGTTATTGAAGGAGCTGGAAGTCCTGCGGAAATCAACTTAAAACAAGATGATATTGTAAACATGGGTATGGCGAAACTTGCAAATG
>CALWMO010000115.1 GCA_944381965.1 uncultured Butyricicoccus sp.
CTATCCGAACCGATTAAAGTTTTTCCTGGAGCACCAAAACGCTCCAAATGCACCTGATGACAAATGCCATTACCAGCCTTTGAGTAATAAATACCATGCTTTTGAGCTACAGTACCTATGTACTTATGGTCATCTGCATTTTCAAAGCCAGACTGTAGTGTATTATGGTCAATATATGCAACTGAGCGTTCGGTTTTTACTTGGTCTACACCCATTGCTTCAAACTGTAAATACGCCATTGTGCCTGTTGCATCTTGTGTAAGTGTTTGGTCGATTTTAAGACCAATTTCTTGACCTTTAATCATTTCGCCGTCTACAAGATGTGCTTTTAAAATTTTTTCTGCAATTGTCATTCCCATTTTCTTACATCGCTCCTCATGTCTTTATGTAAAAAACATTACATTTATATTCGTAGGTGGCGGCTTCCACAGCCTTCTCCACGACCTGATATATATCAAGTCGTGCCCAAAACATTAAAAGAGCGGGTCAACTAAAACCCTATTTTATATTTTACCGTATAATACGATTTTTTTCCAGAGTATTTAATTATTTTTTTACACAAATATTTTCATAAATTTCTGCGGTTGCAAATGCATTTTGCAAAGTATTACCTGTATTTCCCGCTTTAAACTCATAATATGCTTGACTTGCTATCATAGCCGCATTATCTCCACATAACGAAAGCGGTGGTAAATATAAATTTAGCTTATTCTTTTTAGCCATTTCTTCCAGTGCTTTTCTAAGCCATGAATTAGCCGCAACACCACCTGCACAAACAATATTTTTTACACCTGTTTGTTTTTGTGCAAGCTCCAATCTAGGCACAAGTGTATCAACTACTGCATTACAAAATGCCGCAGCTAAAGCAGATTTATCTATTGTTTCACCTTTCTGTTCTGCATTATGTGCAAGATTTATAACCGCTGTTTTAAGTCCAGAAAATGAAAAATCAAGTGGTGAATCTTTAACTTTGGAATGTGGAAGTTTATATTTAGATGCATCTCCACCCTGAGCCATTTTATCTATCTTAGGCCCTCCAGGATAACCAACTTCTAAAACTCTAGCGACTTTATCAAAAGCCTCACCCGCTGCATCATCTCTTGTACCACCTAAAATTTCAAAATCTGTGTAATCTTTTACAAGCACCATCATACTATGACCACCAGATGCAACTAAAGTCAAAAATGGTGGCTTTAAGTCCTCAAAAGCCAAATAATTAGCTGCTATATGTCCTCTTATATGATGAACTGGTATAAAAGGCTTTTTCAGTGCATAAGCCATTGATTTCGCAAAATTTGCACCAACAAGCAAAGCTCCAATAAGTCCAGGGGCACAAGTCGCGGCTATTGCATCTAATTCTTCACATGTCATATTTGCATCTTTCAAAGCTTGCTCTGTTACTCTAACAATAGCTTGCATATGACCTCTTGATGCAACTTCTGGCACTACTCCGCCATATTTCGCATGGGTTTCTACTTGACTATCTATAACGTTTGATAATATTCTTCGTCCATCTTCTATTATTGCTGCTGCTGTTTCATCACATGATGATTCTATTGCAAGTATTTTCACTTTACACTCTCCTATTTATTCATTTATATAACAAGTCATTAAAAGTGCATCTTCTTTAGGATTTCTATAAAAATTTTTACGTATACCAACCTCTTGATAATTCATTTTTTTATAAAGATTTATAGCCGGTGTATTAGAAACTCTCACTTCTAATGTTATAAAATCTAAATTTCTTTGTTTTATTTTATTATTAAGCTCAAAAAGCAATTTTTGTGCTATACCCCTACCTCTCATATTAGGAAAAACTGCAACATTGGTTATATATCCGCCATCAATAGTAGTTTGACAGCCTACATAACCGGTTACAGTTTCATCGCTTAAAGCTACTAAGAACAAACTATATTCATTTTTAAGTTCTTCTTCAAGTTGTTTTTCTGTCCAAGGTGTGTGGAAACATTCCTTTTCAAGCTTAGCTAAATCCTTAATATGTTCATTAGTCATACATACTATTTTAATCATTTTTGCTAAGCCTTTCTATTACGCTTTCAACTGCTGATTTTATCTGTGTTGCACATTTTCTATAATCATCAATATTCCCGCCGAATGGGTCATCAATATCCGTTGGTAATAATGTAAATAACTTATCACTAGCATTAGGAAATTTGAGTAATATTTGGTCATAGTGAGCACCTGTCATGCATACTAAATATTTGGCATTATTTACTATATCTCCATTTAGCATTTGTGATTTATGATTTGATATGTCTGCACCTAATTCTTTTGCCGCAATAACCGCATTTTCAGACGCTGGCATACCATTATTAGTAAATATACCCGCAGATATAGCCTTAAGACCTGTTTTTTGTTCACCGTCCATAGCTTTAAATAATCCTTCTGCCATTGGACTTCGGCATGTATTGCCAGTGCATATAAAAACTATTTTATCCATGTTTTATACTCCTATTATACATTTAAATCTCATTATTACTAGCTTTTAATGTTTTTTCATACTTTTATGTAAAATGCTAATCTTTACAAACCTTTAAATTGTAATATATATTATTATAAGCTGGTTTTATAACAATTACGCACAGATGTTATTGTACTATAACCTCTGCCGTCCTTATTCATTTTTATAATCCATTGCTTTGCGCCTAATGTTTTAATTTTGGTAAATCCATTTTCATTTGTTGGCAATTCAGTTATAAATTCATATTCTTTTTCTATATCTTGAAAGTTTGCCTCTTTTAAATATAACATGTAATTTTATCCTCATTTTTATTTCACACTTATAATATCATACTTTTTTTCATAATAAAATTAGTTAAAAACACACCTTTTCTTTCAACTGTTTGTTGCTTTACAACATTATATCCTCTATGTTCAAAAAAAGGTTTTGCTGTTATTGAAGCATGAGTTGTAATACAATCTGTTTTTATGATATTCTCCAACTTATCACATAAAGCCGTGGCTATTCCTTGCCTTTGGTAATCTTTGTGAACATATAATCTATCAAGATACCCATGTTCATCTATATCACCAAATCCAACAATGATTTCATTTTCAACTGCTACAAAACTATAATGTTCTAAAAATGATTTATCCCATTTTTCTAAATCAATTTTACCAGTAGCCCAAGCATTTAATTGTTCTTTTGTGTAATCTTTAGCATTGATTTTATGTACAGTATTATAAAAAAGCTGTGTAATTTCATCACAATCAGAAGATTTATATTTTCTAATAATCATGTTATTTCTATCCCTATTTTAAAATTAAGAGTTTATTAATTCTTGCAATTCATTTATAAATCGGCATAAATGAAAGCCATCACATACAGAATGATGTACTTGTATGGATATTGGCATAATATACTTATCATTTTCTTTATAATATTTACCCATTGTAAATAAATGAAGTTTTAAATTCATTATGATTATTTACAACTTTAGTAATATAATAAATCATGGTTGGATATAACTTTTTGTTTTTTATTTTTGTTATATCTAATTTCACTGTCATACTATATGTGCATGGCACATTAGACATATAATGATTAAAATATTCTTTTCTATCCCAATTTTCAATATCAATATAATTAAATTTCATAATATACCTCTATAATCTGTTTGTTGCTTTTGTTTGAATGTTTATTTGTTATATACCATTTATAATAATATGAGTTAATTTTTAAAAACGGTCAAACAATATGCTTGACCGCTTTTTATGTATTAAGCTAAAAATTTATTTTCTAATGAATAAATATATGAGTTTCTTCTTAAAATTTTAAATAACACTTAAAAATGATAGCAGTTTTCCAAAATAACCGGTTGACATAAATATACCAACTATAACAAGAAATAAGCCACAAATAGTATTTATTTGCTTATAATGTGATTTTATCCATGTAAATGCACCTTTAAGCGAATCTATAACAACTGCACTTATTATAAATGGTATCCCAAGCCCTAAAGAATAGCAAAGTAACATTAAAATACCTTTAAATGCAGAACCATGCTGTGAGGCTAAAAGCAGTGCAGAGCCTAAAAATGCACCTACGCAAGGTGTCCAACCTATTGAAAACACAAAACCGAAAATCATAGATGGTAAAAATCCATGACCAGATGGATTAAAATTTATTTTCATGGTACGCTGGAGCAAACTAATTTTTAAAACACCCATAAAAGATAGACCAAAAATTATAACTATAATTCCTGTGACAATATTTACTATTTTTTGATGGCTATTCAGTGCATTTCCTACTGTGCCTGCAAGTGCCCCCATAAGTAAAAACATAATTGTAAAGCCTGTTACAAAACCGATTGCACCAATGAGCGTTTGTTCCTTTTTTTGCTCTCCACCTGCAAAATATGATAGATAAACTGGTAACATAGGCAGTAAACAAGGTGAAATAAATGTAATAATACCTTCAAGAAAAACTATTAAATATTGCATAAACACTCCTTTCTGCACAAACATACTCTTTTCATAGGCAAAGTTTTGTGCTATGATGTGCATAGAAAACATTTGCTTTTTAATATAATGTTGTGCGTGGAATTAGCATAGCATAACTTACAACAAATGTCTAACATTTTTTATAATATGAGGTGAAAATATATGTCTAAAGTAATTATTGTTGGCGGTGGCCCTGCTGGTGTGTCTGCTGCTTTATATACTGTTCGTGCTGGCCTTGACACCACTATTATATCAAGTGGTGTTGGTGCTTTAGGTAAAGCTCATGCTATTGAAAATTACTATGGTTTTGCTTTACCTGTATCTGGTGAAGCTCTTGCAATGTCTGGTTTAGAACAAGCTCGTAGATTAGGTGTTAAAATAGTTGAAGATGAGGTTACAAGCATTGGTTTTATGGACAAACTAACTGTTAAAACCACATCTGATGAATTTGATGCTGATTATGTGCTTTTATCCACTGGTTCCCCTAGAACTGCACCTAGAATTTCTGGTTTAAGCGAAAATGAAGGTAAAGGCGTTAGCTATTGTGCTGTATGTGATGCATTTTTCCATAAAGGTAAGCCTGTGGCTGTGCTTGGTGAAGGTGAATATGCACTGCATGAAGTAAAAGAGCTTTTACCTGTTGCATCATCTGTAACCATGCTTACAAATAATGTTACGCCTGAAATTTCACTTCCTGAAGATGTTCAGCTTGATACAAGAAAAATTGAAAAAATTGAGCAAAATGAAGAAGGCGGCTTAAAAATTCGTTTTGAAAATGGCGGTGTACTAAATGTAAGTGGTTTATTTGTTGCTTTCGGTGTGGCTGGTAGTGCAGAACTTGCAAGAAAACTCGGTGCTATAACTGAAGGTAATCGCATTGTTGTTGATGCTACTATGGCTACTAATGTACCTGGTTTATATGCTGCTGGTGACTGCACAGGCGGTATGCTTCAAGTAAATAAAGCGGTTTATGAGGGTGCTTTGGCTGCAACCGCTATTATCAAGGCTTCTCGTTCAAAATAAAACATAAAATATACTTCTTTTTTTAACATTTGTGTGATATAGTAGTTTTCATATTACTCTTTTTTGCTCATTTAAGGAGAGGATTAAACTTGTATAGAACACGAATTAATATAGGTTATAGAACAGTTAAATCAGCTCTTGCAGTAACTATTGCTTTATTGATTGCTAATTTTATACAATCTAATATGCCGCTTTTTTCTGCTCTTGGTGCTATGAGTGCTATGAGCCGAACCCCAAACGACTCTTTGACCGCTTGCAGAAATCAGCTTGTAGGAACAATATGTGGCTGTACTGTTGGTTGTATATTTTTAATGCTGTTCCCTGTTATATATCCGCCAATTATAGGTTTTGGCGTACTGATTGTTATTTTTATAGGTAATAAACTTAAAATCTATTATTCTATCCCGCTTTCTTGTGTGGTGTTTATCTGTTTATGTCTTTATGATGCTGGTACTCCACTCTATTATTCTTTATCACGCTTTTTTGATACTTCCATCGGGCTTATAGTGTCTCTTTGTATAAATTTGCTTATAAAACCTTATAATAACCGCAGACGTATTTCAAATATGA
>CALWMO010000116.1 GCA_944381965.1 uncultured Butyricicoccus sp.
TATAATATTATTTTTTTTGTATATTTTACAAGTATTAATTTATATAAAGTTACAAATATGAATATTAAAGTTTAAAGGTTAGAAAAATAGGTTTTCGATGATTTATATTCAAAACACGACAAAGAATAGAAATTTTATTATGTTTAGATAGAGCTGACGGCTAAAATAGATATTCTTTTTTAAAATATTAATATGTCTTTTCTTTTATCATACTTGCACAATTTTATAGTATATATCCAAACAATAGAGCAGCCAAAACAACAACCAAATATATAAAATATATACAATAAAACGATACTTTTTACACTGTTTTAAAATATATATCCTCTGATATACTCAAATAAACAAGTGATTAATCTAAAAAGTAAGAAAGAGGGATATTATGGAATTTAAAAAGTATGCTAAAAGGATAACGGTATTATCAGTTATTGCATCTATGTGCATTTGTTCGACTGCTTGTAGTTCATCAAGCACATATGGTTTGAATAAAACGAGTAGTGCAATAGAGATTACAGAAGAAAATACCAACACAACACTTGTTATGAATAATCAGCCAGAGTCATCATATTGGTTTCCAGAGCAATTACTTTCATGGAATGCAAAAGAGGATAAAGATATTTTACATAATATAAGTCATGTTCCGCTTGCAAAACGTGTGGATACCGAAAAACTTCAAACAGTTAATGAAACACAAAATAAAGACACAAAAGTTATGGCAATTTCTATTATGAATTCCAGTACAAGTGGTAATGCACCACATGGTCTTAATGTTGTAGATTGTAACACATTTACATACTGGCAATATGTAGATATGCTCGTTTATTGGGGAGGTTCATCAGGTGAAGGTTTAATTGTACCGCCAAGTCCTGATGTTACAGATGCTGCACATAAAAATGGTGTACCAGTTATAGGAACAGTGTTCTTCCCGCAAGATGTGGCAGGTGGAAAAATTGAATGGTTAGATACCTTCTTAACACAAGATGAAAATAAAAATTTCCCTATGACCGATAAGCTCATAGAAGTTGCACAAACATATGGTTTTGATGGTTGGTTTATAAATCAAGAAACAGATAATGAGCAAAATGGCGGTTTAACACCTGAATATGCTCAGAAAATGCAGGAATTTATAAAACAGTTTAAAGAAAAAGCACCAGAGCTTGAGCTTGTTTGGTATGATTCGATGACAAAAGACGGTGAAATGGATTGGCAGAATGCATTAACTGAGAAAAACATAACATTTATGCAAGATGATGATGGGAATAAAGTTGCAGATGATATGTTTTTAAATTTCTGGTGGACAGAAGATAAATATGCAAATGAAAAACTTTTAGAAAAATCTGCCGAGCTTGCAAAGCAAACAGGTATTGACCCTTACGACCTCTATGCAGGTATAGATGTACAGGCAAATGGATACACAACACCTGTTAAATGGGATTTATTTGCTAAAGAAGATGGTACAACCCATACGTCTTTAGGACTTTATTGCCCAAGCTGGGCATATAGCTCTGCATCAGATATGGAGGATTTTATAAAGAAAGAAACAGCTCTTTGGGTTAATGATAAATCAAATCCAGCTATATCCAGAGTAGATAATGAAGGCGAACAATGGAGAGGTGTTTCAAGTTATATTGTTGAACGTTCAGCAATAACATCAACTCCATTTGTAACTAATTTTTCATTAGGTAATGGATATAGTTTCTTTAGAGAGGGCGAGCAAGTATCTAAACTCGACTGGAATAATAGAAGCTTATCAGATATACTTCCTACATACCGTTTTATCATGGAGCATGAGGGAGATAATGAGCTTACAGCAACATTTGATGTGGCTAATGCATGGTATGGTGGCAATAGTTTGAAACTTCGTGGAAAAATGCAAGCAGATAAAACAAGTGAAATTATGCTGTATAGTGCTGATTTACCACTTACAAAAACAACTAAATGGACATCTACTCTAAAGGCTACATCAGAAACACAGTTAAATCTTGTTTTAACTCTTGATGATGGAAGCGAGCAAGTAATTAAAGCTGATAAAAATATAGGTGAAGATTGGACAACTGTAAGTTTTGATGTATCTAAGTTTGCAGGCAAAAATGTAAGAAAGATTTCATATTTAATTAAATCATCTGAAACAAGCGACAATTATGAGCTATATTTTGGAAATATATCAGTATATGAGCAAGAAGAAATTAAAAATGCTGAGATTTCCAATTTAAAAATAGATGATTTTGTGTTTGATGAAGATGCTATGTATGCAGGTGTAAGACTTTCATGGGAAAGCAAAGGTAAGGCACCTTATTATGAAGTATATAGAATAAATGAAAATAATACACGCTCACTTTTAGGTGTATCAAATACAAATGTGTTCTATATAAATACATTACCAAGAACAGATGATACAAATAATAGTACATTTGAAGTTGTGCCAGTGGATTTATTACAAAAACAGGGCAAAGCTATAACTACTAACATGAAATGGCCAGATAATAGCTTGCCAAAAGCGGATTTTATAGCATCAAAAACCTTTGTTGCACCAAATGAAAATATAACTTTACAGTGTAACGGCTCTGCAAATATTGAAGAAGTTTCATGGAGTTTACAGGGTGCAAGTGAAGAAAAACTACAAGGTGAAACTGTAACAGTAAGCTATCCAAAGGAAGGCACATATGATGTAACAATCAATGTTAAAAATAAGTCAGGTGAAGATGAAAAGGCTGTAAAGGGTTTTATAGTTGTATCAAATGAAGCTGCAAATATTCAAAATCTTTCAAAGGGAAAAAATACAAGTGCAAGTTCATATGTGAATGAAAATGAAGCACCAAAGTTTGCTTTAGATGGAGATAAAACAAAAAAATGGTGTGCTACTGGAACACCACCACATGAGATTGTTATAGATTTAGGTGGTGTGCATACAGTAAGTGAAGTAGCAATTTCACATGCAGAGGCTGGCGGTGAAAGTCCAGATATGAACACAAAAGCATACACCATTTCGGTTAGTGAAGATGGTGTAAATTACACCGAAGTTGTTAATATAACACGAAACTCTTTGGGAGAAACAAAGGATACATTCGCACCACAAAAGGCTAAATTTGTTAAATTACAAATTACAAAACCAACTCAAGGCTCAGATAGTGCTGCAAGAATTTATGAAGTAGAAGTTTTTGGTGTTTAAAATTACAAACGCCCACAATGTAAATGTTGTGGGCGTTTATTATAGGAGAATGAAAATGGATAAATTTTTAAAAGAAATTGCTCAAAAATGTAATAATCAAGCTTGGTTAAAACAATTTATAACATCATACACAAATACATTAGATAAAACGGTTAAAATACTGCCTGATAAAACTGTTCATGTTATAACAGGAGATATTCCTGCTATGTGGCTTAGAGATTCCACTGCACAGCTTAGACCATATTTATTTGTAGCACAGAAAAATAAAGATGTACTTTCTATGCTTGTAGGATTGGTAAAAAGACAATTTTTTTATTTAGATATAGATATTTATGCAAATGCATTTAATATAGAACCAAGTGGCGATTGCTGGGAAAAAGATTATGAAAATCAAAACCCTTGGGTATGGGAGAGAAAATTTGAAATTGACTCTCTTTGTTATCCTATTCAGCTAGCATATTTAATTTGGAAAAACACAGGCTGTACAGAGCAATTTGATGAAAACTTTAAAAAAGGTGTTGCAAATATAATAAATTTATTTAAAACTGAGCAATACCATGAAGAAAAATCAGAGTATAGATTTATTAGAAAAAATAGCTACTTTACAGATACACTTTCAAGAGATGGAAAAGGTGCACTTGTGAAATCAGGCATAGGGCTTATTTGGTCAGGTTTTAGACCAAGTGATGATGCCTCTACATATGGTTATCATATTCCATCTAATATGTTTGCAGTTATTGTATTAAATTATGTATATGAAATAGCAAAAGATATTTTAAATGATATTTTGCTTGCAGATGAAGCTAAAAAATTAGCTGATGAAGTATATAATGCAATCGAAAAATACGGCAAAACCAAAACAGAAGAATTTGGAGATGTTTATGCCTATGAAGTAGATGGCTTCGGAATGTTTAATTTAATGGACGATGCAAATGTGCCTAGCTTGCTTTCTATGGAGTATTTAGGTTATAAAGGCGATAAAAAAACAATGGAAAACACAAGAAAGTTTATATTAAGTGAGGCTAATCCTTATTATTACACTGGTAAATATGCTAGTGGCGTTGGAAGTCCACACACGCCATCAAATTATATCTGGCATATAGCACTTGCTGTACAAGGGCTTACAGCTAAAACAATAGAAGAAAAAGAGCAAATACTCCAAACTTTAGTAAATACAACAGCAAATACTGGTATGATGCATGAAGGATTTGATGTTAATAATCCTAGTAAATTTACAAGAGAATGGTTTTCATGGGCTAATGCTATGTATTCTGAACTATTTTTAGATGTTATGGGATATAAAATTAAAATCTAGAATTTTTACACTAAACATAGAATATCTAAAATTGTGAAAGTGATATTTTTGATATAAAATTTAGTTAAAGTTAAGGTTAGGGAGGCAGTAAGATGTTTTTAACCGATAGAAAATTAGAACGCAGAGTTAATGAAGTGCGTGAATACTGTTACAGAGATGTAAAACCACTTAAGCAATTTGTGGTTTGTGAAGATACACAAGGTGTTGTAAATCCAGTTGTACCTACTGATTTTACAAACTGGGATACAATGAATGTGGGAGAAAACTGGAGTGGTCGTGATAAATATTTATGGCTGCATAAGGAAATTACAATTCCAGCTGAATGGAAAGGTAAAAGAGTTGTAGGTATTTTTGATTTTGGTAATACTGGTGCAGGTAATAATTCAGGCTTTGAAGCTATGTGTTATATAAATGAAAAGCCATATCAAGGAGTTGATGCAAACCATAAAGAGGTTTTCTTTAAAGAAGAGCTTTGTGGCAAAACATTTAGACTTACTTTCCGTTTATGGTCAGGTTTAGAAGGTGGCGGTGTTCCACGTCCACAAGAGCATAAGATTGCTCGTGCTGACCTTGCATGGCTTGATGAAAAAACCGATGATTTTTATTATCTTGGTATGCTTGTTTGGGATACAATTCGTGAGTTAAATGACAGCGACCCTATCAAGCATAATCTTAGAAATGCACTTGATGAAGCTTGTCACTGTATTGATTGGTCTTATCCAGCAAGTGATGAATTTTATAAATCTGTACATGAAGCAGATGATTTATTAAATCAGAAAATTGATGCAATGGATAAAAACTCGCTTGTACAGGTAAAATGTGTAGGACATACACATATTGATGTAGCTTGGTTATGGAGATTAAAGCATACACATGAAAAAATTTCACGTTCATTTTCAACTGTACTTCGTATGATGGAAATGTTCCCTGAATATATTTTCCTTCAGACTCAGCCACAGCTTTATGAATATATCAAACAGGATTTCCCAGAGATATATGAGGAAATGAAAAAGCGAATTGAAGAAGGTCGCTGGGAAGTTGATGGAGGTATGTGGGTAGAAGCGGACTGTAATCTAACAAGTGGTGAATCTCTCACACGTCAAATCTTAATCGGCAGCAAATTTATAAAAGATGAATTTGGTAAAGATGTAGAATACTTATGGCTTCCTGATGTATTTGGTTATTCATGGGCATTGCCACAGATTTTAAAGAAATCTGGTATTGATATGTTTATGACAACTAAAATCAGTTGGAACCAGTTTAACCGTATGCCACATGATACATTCCATTGGAGAGGTATTGATGGCAGTGAAGTTTTAACACACTTTATTACAACTCCGGAGCCTTGGAATGAACCAGGTTCATGGTTCTATACTTATAACGGTTTATTAACTGCAAAAACTGTTAAGGGTGTATGGGAAGCATATAGCGAAAAGGATATGAACAAAGAACTGCTTATCTCATATGGTTATGGAGATGGTGGTGGCGGTGTAAACCGAGATTTATTAGAGCGTCGCAGAAGAATTGATAAAATCCCTGGTTTGCCATCACTTAAAACATC
>CALWMO010000117.1 GCA_944381965.1 uncultured Butyricicoccus sp.
GTTGTAAATGCTAATGGTGGCGTATACGTATCTCAGAACGATGCAGGCGATACTGTTACTTACATGACTATCTGGAATGGTGCTGATTCTCTACATGTTTACATGAAGGGTGATCAGACAAGCAACATTAAGGTTGGTCAGGTTGTATCTTATGGGGTAGTTTCTGATAAGGAAGTTGACAATGTTGCTGGTGTAACAACAGGTGGTGCTGTTGCTATTACTGGTCTTGAGAGAAAGTCCGAAGGTACTATCGTTCTTCAGACTGGCGACAATACATCTAAGACTTACAAGCTAGATGAGGATGTTACAATCGTAGCTGTTGACCATGAGAATAAGACTAATGGTGATACAATTACTGTTGATGCAGTTGGTCTAGCTCAGAGCAAGGAAGATGGTCAGATTACTGCTAACGCTTATGTTGTTTATAATAGCAATGGCGACAAGGTTGTTGCTATCTTCTGGGATATTAACAACGATTTCGGTGTTAATTACACTACTAAGTAATTTATAAGGTTTCTTTTGAAATCATATAGATGAAAACTTAAAAACCCCCTCGAAAGAGGGGGTTTTTTTATGCCATTATTGAAGTTAAAGAGCCGATTTTTTCAATCTCACAGACTATTTTGTCCCCAGACTGTAAAAAACGAGGAGGGTCAAAGCCCATTCCAACACCAGACGGAGTGCCTGTTGCGATAATAGTACCAGCTCTAAGAGTTATACCTCTTGTCAGGTCGCAAAGGATATCTGGAATATCATGTATAAGTAAATCAGTTGTGCTGTTTTGACGAAGTTCTCCGTTTACATAGCATTTGATTGAAAGTGCAGGATTTTCACCGATTTCGTCAGCAGTTACAATGCAAGGCCCCATAGGCGAAAAACCATCAAGGCTCTTGCCAAAGTAAAATTGACCTCTGCCTTTTTGTACATCACGAGCAGATATGTCATTGATGATGGTGTAGCCGAAAATATGTTCCCAAGCATTTTCACGAGTAATATTTTTTGCATCTTTGCCCAAAATCACACCAAGCTCACATTCATAGTCAATTTTTTGTGTAAGTTCACTGTGCATAGGAATAATTCCGCAGTCATGGTTGGCTGGTGCGGTTCGCTTGCAGAAGTATATTGCATCTTGAGTTTTGTGAAATTTTTCTTTGTGGAAGTTCTGCGACTCCTTTGCGTGTTCAGTGTAGTTAACACCTATGCAAAGTATATCCTGTTTCGGATATGGTATAGGTGCAAGCACTTTAACTGTATCTAATGAAATTGGATTTTTGCCTTTTTTTTCACAGAAAAGCTCTTTGCATTCGTTAAGAGTTAATGTGTCTATAAGCCCGTTCATATCTCGGAAATTAACTCCAAAATCACTTACTGGATAAATTTCTTTATCACCAAAACCGACACACACAATCTGCTTGCTGTCATGCTCAATAGTGTAAAAACGCATTTTTTCTTCACCTCATTAATAAAATAAAGCTAATTATATTGTAACAATTAAAGGAATAAATGTCCAGTTTATAAATGGAAGCGGTAAAATAAGAAAAGTTTGTATATTAAGTAAAAATAAAATGCTTGTGGGAATAAATTATTATTGTTATAATTATACTCAATAGAGTCGGCTATACAATAAAATAATACAGATTATAGTTTATTAGGAGAAAAAAAATGAAAAAATTACTTGTCAAGGGTATAGCACTTACACTTTCTGGTTTAATATTATGTCAGATTACAGTTCCAGCATTAGCATTAAATACTATGTCAACATCAGAAATTATTATTAATTCACAAACATTTCCAGATTCTAATTTTAGAAATTGGTTGACAAATAGCAAAAATATAAATGGATATGGCTCGGATGGAAAATTAACCCAAGAGGAATTGGCAAATATAAAAATGATAAGCCTTTCAAACCAAAATATCTCATCTTTAGACGGAATTGGATATTTTACAAATTTAGAGTGGTTAGTATGCTCAGATAGTAATTTAACCAGTATAGATTTAGATAAAAATACACAGCTTATTTATTTAAATTTATCAGGAAATAAACTCGAGTCTATTGACCTATCAAAACTTATAAATCTAGATTTTGTATCTTTAAATGAAAATAATTTAAAGAATTTGGATTTAAGCAGTAATAATAAATTAAATGCATTTATTGTTAATAATAATGAATTTAAAACTTTAATATTGCCAAATACAGGCAAAACTATTGATTTTGAAAATTTTAAAGTTCAAAATTCAAAAGAAGGTTATAGTAATATAGAATGGTACACTGATGGTAGTTTTTCTCAAAAAGTGACCGAACCAATAACTGCAAATGGTCAAACTTTATATGCAGAATGGATTCCAAATACTTATACTATTCGTTATTCAGCAAATGGCGGTAGTGGACAAATGGAAAGTCAATCCGCAACATGGGATACAGAGGTAACTCTAAGTGATAACCAGTTCACAAGGGTAGGTTATACATTTGATAAGTGGGAAGATGGAAACCGTGGTAATAAATATTATAAAGATGGTGAAACCGTAACTAATATTGCAGGTAAAACAAATAACGATTCTATAACACTATACGCAAAATGGACACCTATAACATATAGCATTCAGTATCATTCAAATAATCATGAGAATAAAACTCAAACAAGTAGTGTTTATAGATATGATACAGATGTAACCCTTACTAAGTGTACATTTACACCAGAAGAAAATAAGTATTTTGCAGGTTGGTCAACTGAACCAACTGGTGAAGTTCAATATAAAGATGAGGTAATCGTTAGAAATTTATCCTCTAATGACGGTGATATAGTAGACTTATATGCTGTATGGCGTGAGTCAAATTTAAAAGAAATATTAGCTGAACTTGATGAAGTATATGCACGCTATAATCAAAATGAGTATACTTCAAGTGATTGGAATAAGTTAACACAAATTTATCAAAGTGCTTGCGAAGCTATCAAAGACAACGAGGCAGAAAGTGAAAATATTTCTGCATCTGCAAAAATTAACATGGATAATGTGTTAACTATAAGTGAGCATTGTACAAACGTTTATAACACTTGGAAAAATGAGTATGCGGAAGCACTTTCTTATAGAAATGATAATAAGATTGACGAAAGCAATGCTGAATATATAAATAAATTAGTTTTAGATGCTATAAATGCAATTAACACAGAATATATAAGTAAACATACTAATCTCCAACTATCTTCAGATGTTGAAACTATATATAGTGGTGTGTTATTAAAAAGTAATCTTGTATTTGATGCATTAAATGATGTAATAAAAACAACTGAGTGGGTTAAAACTTTAAATGGTATATCTGTAAAACCAATGAATGAAGTTAAATCAAGTGATTTTAATCAATATTTAGAGTTGTTACAAAAAACAGAAACACGACCTTATCTATTAAATGTATCTAAAGATATGAAAACAGATATTTTAGAGCGTAAGACATTAGCTGAGAATAAGCTTAATGCGGTTAATGAATTACATTCAGAGTATCAAAAATATGATTTTAGCCTATACACTGATGAAAATGTATTAAAACTACAAACAATAATGAATACTGGTTTGACTAGTGTTGAGTTAAAATCTTCTTTAAGTGAAATAAATGACGTTTTACAAACCATAAAGAGTGAGCTAGCAAGTATACCTAAAAAAGAACAATCAGGCAATGGAGGTTCTACCGGAGGCAATGGAGGTTCTACTGGAGGTAGCAGCTCTTCAAATACAGATTCTTCTGGCGGACAAAATAATAATACACAAGAGAGTACTACAATTACTGTTACAGGTGATAACGGTGTAAAAGCAGAAGTAACAACAAGTGAAAATGGTTCTATTTCCGCAGTTATAACAGTGCCTAACACAAGTTCCAAAAATAAAATTACAATTCCATGCAAAACAACTAATACAACTGTGGCATATATTGTTAATGAAGATGGCACAAAGAAAATTATGCCATTTGCTGTTGCAACAGATAATGGTATGAATATACCAGTAGAGCAGAATTGTAAGATTGAAATTGTCACTAATAATGTTTCATATAATGATATAAAAAATGGTTCATGGTATGAAGATGCAGTTAAAGCCGTTGCAGCTCGTGAATTATTTACAGGTGTGTCACAAAGCGAATTTGCACCAAACGAAAATATGAATCGTGCAATGATTTGGACAGTTCTTGCAAGACTTGAGGGCGAAGATACTTCTAACGGCTCGAATTGGTATGAACAGGGACAAAAGTGGGCTGTTGCCAAGGGTATTTCCGATGGTTTAGATGCTATGAATAGCATGACAAGAGAACAACTTGCAACTATGCTTTATAGATATGCAGGAAGTCCAAAAACTGATGAAGATAGTATAAAAATATTTAATGATAGCTATAAAATTAGCTCTTGGTCATCAGACGCATTAAATTGGGCTGTAAGTCAAGGATTAATTACAGGTATGGGCGATGGAACATTGAATCCACAAGGTGAAGCAACTCGTGCTGAAGTGGCAACAATATTAATGAGATTTATTTCAAATCAATAAACAATATTCCGTTTATTGCATATTTTCCATATATATGAGCATAATAAACTCATATTCATTATATGGAGGGAAAATATGAAAGCAACAGGTATTGTTCGTAGAATTGATGACTTAGGTCGTGTAGTTATACCAAAAGAAATCCGCAGAACTATGCGTATTCGAGAAGGTGACCGGTCGCAGATAATGTTGGTGTGGTGGAAACAATTCTATATGTCATTAGAACACTTTTTGCAAAGAATAGGCGTTAAATAAAAAACTACCGTCATTTGGCGATTTCCTAAAAGGGGGTGAAACCAAGTGACGGTTTTATTTTATGTTATTTTGTTATATAAATAAGCAATTTTTAGGCTCAAGGGAATAAAGAGGGTTTGAGGGAAATCATCCCTCTTTTTTGAATTAGTCCAGGCTAATTCGTTGCTTGCTAATACTTTGTCCACGCTTATGCTTCATACCACTTTTATAAAAATCAGCGTTAATTTTGAGTTTTTAAAATAGGGGTTAAATGCTGTGATATTGTTTTATTATAAAACTCGGCTTTTTCAAAATCTCCAACCATTGTATATGCTTTTTGTATCAGATTTAATAATATAGCAAGGTCGTTTGATGGTGGCATATAATTTATATCGTCAATGTATGGCTGTAAAATATCTATGACCTTTTGCGGGTTTCCTGTTTGAATTAGCAGTTCAGAATAGTTGCATACTTGAATAAATGCATCATAGCTATTTATCATACCACATTGTTTTAGTAGCTTAAAAGCATACTCCATATGAGCCATAGCATTATTATAATCTTTCAGCTGTAAATATATATTTCCAAGGTTGCCATGCAGGTTAGAACACAAGTAAAGATATTCTTCTGTTTCTGGAAGTATATTAACCGCTTGCTCCCAAAGTTCTTTTGCTTTTATAAAATTGTGCTCAACCTCTAAAGCCAGTATTGCCTCACATTCTAATATAATGGCGTGTTCTCTAAATGGTATATTATCTTTGAAAATGTCATGTAGTTTATTTTTTTATATGCTCTATACCGCTATAATATTGGGATTTATCCATATATGGATATAGATTATCTAAAAAGCGAATAAAATATTCTTTGTCTTTAATATCAATTTTTTCTATGATTATATCAATCGCTTTAAAAAGAATTTCATGATGTTCATATTCAGCGTTATGAGATAAACATATATTTTCAATGTGTTCTAATAGAACTTTGCAATTTGTAGTATTTGCAGGTAAATCAGCCTGTATTATATCCATAACAATAGGTGATAGTTTTAAATCGTTGCCGTTTTCTGACTGTATAAGCCCAATATCTATTAAATATATTATATTATCAAATGATTTTAACTCAAGCCACTCAGTAAATATATTAAGCTCAAAATTTTGGTTTACACAAGGCATAAGAGAAAGTGAAGATAAAATATATTTTTGCTCTTTATTTAGCTTA
>CALWMO010000118.1 GCA_944381965.1 uncultured Butyricicoccus sp.
ATTAGCATATGCAGTTATTGTATTTGCAATAGGTAGCCTAATTTACAAGAAGAAAAACCATAGTTTTTTATATTATGTGTGAGGTCTAACATGGAATTTGCATTAAAAGCAGAGAATGTATCAATTCGCTATATAACAGGCGATTTTAAGGACATTGGTATTAAGGAATATTTAACCCGTAAGGCAAAAAATAACTATCATGTAAATGAATTTATGGCGGTAGATGGCGTATCATTTACCTTGGAGCATGGGGATATGCTTGGCATTGTCGGAACAAACGGTGCTGGTAAATCCACATTGCTTAAAGCAGTATCGGGCATTATGGAGCCAACGAAAGGAAAAATTACAGCAAACGGAGAAGTCGCTGCCTTACTTGAACTTGGCAGCGGCTTTGATGGCGATTTGACTGTAAAAGAAAATGCTTATCTTCGTGGTGCAATGCTAGGCTATACGAAGGAATTTATGGACGAAACATATGACCATATTATTGATTTTGCAGAGCTTAGGGAGTTTGAAGATAGACCGTTTAAGCAGTTATCTTCAGGCATGAAATCAAGGCTTGCATTTTCGATTGCATCGCTCGTAAAGCCGGATATTTTAATTCTTGATGAAGTATTGTCTGTTGGTGACGGTGCTTTTCAGGAAAAAAGTGCAAAAAAAATGCGTGAAATTATCTCTCAAGGTGCAACAACTATTTTAGTATCACACTCTTTGGAACAAATCAGAAATCTTTGTAATAAGGTGTTATGGCTAGACCATGGCAAACAGGTTACATTTGGCGATGTGACAGAGATTTGCGACCTGTATGAGAGATACCTCAATGGTGAGAGTGAGTTAGTATCAAGTTTATTAAATAGTTCAAAACAAGAACAACAGCAAACACAGCTTAAAGAACAAACACATATAACTTCATCAAATATTAAAAAAACAACATTTAAACCATTTAGACTATTATCATCAGCTATTATTGCTATATTTTTTGCGTTTATTATTTTTCAAATTGGCACAAACTTGTATTCGCCAAGCAATCAAGAAAATGATATAATCACGATATATTCGGAAAATACAGAAAAAAGTGTAGTTTATAGAGGTGCATCTGTAGACGGAACATGGATAAGTCCTTGGGATAATGTGTCAGACTGTGGTAACTGGGTGTTTGATGAGGAGCATGCAACTTATGCAGCAACTGATGATACCCCACTTACCGTAGAAATACCGCAAGGACAAGAGCGAACTATTACATTTAATGTAGGCCCTGATGAGGGCAGTGTGCGTGTTGAAATGAATGGTGAAACTATGTACTTTGATTTAAATCAAAGTGAACTTGTGGAGCTTGGTTTGCCGTTTACATTACCGGAGGTAACAAAAAATATAAATAATAACGAAAACGATTTTATATTTGCTATAATTGTATTTATTATATTATTTATTGTATTTTATATATGTAGTGAAAACAGAAAACAAAATGCAACACAAAGTAGGGAACTTTGGGGTGATGTGCTGAGAATTGTTTGCTGCTTTGTAATTATTCTTTTGCATAATACTTGTAATGTATTTGATAAGTTCAGAGATGGACAAACTCAAATTTTGCTTGTAAATACATTTACTGCATTTGCTGTACCATGCTTTTATATGATATCAGGTGCATATTTACTTCGTAAGCCACAAGATATTTCGGCTACACTTAAAAAAAGAGTTCCGAAAATTGTAATTCCAACACTGTTTTGGGGTTGTATCTATTTACTTATGTTTGGAGAAGTAGAAATAATAAATTTCTTAAAACTGTTTTTCCAAAACCAAGAATCACATCTTTGGTTTATGTATAGCTTATTTGGAATATATATGCTATTGCCATTTATCTCGAAACTATATAATAGCATTTCTATAACACAAAAATTATATGGATTATTGTTATTACTGGTAATTCCAACTTGTATTTATGACTTGTCAAAATTATTAGGTGTTTGGGTTCCAAACCCATCGTTTGCTATATTTTGGCCTGACTTAGGTATTTTCTTGTTAGGCGGATTGTTATGGGAATTACGAGATAAAGTTAAAAATAAGCCAAAGTATTTGTATGCTATTTTATTCTTTATTGGACTTGCAATTACCACATTTGGAACAATATATGTTTCAAATATGAATAATGTAGCAGATAAGTCGTTTATAAGTGCAATTGGTAGTATTGGTAATCTAATTATGGCAGCATCAGCATTTTGTTTTGTTCTATCTTGCGAAGATAATCTACAAAAATATACAAATCATATTGCATCAGATTTTATAAATAAAATTGGTTCGGTGACAATGGGTATATATTTTATTCATGTTATATTTTTAAGAGCTTTAAACTATTCTGTAAATCCTATGCTCCCTATATTTAGCAATGATGGTTCTTTGTTGCAGATGACATTAAGTGCGGTTATATATTTGGTAATAAGCATGGTAGTTTGTCTTAGTGCAAGTAGTATTAAAGTTTTTAAGAATTTATTTTAGAAATTATACAATGATTGATTTATAGCATATGTGGTGATGTGTAAATTCAATACTTATCTTAGAAAAGCACTTGGAGGAGCAACAAATGCAAAAATTCAATATGAAAGGCAGAAAAAACTTATAGAAATGGAAAACTGATGACGTAGCACAACAACAATAGTGAAATAATAATAGAAGTATCTAAAAAGATATTTAATATGGAGATTATGAAACATTTTATTAAATTACTGACGAGACACAAAAATATGTTATTATATATCATATTTGGTTTGGGAACAACAGCCGTTAATATGATAGCTTATGAGGTAACATATAATAGAATAGGTATTTGTAATCTTATATCTACAATTATAGCATGGGTTTTTGCGGTAGTCTTTGCGTTTATTACAAATAAACTCTTTGTTTTCGATAGTAAATCACTTGCATGGGAAAAAGTAAAATACGAGCTGGTAACATTTTTGACTTGTCGTTTAATAACAGGTATTTTTGATGTTATTATTATGTTTGTGGCAGTAGATATGATGGATTGGAATAGTTTAGTGTGGAAGTTTGTATCTAATGTTCTGGTTACTGTATTAAATTATATAGCGAGTAAACTTGTTATATTCAAAAAATAAAGAAAAGGGTATTATTATGAAATATGTGTCACAATGGTTGAAATTGTTGCGATTAAAGCACTATATAAAAAATTTATTGGTGTTTATACCATTGTTTTTTTCAAAGAATATTACAATAGTCAACTTAGAATTAACGTGTTTGGGTTTTATAGCGTATTCATTTGCTGCATCTGCAATATATATCTTTAATGATATACAAGATGTTGAAAAAGATAAATTGCATCCCCAAAAATGTAAACGACCATTGGCTAGTGGTACAATTAAAATAAAGGTTGCGTTTACAGTTGGTATTATATTAACACTAGTATCTGTTTCTATATCATTATGTTTGAATAATATATGTGCTTTAATTGTTTTATGTTATATTATAATTAACATATTGTATAGCGTGAGATTAAAACATATTCCTCTAATGGATATATTTATTTTAGCACTTGGTTATTTAATCAGAATATTTTATGGTGCTTACATAACTAATATAAGAATATCTGGATTGTTATATCTGACAGTATTGTCTGGTGCTTTGTTTATGGGATTGGGTAAAAGACGTGGAGAACTCCAAAAGACAAGTGACATAAACCAAAGCAGAAAAGTATTAAAGTATTATAGTTATGAATTTCTTGATAAAAATCTTTATGTTCAGATGGCATTATCCATTGTGTTTTATGCATTATGGTGTCTTTCATTTGAGTATGCACCACTGTTACTATTCTCAGTGCCTGTTTTGATTTTCATTTTTTTGAGATACAGTCTATTGCTAGAAGGAAGTTCAGACGGAGATCCTATGGAAATTGTCACATCAGATTATCCTATATGGGGATTGTGTTTTGTTTTTGCTTTATTAGTTGCAGTTGGAATTTATTTGTGAGGATGGTAACATGAATGTATATGATTTTGATGATACTATCTATGATGGGGATAGTTCAATTCGATTTTATGTATTCTGTATAAGAAAAAAACCATCAATTCTTAAATGCTTACCTACACAGATTATTGGATTTATTCGATATTTTTTAAGATTGGACAACTTGGAACAGTTTAAAAGTAAATATTTTTCATTTTTTCGCTTTATAGATTTAGGTAAATATGTGTCCGATTTTTGGGAAAAAGAAAAATATAGGATAAAACCATGGTATTTATCTAAAAAAGCAGAAGATGATGTTATTATTTCGGCATCACCTGAAGTATTATTAAAGCCTATTTGTGAAGAATTAAACGTTAGATTAATTGCGACAAAAGTTGATAGGAATGGCGAACTTCAATCAAAAAATTGCAAAGGCAAGAATAAAGTAGATTATTTTAAACAACAATTTCAAGAGCAAATCGATGAATTTTATAGTGATAGCATAAATGATATTTTTCTTGCAAAAATGGCAAAAAAAGCATATATGGTAAAAAAGGAGACACTTGTAGAATGGAACGCCCAGGAATAAGAAGATGTATTTTCGTCATACAAGTATGTATTTTAACTATAATTTCTTCTATGTTTATAAATTTTAATATATCATTGGAACAAACACCAATGATAACTTTGACAAATACACAATCTATTTTTAATACATATGAAATTAGAGTAAAAAGTGTTATTGTAGATGAGAAAATTTTTAAGCCAAGTGATATATTTTATGGAGATTATACTATAGATGGAGAAACCATTCTATTAAATAATGGTTCAACCATAGAAGGGCAGTTGCCAGAAGGAAAATCTCATAAAATAGTATTTGAAACTGGTACATATAGAGGAAATTGTATTATAACAGTGGACGGAAGAAGTTATGAAATTTCAACTTATTCGGGTTATTGGGATTCGGTTGAGCATAACTTGCTACAAAAGCATGAAATTACAGTAAAAAAAGTGTTGCAAATACTTATATTCGCAACTATTATTGCTTTTTATTATTATATTTCGGCTAGGTATTTTGGATATATGAGAGAAAATCTTATAACAAAGTGCCTGATGGTGATAAGTGGAACAGTTGCCACACTTATCATGGCATCAAATACCAGTGTAGGACTTATTATGGGCATTTCGGTGGTATTATCAATTCCTGTTCATATCATATTATCCGAAAATATAAATAAATGGGTGAAAAATAGTAAAAACTTAATTAATTATTTTTCAGCATTTCTTACAATTTGTTTGATGATTACATTAATAAGAGGTAGTTATAGTTATTTTAGTTCATTGATATCAGTAAGAAACGAATATTTTAATATAATTGTTTCAATTATTTATCTAATTTCATTGCCATTCTTTTATATAGCGGTTAATACTTTAACTAATTATATTATTAGTAAGGGAATGTGTTCATTAAAAAACACCGATACCTTTGAGAGAAGATTTTTAATTAGTTCTCTTATTATTTATATTGGGATAATTGTTATTGTTTACTTCAATTCAAGTGCATTTACAGACGGTTTTTATCTGAATTCTTTAGGACAAGTTTCACAAAGATCAGCAGATATTATTTACGGATATGACCATTCTTGGATACAAGCAGCAGTTTCTGAATTGACAATACATAACTATGACATACGACATCCATTGCTAAAATGGATACTTATTGTTCCGGCATCTGCTTTTCAGGTTGTTTTTAGTATATTTACCCCTATCTCAAAACAATTTTACGGTGGTGCATTAGCAATAATGTCGACCGTTTTTATGGTATTCACTGCAATTTTGTTGAAGAGAATGACAAAATGCAATTGGATTGCTCCAACTTATACATGAACATACTTTTTTATAATTATATGTTTAAG
>CALWMO010000119.1 GCA_944381965.1 uncultured Butyricicoccus sp.
CTTTCTTCTGCCAGTACCGTAGAAATATGCTTTCTTAGGTGTATACATTGATTATTTCCTCCTTACAAGAATTACTTATCCCAAGCTACTGGCATCTGAGCAGCATGCTTGTGCTCAGCACCCTTGAAGATTTTAAGACGGGTAGCAGACTGACGACCGATGCTGTTCTTTGGAAGCATACCCTTAACAGCAAGCTGCATAGCCAGTTCAGGCTTTTCAGCCATCATTGTGCGGTACTGAACTTCCTTCAGACCACCAACCCAGCCAGTGTGGTGACGGTAGTATTTCTGCTCTAACTTCTTACCAGTCAGAACAGCCTTCTCAGCGTTGATGATGATTACGAAATCACCGCCATCAACATGAGGGGTGAAAGTAGGCTTGTGCTTGCCACGAAGTAACATAGCAGCAGTAGCAGCTGTACGGCCAAGTGGCTTACCAGCAGCGTCAATGATATACCACTTACGCTCAATGCTATTAGCATTTGCCATAAAAGTAGACATAGTGCATTTCCTCCATAATATATTAAATCTAAATGATTTACGAAATTATTTACAAAATTAATATTTGGCTTTTTCTTAAGCCTTAACTATTAAACCACACACACTCTGTAATGTCAACCGATTTTTTTAACATTTAAATTTACCCCCGAACAAACTCTCTTATACTCTTTTATACTCTCTTATACTCTTAAATTCTCATTTTCAATTTCAAAATTTTTATTTGCAGTTTTTTTAATTTTCTGTTATATCTATATAATAATACTATGATATAAAAGTTTTATTTTAAAGAGGAATGAATATATGCAAAAAATGTTATCATTGGTACGTCGTGCGGTTGACCATTATCATATGATTGACGAGGGCGACCGTATAGCCGTTGGTGTATCTGGAGGTAAAGACTCACTTACACTTTTAACTGCTCTTGCCGAACTTCGTCGTTTTTATCCTAAAAAGTTTGAAGTAATAGCTATTACACTTGAAATGGGATATGATAACATGGATTTTTCACATGTTGATGAGCTTTGTCGCAGATTAAAAGTAGAATATATTAAAATCCCAACCCAAATCAAACAGATTGTTTTTGATATCAGAAAAGAAGAAAATCCATGCTCACTGTGTGCAAAACTTCGCAGAGGTGCATTACATGATGCGGCAATTAAAGCTGGTTGTCATAAAATAGCACTTGGTCATCATTTTGATGATGTTGTAGAAACATATATGCTATCACTGTTTTATGAGGGCAGAATTTCATGTTTTAAGCCTGTAACATATCTTGACAGAATGGACGTTACACTTCTGCGCCCGCTTTTATATGTGCCTGAAAAGAATGTTAAATCATTTGCAAGACGTTTCAATATGCCAATAGTGCATAATCCATGCCCTGCCGACAAACACACAAAACGTGAGGAAGTTAAAACACTACTCAAGGATTTAGAAAAACAATATCCAAATCTTAGAGAACGAGTTTTCGGTGCAATACAGCGTTATCCGCTTGATGGTTGGGCACCTGATAAATCACGTTATAAATAAACATAAAACGAGCTGAATTTTTACTGTTCAGCTCGTCTTTTTTTACGCTCTATTTTCTTACGCTCTCTTAAATCTTTGAAAAACTTTTTGAGTATATCTGCACATTCTTCCTCCATAACACCCGAAATCACTTCTGGTTTGTGATTATATGGTAACTCAAAAAGATTGACAAGCGTACCGCAAGAGCCTGCCTTTTCATCTTTAGCACCATAATATAGTGTTTTAATTCGTGCATTTATAATAGCACCTGTGCACATTGGGCAAGGCTCAAGCGTTACATATAAATCGCATTTATGGAGTCGCCAACCGCCTAATTTTTTGCAAGCTTTTTCTATTGCCTCTATCTCGGCATGATGAATTGCATTTTTTTTAGTTTCTCTGCGGTTTCTGCCACGACCTACTATTTTTCCATCACATACAACAACAGCACCCACAGGCACTTCTCCCTCATCTGCTGCTTTTTGTGCAAGTTTTAATGCGGCTTTCATATATTTTTTATCCATTTATATTTTCCTCTTTCGTTCTTTATCCTCCTATTAAAACATAAATTTAATTTAAGGAGGATATCTATTTTATGACATTACTTAATCAAATGCGCTATACACTTTGGGGGCCTTTTACCGTTCTTCTTATCCTGCTTACGGGTATATATTTAACATATTCATCTAGTTTTGTGCAGTTTTGGTGTTTTCCTAAACTTATGAAACTCAAAAACAACAATTCAAAAAACGGTATTTCACCATTTGAGGCACTTTGTACATCTCTTGGTGGCACTCTTGGAGTTGGAAATCTTGCCGGAGTTGCAATAGCCATACAGCTCGGCGGTGCGGGTGCAGTGTTTTTTATGTTAGTTGCTGCATTTTTCGGAATGGCTACAAAGTATTCCGAGTTACTCCTTGCTGTATACTATCAAACTAAAGATAAAAGCCCTATTGGTGGCCCTATGGTATATTTATCAAAAGGTGCAGATTTACCTTTGCTTGCTAAAATTTTTGCTATTTTCTGTGTTATTTCAGCAGTTGGCACAGGTGCAGCCGCCCAAGGCAGTGCAATAGCTGAGGCTGTAAACAATGTATTGCCTATTTCAAAAATATTTATTGGTATTATAACGGGTATTTTGCTTTTACCTATATTATATGGTGGTTCTGAGCGAATTGCAAAGGTTTCAGCTGTAATAGTTCCTTTTATGACCGTTTGCTATTTAACCGCCGGTATAATTGTTCTTATAATTAATAAAAATGAAATACCTAATGCAATTTTAAAAATATTTTATGGTGTTACAGAGCCACTTGCAGCTGGTGGCGGTTTAATAGGCTTTATAACTAGCAGAGCAATCTCCGACGGTTTTGCAAAAGGTGTATTTTCAAATGAGGCGGGCATGGGTTCTGCACCTATTGCACATGGTTGCACAGTTGGTGCTAAACCTTGTCAGGAGGGTATGCTTGGTGCTATTGAAGTTTTTATTGATACATTTATTGTCTGCCTTATGACCTCACTTGTTATACTTGTGACTGGTGCTGATAGTAGCGGTTTATACGGTCTTTCTATGACAAGTTTTGCTTTCTCCTCACTCTTTGGAAATATTGCAAATGAATTTATATCAATAACTGTTGTTTTTCTAGCTGTATCTACTATTCTTGGTTGGAGTTTTTATGGTCTAACCTGTCTTAAATGGTTAAATATCAAAAATATATCATTTTATCCTGTTTTAATCGCTATTTCAGTTGCATTTGCAAGTCATTTCCCGCTCATTGATTTGCTTATTTTATGTGATATAGCTTCAGCACTTATGGCACTGCCTAACTTATACGGCTTATGGATTTTAGCACCCGTTGTAAATAAACAAACCAAATTGTTTTTAGGCATAAAAAAACACACTGACTAAAAAATCAGTGTGTTTTAGTTTTTTTAGTTCATCATTTGACGTCTGCGAGATAGATTCATAGTACCATCTTGCATTTTATCTAAATTTTCAAGACAATTTCCTGTGCCAAGTGCTACACATGAAATCGCATCATCTGCAACTCTGGTTGGAATACCTGTTTTTGCTGCAATAAGCTTGTCAAATCCCCAAATTAACGCACCGCCGCCAGTCATAACAATGCCGTTAGTTGAGATATCGCCAGTAAGTTCTGGTGGAGTACGCTCAAGCACACCATGAATAGCTTCAACAATAGTTGAAGAAACCTCATCAAATGCACCCATAATCTCATGTGACTCGACTGTAAATGTGCGTGGCAGACCAGTCATTAAACAGCGACCTTTAATTTCCATTGATGCTTCTTCTGGTCGTGGGTATACACAGCCGATTTCTCTTTTAATAGCCTCAGCTGTTCTGTCACCGATAAGCACATTATGTTTTCTTCGTATATATTTAATTATTGCCTCATCGAATTTATCGCCTGCAATTTTAATAGATGTAGACTCTACGATGCCTCCAAGTGAAATTACAGCAATATCGGTAGTGCCGCCACCAATATCAACTATCATATTGCCGTTAGCCTTTGAAATATCAATGCCTGCACCAATAGCTGCCGCAACAGGTTCTTCAACTAAAAATACTCTTTTTGCACCTGCTTGAGTACCCGCATCAATAACCGCACGTTCTTCTACTTCGGTTATGATTGATGGTACACACATAACAACATTTGGTTTAAATAGACGCATACCCAAAACCTTGCGTATAAACTCTTTAATCATACGCTCGGTCATTTCATAGTCGGAAATAACACCTTCACGCAGTGGACGAATAGCGATAATATTACCTGGTGTGCGACCAAGCATTTTTTCAGCGTCATCACCTACTGATAAAATTTTACCAGTAGTTTTATCGACTGCTACTACTGATGGCTCATTTAAAACAATACCCTTACCTCTTACATAAACCAGTACAGATGCAGTACCAAGGTCTATGCCTACATCATTTGAAAAAAAGCAAAAAGAACTTCTTTTTCTTTTTGGCATATTTTGTGTGCTCATAATTTTTGTAACCTGCTTTCCAGAACTTTTCCTTTAGATTTATTATACCTTATTCATACCGTATTGCAAGAAACAAAACAGTAATATTTTAAATAACTTTTCTACAAGTTTTAATTTTTTTTGGACTTTATAGGAGTTTTTGTCATACTTACTACAAATATCTTTTCTGCTCCCGAACTCCTAAGTACATTGGCACAAGAAACAATGGTAGAACCCGTAGTTATAACATCATCTATAAGCAAAATTCGTTTATTTTCTACATTTGCATTTTTTCTTATTTTAAAGGCATTTTTTACATTTTCCGCCCTTTTTTGCTCATCATTTATATTAGATTGCTTTTTTATAAACGCACGTTTTACAAGTGTTTTTTCAAGCGGTAAATCAAGCTTTTTGGATATAATTTTAGCTACAAGCTCGGACTGGTTAAAACCTCTTTTAAACCATCTGCCAAAAGACAACGGAACATAAGTTATAAAATCTGGTTTCCAAATATCAAGCTTACTTTGTATACATTCGGCTGTAAACTTTGCAAACCAATCCGCATATGAACGTCTGCCATTAAATTTATATCTATGCATAGCCTCACGCACAAAATCCCTATAAATAAGCGGTGAGTCTGCATCATCTATGCCTGAGAATTTAAAAGGCTGATAAAAATAATAATCTCCTTTTTTAAGGCAATCCTCGCATAATATATCCGCATCTTTACCACAAATTTGACATTTATGTGGATAGAGTAAATCAAACATGATTTATTCCTCCTCTATATTCATACGAGCTTTTAATGCACTATATCTTCTTCCTTTATTATTTGTGTTAACCATTGTGCTTATTGTTTCCTGTGAGCCAACTATAACAAGCAGTTTTTTAGCTCGGGTTATAGCTGTATAGAGTATATTTCTAGTTAAAAGTCTTTTGCTAATACCATTTGAAAGTGCAACAACAACCGCCTCAAATTCGCTGCCTTGTGCTTTGTGTACAGTCATTGCATAAGCAAGCTCTAACTCATCTAACATATCAAATGTATAAGTTGCTATTTTATCATCAAATTTAACTATTAAACACTCTTGCATGGTGAAAATCTGAAGTATCTCACCGACATCACCGTTAAACATTCCTGTTCCTTGCTCACTGCCGTCCACACGCTCCCAAACAATATCATAATTATTGCGAATTTGCATAACTCTATCGCCTTCACGAAAAACAATATCTCCAAAACGCTTTTCATTTTTATCTGGTGATTCTGGGTTTAATGCCTCTTGCAGTGAACGGTTAAGCTGCATTGTACCTGCACCCTGTCTGCGTGACGGTGAAAGAACTTGTATTTGTGATGGATTTAAACCATAATAACTTGGCAAT
>CALWMO010000120.1 GCA_944381965.1 uncultured Butyricicoccus sp.
ATCGTCGAACATATTCTTAAAGTTCTGTGCACAAATCAGAACGTCATACTGTGGAGCACTGCCCTTACCCTCAGAAAGTGGACAGTGATGAACTTTACCAGGTTTAATATTATGTTTCTTAAGAACCTTTTCAAGAGCTAACTGAGCCATCAGGCTAGAACCAGAACCATTTGCACAACATACTAAAAACTTCATATTTTGAGCTGCCATTTTACATCTCTCCTTAATTAAATTGTTTATTTTACTTTACTTAGCTGCATGCTGTTTTTCACGCAGTTCTTTATAAGCTTCATAATCTTCTGTCATTAGGAAGTAACCTTCCTTGTCTTTTCTATACTGTATTTGAGGAATAGCCATAAGAACGATAAATACTACTGCAACGCCAGCGTAGCTTAGGTACTTCATAGCAACTGTGAATACTGGCCATACAACTGCCCAGTCCCACATGCCTAGGTAACCGCCGTAAGCTGCCATGCCAACCCAGCCTGCGATAAGAGCGGAACCGAATACCTGACATAGACCAGAAATGAAAGGAAGAATCAAAGTAGCCTTTAGACCGCCCTTTTCATTTACGAATACACCGATTGTAGCGTTATCGAAGAACAGAGGAACGAATCCACAGATAACAAGTACAGGACTCTTTAGAACAACAAGTACGATGATAGCCAAAATCTGACCTACGAAACCTGCAAGGAAGCCTAATGTTACAGCGTTTGGAGCACCAAAACCAAAGATAACTGCACAGTCAACGCCTGGAACAGAACCTGGAAGAATCTTATCAGCAATACCTTGGAAGGAAGCTGTCAGCTCTGCAACGAATGTACGAACACCAAGCTGAAGAATTGCAAGATAAACCGCAAAGTATAGACAGGTCTGAATTACATAGAATACCATGCTCTGACCTTCCTGAAGGAAACCGCCAGCGATTAAGTAATCACGACCAAGTACGCAAAGAATAGCACCAAAGAATACAAGCATCAGTATAGATGCAGATACCATGTTATCATTAAACATAGACATAAAGCCTGGAAGCTCTATATCTTCAATACGCTTAACTTTCTTATCCTTGTTTTTACCTTCATTACCAAATAGCTTACCAGCTAACCAGTAGAAGAAAGCAACACCGAACATCTGCTGATGAGCCAGACAGAAACCAGCACCGTCAGTAACTTCCTGACAAGGCTTGATTGTAAGGTTAGAACCAACTGCCCAATAAGCACCTAGAAGCAGAGCCATAACAACAAGCATAGCAACACGATTTTCGAGTAGGAATGGGCAAGCAAACATGATAAGCCAGTAAGCTGTTGCAGCCTGCTGAACCTGAACGTTACCTGTTGTAAATAGTGCACGAAGTTTTGTTTGCTTTGTGAAACGAACCAAAAGAATGTTTACAATAAAAGCGATAAACAGCAAAATCATTGCATCGCCGAAGCCCTTACCGAAAACTTCTTCAACACCTACTGTAACAGCATTTTGACCAAAATATGGGTCAATTACCATCGCATCCATTTGGAAACGGTCTTTAAGACCAACAAGAACTGGACGGAAGTTATTTGTTAGTCCACCAGAACCGACGGTTAAAATTAAGTAACCCACAATTGCTTTAAGAGTACCGCTTAAGGTATCATACCAAGGTTTACCAAGTAGAATATAACCGATTAAAACGATTAAACCAATCATAAATGCTGGTTGTTGAAGAATGTTGGTTGCAAAATAGGTCCATATAGTCATTAAAATATCCATTTTGTCACCCTTGTTCCTTTCCCATTTCAAGTCACTCAGAAGGCTAAATACCCTCTGAGTGTCTATATCTTCTCTTTATTAAGTATATTTTAATCAATATATTTTGCTTGAAGCTTTAATAAATCTTCTTCACTATTTGCATTTGCAAGCTCCTCTACAAGCTCATCATTACAAAGCATATCAGATAGCTTACTCATATTTTCCAGATGCTGTTCTGGGTTGCAAGATGCAAGTGTAAAGAAAAGCTGTGCATCGCACTCTGGATTTCCTTCTTCAAAGCTAACAGGCTTATTAAGTTTCATAAAAGCAACAGCTGTTTTATGTACGCCACCGTCTGCACCCTCCTGAGAGTGTGGCAGAGCAATATTTGGTGCAATTACAATATATGGACCATATTTTTCAACACAAGCGATAATGTCCTCTTTATATCTAGGCTCTATTGCACATGCAGCCTCAAGAGTTTCGCAACTCATACGAATAGCATCTTTCCAGTCTTTTGCCTCATCAGCAAACTTGACATATTTATTTTCTACAAAATACTTTAGCATTTATGTCCCTCCTAAAATTACAGTAGGGAACGGAAAGGAATGTTCTGAGGAGCTTCGAAACAATCCTCAAAACCACGCTGATGATGATAAGCACGCTTATCCTTATCGGTTGGGTAAACATACTTGCCGCCAACTTCCCAGAAGAATGGGTGGAACTGATAGCCTAGACGGTCTTTCTTCATATCATAAAGAACCTTAATCTCGTTAATGTCAGCCATAAAGTTAGTCCATACATCATAGTGAATTGGAACAACTACCTTACAACGCAGAGCCTCAGCCATACGAAGAATATCAATGGAAGTCATCTTATCCTGCATACCGATTGGATTTTCACCGAAAGAGCCAAATGCAACGTCGATGTCATAATCCTTACCATGCTTAGCAAAGTAAATGGAGTAATGAGAGTCACCGCTATGATAGATATTACCACCTGGAGTCTTAATCAGATAGTTAACAGCCTTTTCGTCCATATCAGTTGGGCAAACACCTGTCAGTTCTTCTCTATCTGGACCTTGAGAGTCGGTAGTTACCAGACAAGTTCTATCGAAAGAGTCAAGAGCAACGATTTCAATATCCTTAATTTTAATTGTATCACCTGGTTTTACAGTCACACAACGGTCAGCCGGAACACCCCACTTCTGCCACAGCTCAACAGACTTCTTAGGGCCAATAAATGGAACAGGGATTTCCTTGCCATTTTCATCAGTTGTGGTCATACCGCTTTTAATTACATGAGCTGCATATTCAGCACTCATATGGTCTTGATGGTAGTGAGTAGCCAGTACAGCATCTACATTTTTAATAGCGAATGGGTCAATTACAAATGGAACTGCACGAAGGTTTGGCTGCATTGCACGAGCACCGCACATATTAGCCATTTGGTGACCAACCTTCATTTTACCGTCGCCATGAGTACGCTTGCCATTACCACACCATAAATCAACAGTGATGTTACAACCTGCTGGAGTCTTGAACCACATTCCAGTACAGCCAAGCCACCACATAGCAACAGTGCCAGGCTTTACCTCTTCGTTTTCAATTTCCTCATTGAGCCAAGTACCCCACTCTGGGAAAGTACCCATAATCCAACTTTCTCTTGTAATTTCGTCAATCTTGCTCATTTTGACTCCTCCTTTTTATTTTATGATTGTTTCTTGTTTGTTGAATGAATCATAACACTTTTAACGAATTATTACAACGCTTTTTTATGTTCTTTTTCCCATTTTATGATTGTTGCATTCTTTTCCGCATTTTAACCAATTTATAAACACAGGTTTTATGTATTTTAGCTTATATTTTACCTCCTAAACAATCATATAATCTTACAATCGTTCATATAATTTGACTATATGCTAAATTTTCTTAACATATATGAATTATTGTTATATGTCAAACGTGTATGTATTTACATGTTTGATTATTTATGTTATATTATAAAATTTAATTATAAAACTCATTGACAAAGCATTTTACTTGTGGTATTTTAAATTTGTTAGTTATATGCAACCGTTCTTTATAGATTTGAAAGGGGTGGCATTACGGTGAATTTAACTTCGGCTGAACTCGGAAAAGAGTATATAATAAAAGATATTCAAACCGACGACGATGAGTTAAACAGCTTTCTGTTTTCTCTTGGTTGTTATAGCGGTGAACCAATAACCGTTGTTTCTCATATGAGAGGCGGATATGTTGTTTCAATAAAAGACGGACGTTATAATATAGATAAGGATTTAGCTGAAGCTATTATTATCTAACTAAAACTGCTTATTTAAGCAGTTTTTTAAAAGCATTTGGTTAGCTACAGCTAATTTTTGTAAAGAAAACCAAAAGCATTTACAAAATAGGAGGATTTTAAAATGAGAATTGCTCTTACAGGCAATCCAAATAGTGGTAAAACCACCATGTACAATGCCCTTACAGGTCGCACCGAACGTGTAGGCAACTGGGCAGGCGTTACAGTGGACAAAAAAGAAAGCCCAATTAAAAAAATATACTGTTCAGACCGTGATGACCTCATTGCAGTAGACCTTCCTGGTGCATACTCTATGTCACCTTTTACATCTGAGGAAAGCGTCACAAGTAGTTATGTTAAAAACGAGCGTCCTGATGTAATTATAAACATTGTTGATGCTACAAATTTAAGCCGTAGCCTTTTCTTTACAACTCAGCTTTTAGAGCTTGGTATACCTGTTGTTGTAGCTCTTAATAAGCGTGATATAAACGACAAAAAAGGTACTACTATAAATGTAGAACTTCTTTCTAAAAAATTAGGTTGTCCTGTTATACAAACTGTGTCAACCGCTTCTAGTGATAATGGTTTAACAGAAATTATTTCAAATGCGGTTCAAAGATTTGGTCATACTCAGAATGCACCATATAATCAAGGTGATGTTAACCTGCACGATAAAGCAGAAGTTGAAAAAGCTGACAGAAAGCGTTTTGAGTTTGTAAACAAATTAGTTTCTGAAGTTGAAAGTCGCAAGGTTTTCACCAAAGACACAAATATTCAGGATAAAATTGACTCTGTTCTTGCAAACAAATGGCTAGGTATTCCAATTTTCGCTGTTGTAATGTGGGCTGTATTTGATATTTCACAGTCTAAACTTGGCCCAGCCATTGCCGATTACCTTGTAGCATGGATTGAAAAATTCCAAGCATATGTAGGCACACTTGCAGAAGGTGCATCACCATTTTTACAGTCACTGCTTGTTGATGGCATTATAGGCGGCGTAGGTGCTGTTGTAGGTTTCTTGCCACTTGTAATGATTATGTATTTCTTAATTGCTCTGCTTGAAGACTGTGGTTATATGGCTCGTGTAAGTGTTGTTATGGACCCATTTTTTAAGCGTGTAGGTCTTTCTGGTAAATCAATCATTCCTATGGTTATCGGTACAGGGTGTGCAATCCCTGGTGTTATGGCTTGTCGTACCATAAGAAATGAACGTGAACGCCGAACAACCGCAATGCTTACCCCATTCATGCCATGTGGTGCTAAACTTCCTGTTATCGCACTGTTTGCAGGTGCATTCTTCAAAGATGCTTCTTGGGTTGGTACACTAATGTACTTTGTCGGTATAGTTCTTATTTTACTCGGTTCTATGCTTGTACTTAAAATCACAGGTCACAAATTTAGAAAATCATTCTTTATTATGGAGCTTCCTGAATATAAAGTTCCTAGTTTAAAGAGAGCTATATTCTCTATGTTCTCTCGTGCTAAGTCCTTTATTATTAAGGCTGGTACTGTTATTCTTGTATGTAATGCAGTTGTCCAAATTATGCAGACATTTAACTGGAAACTTCAAGTAGTTGAAGAAGGTATGGCTCATACTTCTATTCTTGCAACTATTGCTAGTCCATTTGCAATCATTCTTCTGCCTCTTGGCTTTGGTGTATGGCAACTTGCAGCCGCAGCAATCACTGGCTTTATTGCAAAAGAAAATGTTGTAGGTACACTGGCTGTTGTATACGGCATCACAAACTTTATTGATACCGACGAATTAGCACTTGTTGGTGGTGCTGGTGCAGATGTTGCAACT
>CALWMO010000121.1 GCA_944381965.1 uncultured Butyricicoccus sp.
TTTCTGCCATATTTTGCAGCTATATCTAATATCTGCTGCAAACGTGATACATTAGATGCGAATGTTGCAATAATAATTCGCTCACGGCAGTTTTTAAAGAAGTTTTCAAGACCTGCACCAACAGTTTGTTCTGATGGTGTATAGCCTGCACGTTCAACATTAGTAGAGTCACTCATAAGAGCAAGAACGCCTTCTTTACCGAGTTCGCCAAAACGAGCAAGGTCTATCATATCACCATAAGCAGGTGTAAGGTCAACCTTAAAGTCACCTGTGTGAATTATAGTACCAAGTGGAGTGCGAATAGCTAAAGCAACTGCATCTGCAATGGAGTGGTTTGTGTGGATAAACTCAACAGTAAAACAGCCAAGTTTTACTGTATCACCAGCCTTAACACGATTAAAACGAACTTTAGAAGGCATACGGTGTTCTGTTAGCTTTGCCTCAATCATACCACAGGTAAGACGAGTACCATAAACAGGGGCATTCATTTCACGAAGCACATAAGGCAGACCACCGATATGGTCTTCATGTCCATGGGTGATAAGATAACCACGCAGTTTCCTTATGTTACGTTTAAGATATGTTGTATCAGGTATTACAAGGTCGACACCAAGCATATCATCATCAGGAAACGCTAAGCCACAGTCAATAACGATGATATCATTACCAAACTCAATAAGAGTCATGTTTTTACCGATTTCATCAAGACCACCAAGCGGAATAATCTTCAGTTTTTCTCTCATAATGTCGATATCACTTTCCTTTACTAAAATCAAAATAAATGTTTTTTATATCTGGAAAACTCCAGTTAAGGAAGTACCGGTTTAAAAGCACCGTCAGGTCTTCCGTATCTTCAAAATAATAAAAGTGGGAACATCCACAATCCGATAAACAATTATAATAATTGTATCATAACTAAAATTATTTGTACAGCGATAAAAAATTAAATAATATTTTTATTAAAAATACGGGAAATGATAAATACAAAAAGTAATATATTAAATAAATATAACAAAATATAATCATAAAATAAAAAAATTTCGGGAAATTGTTTGACAAAGAGATATGACTTGCGTATGATGATTACAAAGCGGTAACAAACAAAAAACAGTTTGGTAACGCCGCAAAAGATTTTTTAAAAGGCAAGTGCCTATATCGCTTGTGAGCGAAATCTATATTTAACTAGGAGTTTATTTTATGCATTTCAAGAAGATGAAAAGTCTGCTTAGTCTATCAGCTATTGCATTGTGTGCAACAATAAGCATTAATTCAGCTTCCGCACATGATGCTACTATCTCAAGCAATATTCCTGCGTCAGATACATCAGTAGCTTCTATCGGCATGATTTCATCCAATGAACAAGTTGCTATTGGTTTAGTACGCACAACTGAAGAAATGGTTCGTGCTCGTGAGGAGCTTGCAGCTCGTCAGGCGGCTATTGAGGCTGCAAAACTCGCAGAGGAGCAAGCAGCAATTCAGGCGTCAAACCCATATATCCCTAATTACGACCGTGTAGTAACCTATTCTTCAGCTTATACAGCAGACCAGTCAATCACTGCCAATGGTACAGCACTAGGTAATTTTAAGCTTACGTTCTATTGTGCTTGTGAGCAGTGTAGTGGTGGTTATGGTAATAATACAGCGACTGGTACTAAATGTACAGAAGGTCGTACAATCGCAGTAGACCCAAAGGTTATCCCACTTGGCAGTGAAGTTTTCATTGAAGGCTTTGGTTCATTTATCGCTGAGGATACTGGCGGAGCTATTAAGCAAAATAAAATTGATATTTATTTAAATGACCATGACCGTTGCTATTCTTTAGGTGTAGCAAATGCTAATGTTTATTTAATGAATAAGTAAATATAAAAAAGGCGGGCTTTTAAAAAGCTCGCCTTTAGTTTTTAATTATCAGATGGCATTTGCATAATAAAATCACAAAGTTGTTTAGTAGCATTAGGGTGAGCTACTTCACGCATGGTTTTTCGTATACTTTCCAGTCTTGCAGGGCTATTAAATAAATGATATACAGCTTCATCAACAGGAAAAGTCTTTGTTACATAAAGTGAAATGCCATTATTGAGTAAAAATTCAACATTACGCTCTTCGTGCCCTGGGATAGGATTTACTAAAATCATAGGTAAGTTTTTAGCAAGTGCTTCAGAAACGGTAAGTCCTCCTGGTTTAGTTATAATGCAGTCTGATGCACTCATCATAACTTCCACATTGGTTACAAATCCATAGGGATAAATTGAAGCTTTGCCGTTATACTCATCAAGAGTTTCGATAAGATTTTTATACTGCTTTTTATTATTTCCGCAAACAACAAGCATTTGAAAATCCATACCTATTGTTAAAAGACTTTGTATTATTTTTTTGTGATTGGAATAACCCATACTACCGCCCATCATAAGAATAGTTGGACGATTAGCATCTATACCAAGCTCTTTGCAAGCATCTTCACGGGTAATAGGTTTACTGAATTTAGGGTGAATTGGTATACCAAAATGAAGTAAACGGTCAGCTGTTATGCCACGTTTTAAAGAGCGATGGTGAAGAAGTTCGCTTGCAGTTACGATATAGTCTATATAAGGTACATTTTCCCAATAAGGGTGAATGGTATAATCGGTTATAATGCCTATTGTGCGTGTGGAAAGAAGTCCACGTTTTTTGATTTCATTTATGAGCTGGGCTGCAAAAACATGGGTACAAACAAGTACATCAGGGTTAAAATCTGTTATAATGCGAGCAAATTTAGATGCACCAAGAGCATTAACAATATTAAGTATGCTTATTGGTGTGGTAAAATAGCTTGAGCCATGGTTTTCTGCAAGAGCATAAGCAAGTCTGTAAAGCTCTTTTGTGTGTTTAGAAGAGAATAAATAACCTTTATCAATGGTACCTTTAACTATTCGGTTTATATATTCGTAAACATCAAGTGTGCGAACCTCAGCACCTTGGCTTTCAAGCATATCGCCTGCTGCTTTAGCTGTTGCATGATGACCAAAACCAGCAGTTACAGATAAAATCATTACTTTCATAAATAACTCCTAACTTTATGTAAACTGTGTGTAACTTGTAAAAAAAATTATGGTGTGATAAAATAACAAAAAATAAGAAGGAAGGCGGTAAAAAGTGATTGCCTGTGAAAGACGAGAAAAAATCAAAGAAATTTTAAATAATACATCTGTGCCTGTAAGTGCAAGTAAACTTGCAAAAGAATGTAATGTAAGCCGTCAAATAATAGTAGGTGATATAGCCCTAATAAGAGCGGGTGGACTAGAAGTCCAAGCTACTCCAAGAGGTTATATATTAAATATACAACAACAAAATGATTTTTATGAAGGCTGTATAGCTTGTTTGCATACAAAGGATATGCTTGAAGACGAATTATATACTATTTTAGATTTTGGCGGAAAAATTATTGATGTTACAGTCACTCATGCAGTTTATGGTGAAATAAGTGCAAATTTACAACTCAATTCACGATTTGATGCAGATTTATTTCTGGAAAAACTCAAGAAAACAGAGGCAAGACCACTTTCAGCACTTACAGATGGGGTGCATCTCCATAAAATAAGATGTGCATCTAAGGAAATTTTTGATAGAATTTGTGATGAATTAAAAAGAAAAGGTATATTATTTAATGATGAGCAATAAAATATATTAAATTTTAATTCTTATCTCACCAGCTTGCAAAATAACTGATGAGCCATCTTCTTTTTGGACAATAAGGTTTCCAACAGAATTTACACCCTTACATATTGCGTTATAATGTTCGCTTGCAGTATAAACTTCAACTGTTTCATTTTTGCAACAAAGTCTGTCATCGTACAGCTTTAAAATCTTAGCTTTACCATCTTCAGAGCAAAGAATATTGTAACATTCTTCAAAAACATTAAGAAGTGTAGCGGCGATTTCAGCTCGTCTAGGTGGATTTTCGCAAAAATCTGAGATAGAACCTGCTATGCTTTGTAATTCAGTTGGCATTTTTGAGATATCTGTTCTAACATTTATACCTATACCAACAACAACATAGTCTATGTTTCCAGTTTCACCCTCAATAGATGCTTCGGTTAGTATTCCACATAACTTTTTCTTATCTAATAAAACATCATTAACCCATTTTATTTGTGGTTTTAAGTCGGTGCAGTTTTCTATGGTAATACAAGCGGCAACAGCGGCTAGTATCGTGAGAAAACTTAAATTTTCAAGTGGCATATTAGGTTTTAGTAATATACTTGTGTATACTCCGCCATCTGGAGAAGTAAAACTTCTGCCCATACGTCCTTTACCAGCTGTTTGTCTTGTGGATATAACTGTAAAACCTTCATCTTTATGTGAATATTCATTTTTTAGTATAGTATTTGTTGAAGTAACCTCAGGTAAAACTATAAGTGATGAACCAATAACTTTAGTTTTTCTGAGTGTATGTATGCTTTGTTCATTTATGGTGTCATCATCATTTGCAAGACAGTATCCACCACCAGTTACAGACATTATATTCATACCTTCGTCACGAAGTGAAGAAATAGTTTTCCATACAGCAGCTCTTGATACACCTAGCTTTTTTGCAAGCATACCACCTGATATTTGTTTGCCCCTATTTATTTCAAGTTCATAAAGCACTTTTTCACGAATCATGAAACCCCTCCTGTGAAAGACTCTTTCTATATTGTAACATAATATATAATAAATACAACGGAGATAATATTTATATGAAACAAAAACAGGAAATAATACGTTTACTTGCTAAAAATGAAGATGATAAAATTTTGATTGCATCAGTGCTTGATAAACTTGAAACATGTTTAAATAAAAACTATATGACAAATACAAGATTTTTAGATTTGCATCAAAGGGCATTAGCAGAAAAAGCTGTAAATCAAGCAGATGGCAAATATAACTGTGTATTTTGGGGCGGTTATGAAGATGCTGAAAGAACATGTGCGATATTTTTTCCCGATTATATGACAAAAGAAGAAGCAGTGCAAAATAGTCCAATAGTTTTGTTAAGAGCGGTTAAAAATCCACAGGATAATTTGACACATAGAGATTATTTAGGTTCTATTATGGGTATGCAGCTAAATAGAGATAGAATAGGTGATATTTTAGTTAGCTCTAATGGTGCTGAAATACTTGTAATGCAGGAAGTAGCCGAATTTATACAGTTAAATTTAGTACAAGCTGGAAGAAAACAAATATCAGTATCTCAAAAAACATTAAATGAATTAATAATACCTAAAGAAAATCAAACCGAAGGCAGTGGCTCGGTTGCATCACTTAGAATTGACAGCATTATTTCACTTGTATTTAAGCTTTCAAGAGGTGATGCTAAGGAGTTTATTGAAAAAGGTATGGTTTTTGTAAATAATAAGCCATGTTTGAAAGCGGGACTTGATATAGATATAGGTGATAGAATAACTGTTAGAACAAAGGGAAGATGTAAAATAACCGAACTTGGGGGTCAAAGCCGAAAAGGCAGACAGTTTGTAAATTACATCAAAAGTGTATAATTTATTAAGTTTAGGCTTAAAACATTGAAAAATATATATTCAAAGTGTATAATAAGCATGATAAAAAATAACTACGAGGTGATTTTTGTGAAAAAAAGAGTACTTGCAGCACTTATGACTGCCTCTATGGTAATGGGCACAATGCCCACAGCATTCGCTGCTAGTGATATAACTGGTCACTGGTCAGAAAAGTATATTACATATCTAAATGAGCAAGGTGTTATAAACCCAAGT
>CALWMO010000122.1 GCA_944381965.1 uncultured Butyricicoccus sp.
CAATAGTCATCAAAAAGTTTTCATCAAAAACTTGACCATTTTTAATGTTATTTATAGCTTTTAAAAGCACATCATAACCAATAATAAAATAAGGCACAAGAAAAAGTGCAAGTTTTATTAAATTTTGAGCGGGAATAAAAAGACAAATTATATAAAGTATAAGGCTTATGATAATTCTAAGCCGCATTTTCTTTTGTTTTTTAGTCATAGCTTATGCACCTAAATATTTAACGAATAATAACACAATCTTTTTCAATTTTAGAGCAGATTTTTTGTGCTTCATCTAAAATGGATTCAAACTTTTCACTATCTGCATCTAATGTCAGCTTCATAGACATAAAGTTAATTGTTGCTTTATTAACGCCATCTAATTTATTTATAGCGTCCTCCATTTTGCCGGCACAATGTGCACATTCTAAGTCTTGCATTTTAAATACCTTTTTCATAAGAAACAACCCCTTTAAAATAATCATTCTAGTATATGTTCCATGCCTTGGTTTATTATCAAACGGACATGTTCATCAGCGAGAGAATAAAAAACAGTTTTTCCTGAACGTCTTGCTTTAACAAGTTTTGCAGATTTAAGCACTCTAAGTTGGTGAGATATAGCTGATTGAGTTAAATTTAAAAGCTCTGCTATATCACATACACACATTTCAGACTCAAAAAGTGCATATAAAATTTTAATTCTTGTTGAGTCACCGAAAACTTTAAAAAGCTCGGCCAAATCATAGAGTGTTTCATCATTAGGCAGGTGGTGTTCAACTTTATGAACTATATCCTCATGCACACACTTTTCATCACAACATAAATCAGCACACATAAACAAACCTCCTTTCATATGAACAAGTGTTCATATGTTTATTATATAATGATTTATTAAATTGTCAACCACTTTTTATTTCTTTACAAAAAATAATACTTATGTTAATATAAACTAGCATTTGCGTCCGTAGTTCAATTGGATAGACCGTCAGATTCCGGTTCTGAATGTTGGGGGTTCGAATCCCTTCGGACGTGCCAAAAAGAAAAACCTTGCAGAAAAAAGCTCTGCAAGGTTTTTTTAATTATCATCAAAAGTAGGTAAGGCTTCACCATTTAATGCTGCAAGTGCATATCTAAGTGATAACATAATAGTGTTTCGTTCCTGCTCATCTTTTGCGTTATTTAAAAGCTCGTGGTATTTTCTTGATACATGACCTCTTAAATCATCGTCTTTTGAATATCTCCAAATGCTTTTTTTCTCAGAAGTGTTGTCTACAATAACCGCATTTAGAAAAATCTGATTTAATACATTTTCAAGTGCTGATAAATTAGGCTCGTAACAACGCTCGCCTATAAGCTCAAGAATTGCACATGAATTTGAGTGATTTTTTGGAATCATAGGTGTAAGCATTTGTTGTAACATACGGTCGCTCATAAGTGAGGTGAAATCAATTTTCAATTTGTGAAATTCCATGCCGACACTTGGAATAAATTTGAATTTAGTTTGCTTATCGATTTGACCAAGTAAAAAGCCTTTTTTACCTGTATCATCTGCACCAGTGCTGCATGGGCTACCAGAACAAGCATAAATAGTTTTACCTGCTCTATGCATACCGCTATATGTATGATTATGACCAAGTGCAGCATAATCAAAACCACTTTCTTTGAAATCAGCGGAAGAAAGTGGATTATATCCGCTTTTTGTCTTTAAATCTGAATGCACAAGCAAAATATTATATTTATCTTGTATTAAATCTACATTAAGAGGTATTGACGCACTTTGGTCACAGAAAGCAGCACCCCATACAACAGCAATATCACCTATGGGGAAGGGTGTTAGAGTAGGGGAGGAGAAAACATATACACAATCTGGACGTTTTGCTGATAAATAAGGACTTTCTGCACATAAATAGTCGTGGTTTCCAGGTGAAATAAGTACGCAGCAGTTTGATTTAGATAAAATGGAAAATGTACGGTGTACAACCTCACTTGGTGGTGTTGGATTGTCAAATAAATCACCAGCTATTAAAATAGCATTAACTTTTTGTTCATTTGCATAATCAACAGCTTGTTTAAGAGCTGCAAATTGACTTTCCTTGACTTTTTCAGCCTTTTCACTTGATAAAAAAGAATAAGCTGCACCTAAATGCAGGTCAGCAAGATGTAAAATTGACAGCATAGGCTGTAAACTCCTTTAATAGAAATAGCATTGCCTTGGAAATAAGTATAACATAAAAATTTATATAAATAAAATTTATTTTTTGGCAATACAAAACCCGCTCAAGAGGGACGGAGCGGGTTTTGCAGCATTCTTCACAAAATAAACAGTAGGGGTAAAAAAGGGGGATTCAAAAGAAAGAACAGAAAAAATCTGCTATCAGTTTAGGCTTAACTATCCTTTACTGATGTAATAAGTATAACCCAAACCTAGTATTTATATGTGAATAAAGTATGAATAAGTTGTAAATAATTATTTTGATTTTCTCTTTAATTTTCGTATATCATCACCAAAGAAACGAAGTGTAGTAAATTCACCGTTAAGTCTGGAGGCAATAGCCGCTGAATATCGTTTTTCAAGCTCATTTGGGAGTAAATTTGTGCTGATAATCATAGGTTTATGTGACATAAGTCTATTATTTATCAGCGAATAAATAATTGATATTGCAAGGGGAGTGGAAAACTCTGTGCCAAGGTCATCTAAGATAAGTAAATCGGCTTTTTCATATTTTGTTATGGCTTCTCTTGCCTGAGTGATATCTAAACCATTAAATTTTACCATTTCATAATTGTTGACAATATTTATTGATGTGTCATAAGCCACCGAAAAGCCTGACTGGGTTACAACTTTTGCAATACAGGTTGAAAGAAAAGTTTTTCCAAGCCCCGTCGAACCACAAAACAGCAAATTTTCAGAATTTTCGCTAAAAGTATCAGCATATTTTCTGCAACGATTGAAATTTATTTTCATATTTTCACGAGCAGACATACCCATACGAGAATCATTTGCTTGAGAATAAAAATCTAACTTAAATGACTCAAAATTCTGGTCTTTAACAGGAAGCATTGTCGAAAGCTGTTTATTTAACCTTTCTTGATAAGCGTATTTTAAACATCTGCATGGTTGAGTGCCAATATAGCCCATATCACTGCAAATAGAGCAATCAGGTTTATCATCAAGAAAATCATGTGGGATATTGTTTTTTATAAGTAACTCCCTACGTTCTCTTTGAAGTGCTAAATTTTGCTGTTTTAGATTATTTAAAGCATCTTCTGGGTCATCGCCATTTTCTAAAGCAATTTTCAGTACAGATGCGGCTGTTCCTTTGAGTAAAGAATCTATTTGTCGTATTCTAGGAATTTTTTTATAAACTTCGAATTTTCTTTCATTTAGTTGTTTTGCATGAATCTCACGTTTTATTTCATATTCTCGTAAAATATCCGAGAGTATTTGTTTATCAAATTGCATTTTTAATCATCCTTATTATTTTCCTGATATCTTCGAATTTCTTCAAGCCATTCTATTTCCCAATCCTCCATTTTATCTGTTTGAGGTTCAGTGACTTGAATTGGTTTTGGTAATTGTTTTATTTCAGGCTCGACAGCTGTGATTTCTGAAACCGTATGTACACCTCTCTCATGCCATGAAAGCAGAATTTTCTTGAGATAATTAAGACTGTATTTTTCAATGTTTGCATACATACGGTTTATTGCAAGCTCTACAGCTTCAGGTGTAAACCCTTTATCTAAACAAGCTGATGCGAATTGACGCTCTTTTATTGAAGGCTCTCTGCCGACAATATCCATATATTTAAAAATAGCCTCTATAAGTGGTTTTTGAGCTTCTATTTTTTCAAGATGTTTTTGTGCATCAGCATATGTGTATATGCCTGCATCTGTCCAAATATAAGCTTCTCTTTCGATTATATGTCTATCTATTTTATCTCTATCACGTTTTAAATAGCTTAAAAGCTCGATTATTACCTCGGCAGGCAATCCAAGATAATCATAAATTAGATAAAGACTCCTTATATCTTTATCTTTTAATAAAGTGCCAAGTACAACTTCAGCTGTATCGCAAACCGCAGAAAATTTATGGTCAGTATTTCTGGCTATTCTAAGCTCGTTAGATGTGTAATTAGGTTTTCGGTCTTTTTTAGGTTCATTTACTGTTTCAGAATTTGCTTGATGCTCAATCATTAGGCTGCTTAATGTGAAAACTGCTCTTTCATAACGCTCCTTAGAAAAATTTAGTTCTCGCATAGCCACAGTATCGTCTAAGCGAGTGCCTGTTTTTACAATATACAAATATAATAATGCACTGTCACCATCTGAGCAGCTTATAATCTTATCTGTTATATCACAGCGTATAACACGAAGTTCACCGTCTGGAAGTAGCAGTGATGTTAAACTCATAAAATATATTCCCTCCGTCTAAATGGAAAACAATAGAAAAAAATAGAAAAATCAATAAAAAGCTCGGTGGGTTTATTATATCCTGTATAACTTGATGTTGCAATAGACATAGAAATTTTCTTAAATTACTGATGATTTTAAAAAAAAGATATAGTATAATAGATAATGAATTATACTGTAACGCAAACAAATGCGTTATATCATAGATAGGAAGGAATCCTTCAATGAGTAGTAATGTGATGATGACGCTGTTTCTTGATGGCGTTAGGCAGACCGATGGTCTTTGCTCTTTCAGTCGAAAGGTTTTGTTTACTGATGCAGGGGCTTTTATTAAAAATGCACTTGAAAACACTCCGATGGAGAATGTTGCACACACAGCTAAACAAACACCATTTGCCTCAGAAAAACAAGCATTAGAAGCGGCTATTTTACCTGAAGATGCAGAGCATATTCTGGTTATGGCTGCGGCTATGCCTGAGCTGACCCGAGCTGATTTCTCTAAAATCGCAGCACTTCACCTTGCAATAGGTCAAGATGTAACTGTATTTGCAAATAGTACAGTTGGTTATTATGAAAATGCTGTTATTAGAGATGAAAATGATGCTGTTTGCAAAATTGGCACTGGAAATGGTCATAAGGCATTGCCAGCGGCTATTTTCAAAAAATCCGCACTAGAAAAGGTTATTGGTAAGGCAGAAAATTTATTTGATGCTGTAAACCTTTTAGCTGGTGACGGTGCTGCGGTTGAAGTTTGCAATGTAGATGATGTAACCGTTATTACAGATGGCATTAAGGCTTATGAGGCACAGAAAAAACTGGTTATGAAGATTAACTTTGGCTATATAGCTAAGGGCGTGCAAATCTTCTCACCAGAAAATACTTTTATTTCACCTGATGCTGAGATTGAAGCGGGTGCTGTTATTTTACCAAACTGTTTAATTAAACAGGGCTGTAAAATCGGTGCAAATGCTACAATAGGCCCAAATACTGTTCTTGAAAAGGCAGAAATTGGTGCAGGTACTAATGTTAACAATTCACAGTTTACCGAGTCCACAATCGGTGAGAACGCAACTGTTGGCCCATTTGCCTATGTTCGTCCAAACTGTAAAATTGGTGACAAAACTCGCATAGGTGACTTTGTAGAGCTTAAAAAGGCTAATATCGGAAATGGCACAAAGGTAAGCCACTTAACTTATATTGGTGATGCTGATGTAGGTGAGCGTGTAAACTTTGGCTGTGGCACAGTTATAGTTAACTATGACGGCTATACCAAGAGCAAAACTGTCATCGGTGACGATTGCTTTATCGGCTGTAACACAAACCTTGTCGCACCTGTAACTTTGGGTGA
>CALWMO010000123.1 GCA_944381965.1 uncultured Butyricicoccus sp.
ATTTCTTAACAGAAAGATTTTTTGATAGAGATAAAAAGGAGGATAAATAATTGGTAATTTTAGCGGTTATTGCACTTGTTTTAGGCACACTTTACGGATTTTCTGGACAAGAATTTGCAGTTTTAGATTATCTTGCAAGCCATACAGATTATATTTTATATTTAACAATGGTTTTGGTGGGTATAAGTGTTGGGTTACATGAAAGTATTGTGGAGCAGATGAAAAAATATCATTTAAAATTACTACTTATACCAACAGGAATTATAATAGGCTCTATTATAGGCGGAGTGATATGTAGTTTTGTTTTAAATGAACCTATAAGAGAAAGTCTTGCAATTTCTGGTGGTCTTGGCTGGTATAGTTTAACAGGTGTTGCAATAGGTAATTTATCTGGTGCAGAATACGGAAGTATTGCATTTTTAAGTAACTTAATGCGTGAAATTATCTCATTTTTTGTAATTCCTGTGATTGCAATTAAATTAAACTATTATACTTGTATAGCTCCTGCTGGTGCTACAAGTGAGGACACAACACTTCCGATGATGATACGATACACAGATGAAAAAACAGTTGTTTTTTCTGTACTAAATGGTGTTATCTGCTCAGCTGCTGTGCCTGTCATTATGTCTGTTTGTTACACTCTGTTTTAAAGTTAATATAACGCTCAAGAGTATAGCATGTAAAAGTGCTATACTTTTGTAATTTTTACCATATTTTAGGGCGTGACATAGCCAAAGTGGTTGTTATTTGTACAAAAATTTGTTATAATGTGTTCAATTATAAATACCAGACATAAAGTTTTATTATGGTCTGAGAAGGGGCAAACATGAAAATCAAAAAATGGTTGACTGCGAAGCCAGATTTGCAAAAGGCTCGCTCTCTTTCCACAGCCTGTGGATTTTCTCCGCTGGCAGCTGCGGTGCTTTGTGCAAGAGGTGTGGACACTAAAGAAAAAGCCGAATCATTTCTTGCAACAGATTTAGGGCATTTATATGACCCAATGCTGCTTAAAGATATGGATTTAGCCGTTGATAATCTTAAAGATGCCATAGAGAAAAATGAAAAAATAATAGTTTTTGGCGATTATGATGTGGACGGCATAACTTCAACCTGTGTGCTTTTAAGATATTTAAAAAGTAAAGGTGCAAATGCTGATTATTATATCCCAAACAGATTAAGTGAAGGTTATGGTCTTTCTTGCTCTGCTATGGATACACTTTATAGTCAAGGTGTTAGAACCATTGTTACAGTTGACTCTGGTGTTACCGCCTTAGAGGAAATAGAACATGCTACTGAGCTTGGTATGCGTGTTATAGTAACAGACCACCATGAATGTAGAGAACAGCTTCCGGTTGCAACCGCTGTTGTAAATCCTAGAAGAAGTGATTGTGATTATCCTTTTGATGAGCTTGCGGGCGTTGGTGTGGCATTTAAGCTGATTTGTGCTATGGAAGGTGCGGAAAATCTAGCTGAGATAGTTGAAAAATATTCCGATTTGGTTTCTCTTGGCACTGTTGCCGATGTTATGCCAATAATAGGCGAAAATAGAATAATCGTTGCTCATGGTCTTAAATGTATGGAAAACACTAAAAATTTAGGACTCGAAATGTTACTTCGTGAGTCTGGACAAAAAAATAAAAGACTTACAGCATCAACGATTAGTTTTATACTTGCACCTAGAATAAATGCTGCTGGTCGTATGGGAAATACCGAACAAGCGGTCGAGCTTTTTTTAACAGATGACCCTGTTAGAGCTCAAGAACTTGCAGCTCTGCTTTGCGAGCAAAATAAACAACGTCAGACAGCAGAAAATGATATTTTAGAGCAAGCTCTTATTTCACTTCGTAAAAACTATAACCCGCTTGAAGATAAGCTTATTGTGCTTGATGGCGAGGGTTGGCATCATGGTGTAATTGGTATTGTATCGTCAAGACTTTGTGACAGATACGCTTGTCCAGTTATATTAATCGCTGTTGATGATGGTATAGGTAAGGGTTCTGGTCGCTCTATGAGTGGATTTAATCTTTTTGAAGCACTTACTAACAGTGAGCATTTACTCGATAAATACGGTGGGCATGAGCTTGCCGCAGGTCTTACAATTAAACAGGAAAATATAGAGCAGTTTAAAAAAGAAATTAAGGAATATGCAAATGAGCATATAAACCCCGATGATTTACTGCCAGTTGTTAATATAGACTGTGAAATAACGCCAGATTATATAACCGAGGCTGCTGTTGATTCTCTTACAAGATTAGAGCCTTTTGGAATGAAAAACACTCAGCCTGTTTTTTCAATGTACAATATGTATGTTGAGGAAATAACACCGATTTCAAGTGATAAGCATGTAAGACTTACTCTTATGAAGGACGGTGTTACATATACAGCCATGCTTTTTGGCACTGGTGCAGGTGGTTGTGGTTTTGCACAAGGTAATTTTGTAGATGTAGCTTTTAATCTGGAAATAAATGAATTTCGCTCTCATAGAACGGTTCAAATGATTTTAAAAGATGTAAAGCTCAGCGACTTGGAAATCAAAGCTGATGAAAAATTATTGTCGCTTTATAGAACTTATATGTCCGATGGTGCATTAACAGCTAAAGAAGCTCAGGTTTTATACCCTGATAGACCTGATTTAGTTGCTGTTTGGCGTCATATAATAAGTAGAGCGGAAGAAGGCATTTTGAGAGTTCATTCTAACGCACTTTCAAGACGTATTCAGTGGGAAAGCAAAAGAGAAATAAATATAGGTAAGCTTTTTGTTTGTCTTGATGTTTTTAGCGAAAGTCAGCTACTCGATTATAATTTTAGAGATAATCTATTAAATATTATGTTAAAACCATTCAAAGGTAAGGCTGATATTTCAAAATCTGTTGTTCTTGCGACACTTCGTAGCATGAGTAAATAAAAATTTTTATATAAAGGAGGAAAAATAGTATGACTTCTCCGATTCAAACTAAAATAGATTTTTTAGTAGAAAGAGCTAAAAAACAAAATCCTAATATAAATGAAAAGAAAATCCGTGCAGCTTATGAATGTGCTAACGCTGCCCATGAAGGTCAAAAACGTAAAAACGGTGAACCATATATTATTCACCCTGTTTCTGTTTCAGAAATCATAGTTGAGATGGGACTGGATACCGACTCTATATGTGCAGGGTTACTGCATGACTGCATCGAAGATACCGAGTTTGGCTATAAAGAGATAGAAAATAAATTCGGTACATCTGTTGCAGAGCTTGTTGACGGTGTAACAAGGCTTGGTATGCTTAGATACTCAAAAGAGCAAGAGCAATTTGAAGATTTACGCAAAATGTTCCTTGCTATGGCTAAGGATATCAGAGTTATACTTATAAAGCTCGCCGATAGACTGCATAATGCTAGAACATTTCAGTTTTTGCCAGAGCGTAAACAGCGTGATAAGGCTCTGGAAACCATGGAAATTTATGCTCCTATTGCTCACCGTTTGGGTATGAGCCGTATTAAATGGGAACTTGAAGATTTATCCCTTAAATGCCTTGACCCTATTGGTTATCAGGAAATTGTCGAAGGTCTTGAAAAACAATCAAGCCAACACGAAGAATTTTTAAACCATATCAAGGAATGTATAAGCGAAAAACTAAAGGAAGCAGAAATTGAAAATACCATTTCAGCAAGAGTTAAACACATTTATTCTATTTATCGCAAAATGTATGCACAGCATAAAACTATAAATGAAATTTATGATATTTGTGCAGTGCGTGTTATAGTAGACAGCGTAACAAACTGTTACAACGTTTTAGGTTATGTGCATGACCTTTATAAGCCAATCCCAGGAAGATTTAAGGATTATATCTCAACCCCTAAGCCAAATGGTTATCAGTCACTGCATACAACGGTAATAGGTAGAGAAGGTATTCCTTTTGAAATACAGATTAGAACCGAAGAAATGCACAAAATGGCTGAGTTTGGTGTTGCTGCTCACTGGAAATACAAACAGGGTCTTGATAAAACAGGTAATGAGCAGGCGTTTGCTTGGATTCGTCAGCTTTTAGAGGCTCAACAGGATACCGAAGCTGAGGACTTTATTAAAGCAATTAAAGTAGATTTATTTGCAGATGAAGTATTTGTATTTACCCCAAAGGGCGATGTTGTAAATATGCCAGCGGGTGCAACTCCTATTGACCTTGCTTATGCCATTCACTCAGCAGTCGGAAACCGTATGGTGGGTGCTAAGGTAAACGGCAGAATTGCTCCTATTGACTCTCAGCTTAAAAATGGTGATATTGTCGAGATTTTAACTTCAAAGGAAACACATGGCCCATCAAGAAACTGGGTTAAGATTGTTAAAACCACTGAGGCAAGAAATAAAATTAAACAATGGTTTAAAAAGGAATGCAGAGAGGAAAACATTGAGCAGGGTAAGGCAGAGCTTGACAGAGAGCTTAAAGCTAACCTTATGTACAATGGTTTCTATGATAATGAAGAAATACAGAAGAATATTCTGCAAAAGTTTACTTTCTCATCTATGGACGAACTTTATGCGGCTATTGGTTATGGCGGCATAACAATAACAAAGGTTCTTAATAAAATCAAAGACGATGTTATGAAGGTTCGTAAGGCTCAAGAAAAAATAGATAAGCTTGAGCAGCATCAAAATGATAAGAAAAAAGGCAAAAGTGAATCGGGTGTTATGGTTGAAGGCATTGACAACTGTTTAGTTAAATTTGCAAGATGCTGTACACCAATTCCAGGTGATGATATCATAGGTTTTGTAACTCGTGGTTATGGTGTTTCCATTCACAGAAAAGATTGTGTAAATGTTAAAAATCATAACAACACTAAAGACGAAGAAAACCGTTGGATTCGTGTTTGGTGGGACGAGGAATCACTGGATAATAAGAAAAATAGATTTTCAACAGGTCTTCAAATTTCAACTAAAAGCCGTATTGGTGTGCTTAGTGATGTTGCAGTGCTGCTCGCTCAGGCACATGTAAATGTTCATGAGCTTTCAGCTAGAGATTTAAATGATGGTTTTGGTATGATTACTGCGGTTGTTGATGTTTCTGGTATAGGTCAGCTTGATAATATTATAAACAGACTTAAAAAAATAAAAGGTGTACTTGATGTAACCAGAACCGCAGAAAATTAAGGAGATTTTAAATATGCGTGCACTTATTCAGCGTGTAAAACGTGCATCTGTAACCATAGATTCACAAATTACAGGTAAAATAAATGAGGGTTTGCTTATTTTTCTTGGAGTCGGTGAAGATGATACCGAAAAACAAGTTCAGTATTTAGTAGAAAAATGCACTGGACTTCGTATTTTCACCGATGAGCAAGACAAAATGAACTTATCTGTTAAGGATATAAACGGGGAAATACTTGTTGTTTCTCAGTTTACGCTTTTCGGAGATTGCAAAAAGGGTAAACGTCCAAGTTTTGTTAGAGCAGCTCGCCCAGAAACTGCAATTCCTCTGTATGAATCTTTTATTGCTCATTGCAAAAACACTGGGCTTAATGTTCAGACAGGCGAGTTTGGTGCAGATATGCAAATCGAGCTTATAAATGATGGCCCTGTTACAATCTGGCTTGATACAGAGGAAATGGGTAAATAAAATTTAAATTTTAAGGGAATAAATAAAATGAAGATTTTACATTTAACAGTCGGCATGGTTGCCACTAATT
>CALWMO010000124.1 GCA_944381965.1 uncultured Butyricicoccus sp.
TACCTAAATACAAAACAGCTACTCTATCTGAAATATGTTTAACCATAGACAAATCATGTGCTACAAAAAGATAAGTCAAACCCATTTTTTTCTGTAAATCTATGAGTAAATTTACAATCTGGGCTTGAATAGATACATCAAGTGCAGAAATAGGCTCATCAAGCACCATAAATTCAGGCTGAACTGCAAGTGCACGAGCAATGCCTATACGTTGACGCTGACCGCCAGAAAACTCATGCACAAAACGGTTAGCATGTTCTTTATTAAGACCGACAAGCTCAAGATATTTATAAATCATCTCTTGACGCTCTTTTTTATTTTTGGCAAGTTTATGAATGTCTATGCCCTCGCCTATTATATCAGCGACAGTCATTCTAGGGTTTAACGAGCTGTATGGGTCTTGGAAAACCATTTGAACATCTTTCTTAAATGCAAATTTTTCTTTTCCTGTCATAGCGTGAACATCTTTGCCTTTAAAAAGCACTTTTCCGTCGGTTTTATCATATAAACCAATGGTTGTACGTCCACAAGTTGTTTTTCCGCAACCAGACTCACCCACCATACCAAGTGTCTCGCCCTTATATATTTCAAATGAAACATCATCAACTGCTTTTAATATCGCATCATGTCCAACATTAAAGTATTTTTTTAAATGCTCAATCGAAAAAAGAACCTCTTTATTTTCCATCTTTAGTTTCCTCCTTCAAGATTTGGCATTTCTATTTTTGGTGCAAGTGGGTGATGTAACCAACAAGCAGCAGTATGTTCAGAGCCAAACTCTGTATATTCAGGCATTTGCTCCTTACAAATTGGCATACAATATTCGCATCTTGTGCTAAACGGACAGCCAACAGGCGGATTTAACAAATCTGGTGGTGTACCTGGAATGGTTGCAAGTTCCTGTTTGTTCTCTAGGTCAAGACGTGGCACAGATTTAATAAGTGCCCATGTATATGGGTGACGTGGTTTATAGAAAATATCTTCACATGTGCCACGCTCTACAATAATACCAGAATACATAACAGCAATTTTTTGTGCGATATTTGCAACAACACCTAAATCATGCGTAATCATAATTACAGATGTATCATTTTTACGCTGTAAATCCTTGATGATATCCAAAATCTGACCTTGAATTGTAACATCAAGCGCAGTTGTAGGCTCATCACAGATTAAAATTTTAGGGTCACAAGCAAATGCAATAGCAATCATTACACGCTGACGCATACCACCTGAAAACTGATGAGGATATTGTTTTACACGTTTTTCTGGCTCTGGGATACCAACCAAACGAAGCATCTCAACAGCTTCTTTTTCTGCCTCAGCCTTTGTCATATGCTTATGTGCTATTAAGTTTTCCATAATTTGTTTTCCAACCTTCATAGTTGGATTAAGTGCTGCAAGTGCATCTTGGAAAATAATTGCACATTCTCCACCTTTATAATTTTGCCACTGCTTTTTATCATAATTTAAAATGTTTTCACCATTATAAATTATTTCACTGCCGCTTTTTATTTCACCTTGAGGAGCTTTAATAAGTCCCATAACAGATTTTGCAGTTACTGACTTACCACAACCAGACTCGCCTACAATCGCCAAAGCCTCACCTTTTTCCAGTGTAAAATTTACACCTCTTACTGATTTAACTTCGCCTGCATAAGTGTGATATGAAACTCTAAGATTTTTTACTTCTAAGATAGGCATAATTCCTCCTACTCGTTACTGGCGAAGTCTTGGGTCTAATGCATCTCTAAGACCATCACCCAAGAGATTAAACGCCATAACAATTATACAAAGTATAAGACATGGGAAAAATAGCTGCGCTGGATAGAAATCCATATTTTGCTGTCCCATTGCAATAAGTACACCAAGGCTAATAGCTGGTGCTTGCAGACCAATTCCAAGGAAACTAAGTCCCGCTTCGGTAAAAATAAACATAGGAATTGCAGTTGCAGTATCAAGAATTAAAATACCAAGCATATTTGGTATATAGTGCTTTAAAATAACATGCCAATGGCTTGCACCTAAAACCTCAGCTGCATAAACATATTCTGATGTTCTAAGCTGCTTTATCATGCCTCGAACTTGACGAGCAGTATTACACCAAGCAGTAATGCTAAGTGCAACAAGTAAAGCAAATAGATTATTGCCTAAAACAAGCATAATAAGAATGGTTACAAGCAGTGAAGGAATCGAGTTTATAACCTCAATTATACGCATTAAAAGCTCATCTACCCAGCCGCCAAAATGTGCCATAAGAGCACCATAAACCGTTCCAATAATAAGTTTTAATGCAGTTGCTAAAATAGCAATGATGAGTGAAGCTCTAGCACCTACGCAAATACGAGAAAATAAATCTCTGCCTAAGTTATCTGTACCAAACCAGTAATCTGATGACGGGGATAGATTCTTTAAAGAAACATTCATAGTTTCGTAGTCATATCCTTTAATAAGTGGGCCTACAATAACCATTACAACTAAAAGGCAAAGCACTACAAGAGCTGACATAGCAACAGGATTTTTTCTAAGTCTGCGCCAAGCATCTTGCCAATAAGAAATTGTAGGACGGTCAATTCTGTTTGCCTCATCTTTACTATATCCGATTATTTTAAACTTATCAGGTGTTAATTCTGCCATTTTAATTATCGCCCCTTTCCTGTTATACGGATTCTAGGGTCTACTGCTACATATAGTAAATCAGTAATAAACAGCACAACAATATACAGAGCTGCTAAAATTACAGTCTCACCCATAATAATAGATAAATCCTGATTATTTACTGCTGTTACATAGTATTGCCCTATTCCTGGAATAGAAAAAATGCTTTCAATAAAGAATGAACCTGTTATACACATAGCAATGGACATTGGAAGCTGTGTTATAACTGGAACAAAAGAGTTTCTTAAAATATGTTTTCTTATTACCTGTCCTCTGCTAAGTCCTTTGGATTCAGCAGTTAAAACATAATCTTGATTTACTACATCAAGCATAGATGTTTTAAGTAGTCTTGCATATGTTGCAATATAGGTAAAACAGCCTGTTAAAGTAGGTAAAATTGTATACTCCCAACCACCAAACCACAAATCCTTACCAGCCGGCCAACCTATCGTTGGAAACCATTGCAAGTTACCTGCAAATACCTTTTGCAGTAGCAAGCCAAATATCAAATGCGGGACAGATATAAGCAGAACTGATAAAGCTATGACAAGATAATCAGCTATTGTCCCTCGCTTAACCGCCGCAAGCACACCAAGCAATAAACCGACTGTCACGCCTAAAACAACTTGCTGTAAACCAAGTCTTGCTGATACAGGAAGTCTGTCTTTAATTAGTCCTTTTACTGTTTGACCAGCATATACAAAAGACTCACCAAAATCACCTACACAAATTCCCTTCATAGTTATGATGTATCGTTCCATCATAGGTTTATCAAGACCATATTTTGCATATAAATTTTGTTTTAAAGTTGGTGCAAGTTTATCTGCACGTTCTGCAAGCGGGTCACCTGGAACTGCTTCCAATAAAAAGAAGGTCGCTGTCGCAATAAGAAATAGTGTAACTATCATTTCTACTAAGCGACGCACAAAATACTTTCCCATAATTTTAATGCTCCTTGCATTTTATAGCAAAGAAGAGCTTATATTTTTGATAAGCTCTTCTTTTTAAGTGTTTAATTATTTACCATCAACATATGCGATATAAAGTTCCTGACTTGCACCAAATGAAGATGTTCTAAAGTCCTGAACCCAGTTTTGGTAATAGAAGTGTTTATCCGCATAGTAAATAGGAGCAACTGCACAATCCTCAACAAGCAGTTTATTTTCCATGTTCTTATATGTTTCAAGACGAACTGCATTATCTTGAACACCGGTTAAGGAATTAGCCATTGCATCATATTCAGCATTTGAATACAGACCATAAGAAGAATATTTACCAGTTGTTAAAATATTTAAGAAATCTAGTGGGTCATTATAATCGCTGAACCAAGTAGAAATAAAGATGTCAAAATCAAATGCATCACGCTTAGCCATAAACATATCATAATCACCAACGGTGTTAAGCTCTACCTTTATGCCTAAATTCTGCTGAAGTGACTGCTGAATATATTCACGCTCTAACTGATTTTCAGTAGTGCTGCCATAAGAAAGTAAAGTTAGCTTGATATCGCTCATAGGAGTTTTAACACCAAGCTCATCCAGACCCTTTTGGAATAACTCTTTGAGCTTTGCAGAGTTTCCAGCATAAGAATCATACTCGGTCTTAATTATATCACCTGCCTGAGAGCGATAAGACTTTCCATCAAGTGTAATAGCTGGAGATACTAGACCATAAGCAGCACTATATCGACCGTAAACCGCAGAAACCATTTCTTCACGATTGATAGAATAAGAAATAGCCTTTCTAATATTTACATTCTTCATCAGACCAGAAAGACCGCCATTTTGATGGTCAAAGCAAAGCATACCAGCACCTGGATATTCTACATCCATGCTTTGAAGCTCACCATTTTCGGCTTTTTGTGAATATTTTGCAATGTATTCACCAGAAGCATCAAGAACATCTAACTGACCATTATCAAACATAGTCGCAGCAGTTGCATTTTCAGGAACACAGTACCAGTTAATCTGGTCAAGCTTTACATTTTCAGCATTCCAATAATATTCATTTTTAGTCCATGTCATAGAGTTATCTTCTACAAGACCAGTCATAGCAAATGGGCCATTGTAAACGCAAAGTGTCCAATCTTTACCCCAGTTATCACCTGCTGACTCTGCAATATCTTCACGAGTTGGATAAAGTGGAGTTGCAACCAGCTTAGCTTGGAATGTAGGGTCAGCTACCTTAAGAGTTACCTCAAATGTGTAATCATCAACAGCCTTAATAGCTACATCATCAACTGAACCTGTGCCGTTATAATATTCTTCTGCACCCACTACATTAAAAATAAAAGATGCATAGTCATAAGCATTTTCAGGGTTTAACAGACGCTTCCAACCATATTCATAGTCATGAGCTGTTACAGGCTTACCATCAGACCACTTTGCATTTTCACGCAGATGGAAAGTATAAACTAAACCATCATCTGATACGTCCATAGATTCTGCACCTGCAAACTCAAATTTATCGCCATTTTCATCTGCAACATCACGCATTAGACCTTCATAACATTCAGCCATCATCCAACGCCAACCCATGTCCTGTACGTCGTAGTTATTACCGAATCCTACTGCACGAAGATTAAGTTGCTGACCAGATGTACCGCCATTTCCTCCAGCAGTTGCAACCTGTGTTTCTCCATCACCGCCACAGCCTGCAAGCAGAGAAAATGCCATAGCAGCAGTTAAAACCAGTGCCATGCACTTTTTAAATTTGTTCATTTTATATATTCCTCCTTGTAAATATACTTTTTATTAAGTTGTTTGATGCGCCTGTCATGCTTATGCTGCCGTTATTTCCTACTTGCTTTTTATAGTTTAATGTTTCTTCGCTTATCCATTCAGGGTATAAGTTAACTAATGAACCTATAGTATATGGTATTATATATGAAGGAAAATTAATTTATATAGGTAAAACTGCAAGAAGTTTAGAA
>CALWMO010000125.1 GCA_944381965.1 uncultured Butyricicoccus sp.
CTTTCACTTGTTGAATGTACACTTCTAACCGGTCGCACACATCAAATAAGAGTCCATATGTCAGGTATTGGCTGCCCACTGCTTGGCGATGGCAAATACGGAAAAAACGAGCAAAATAAACCTTTCAAAGAGAATGGACAGCTTTTATATTCATATCAGCTGACATTTTGGTTTAAATCTGATGCCGGTGCACTTGAGTATTTAAACGGCAAAACTTTTTCTGTAAAGAAAATACCTTTTGTGGACAAATATTTTTCCGGTTTCCCTATTCCTAAAGATTCCCCTGCAATGCCTGTATAAAACGCAAACAGCTCGCTTATTTAAAAGCGAGCTGTTTTTTTAAGTTATAGAACTTTTTCTTCGTCCTTAACGTCCTTCATAGACAGGTTGATTCTGCCCTTGTCGTCGATTTCGGTAATCTTAACCCAAACCATATCGCCAACATTTACAGCGTCCTCTACCTTTTCGATTCTGTGGTCAGCCATCTTAGAGATGTGAACCATACCGTCCTTATTAGGCATGATATTTACAAATGCACCGAAGTTCATTAGACGAACTACTTTACCGTAGTAAATTTCGCCTACTTCTGGCTCTTTGACAATCGCCTCAATCATCTGCTTAGCAACATTTGCATCACTAGCCTTAACAGCGGCAATAGTGATAACACCCTCATCGCTGATATCAATTTGAGCACCAGACTCAGCAACAATCTTTTGGATTACGCTGCCGCCCTTACCGATAACCTCACGGATTTTATCTGGGTCAATCTGCATTGTGGTCATCTTTGGAGCCCAATCAGACACATCTGCACGAGGCTTGTCAATAGCCTTTAGCATTACCTCGTCAAGGATTTCATAACGAGCAACCTTACACTTTCTAAATGCTTCCTTGATGATATTTGGAGTTAAACCATCAACTTTAATGTCAACCTGAATAGCAGTGATACCCTTCTTAGTACCTGCTACCTTAAAGTCCATATCGCCATAGAAGTCCTCTACACCTTGAATATCGGTGAAAGTGGTTTCTTGACCGCCATCTGTAATAAGACCGCAAGAGATACCAGCAACAGGTGCTTTAATTGGTACGCCAGCGTCCATAAGAGCAAGTGTTGAACCACAAACAGAACCTTGAGAAGTAGAACCGTTAGAAGAAATAACCTCAGATACTAAACGCATAGCATATGGGAATTCTTCCGCACTTGGAATTACAGGCAGAAGTGCACGTTCAGCGAGTGCACCATGACCGATTTCGCGACGTCCTGGGCCACGAGATGGACGGGTTTCACCAACAGAGAAAGATGGGAAGTTATAATGATGAATATAACGCTTTTCTTTTTCCTCAAAGATAGTATCAAGCTCTTGAGCATCGCCCATAGTGCCAAGAGTACAAATGGTTAATACCTGAGTCTGACCACGGGTAAACATACCAGAACCATGAGCACGAGAAAGCACACCAACTTCAGAAGCAAGTGGACGGATTTCTTCCATGCCACGACCATCAACACGCTTGCCGTTTGCTAACCAACGACGAACAATCTTCTTTTGCAGCTTATCTACACATTCAGGTAGATTTGCACCATGCTCCTCTAAATATTCTTCGGAAAGAGTAGCTTCAAAAGCATCTACGATTTCACGAACGCCTGCATCACGAACGGTTTTATCATCCGTATCCATAGCAGCTTCAAACTTATCATTGCACTCAGCCTCTAGCTTGTCAAACAGGTCATGGTCAATATCATGTTGTTCATACTCAAACTTTGGCTTACCGATTTGAGCCTTAATATCAGCGATAAATGCAACAATCTTTTTAATTTCTTCATGTGCTTCCATTAAGCTGTTAAACATCTGCTCTTCTGGAACTTCATTAGCACCAGCCTCAATCATAACAATTTTATCAGCAGTAGCACACAGAGTTACGTCCATTTCACTTACTTTACGCTGCTCAACTGTTGGGTTGATTACGGTTTTACCGTCAACAATACCAACCTGACAGCCGCCTACAACATAATCAAATGGAATATCAGAAATAGAAACAGCAATTGATGCACCTAAAAGAGCAACAACTTCTGGGGAGTTATCATAGTCTGTCTGCATAACAGTACAAACGATAGATACATCATTTCTTAAATCCTTAGGGAAAAGTGGACGCATAGGGCGGTCAATCTGACGGGAAGACAAAATAGCCTTTTCAGAAGGACGACCTTCACGACGCATAAAAGAACCTGGAATTCTGCCAACAGCATATAGACGCTCCTCAAAGTCAACGCTTAGAGGGAAGAAATCAATGCCATCACGAGGTTTAGCAGATGCGGTAGCTGTTACTAAAACAGCAGTTTCGCCATAAGTTACCAGACAAGAACCGTTTGCAAGCTGAGCCATCTTACCGGTTTCAACAACCAGTGGACGACCTGCAAAGGTGGTTTCAAATTTACGATAGTTTTTAAACTCGAAATGTTTTACATTACTCATAAATATCCTCCTTTGTGTTTGCAAACAAGTTATTAGCACTTGAAGCACTTGCCGTACTTAATAAACAGCCTGTCCTTCAACTGCTAAGCACTATATCTGCATAACACTTTATTTTTTAATGTGCAAAAGGGGGGCATAGTTCGCCCCCCTTATAGACTAAATTACTTACGGATACCCAGCTTCTTGATAAGCTCACGGTAACGGTTAACGTCCTTCTTCTGAAGATAAGCAAGCATGCTGCGACGCTTACCAACCATCTTTAAAAGACCACGACGAGAGTGGTTATCCTTCTTATGAACCTTTAAATGCTCAGTTAGCTCCTGAATGCGAGCAGTCAGGATAGCAATCTGTACTTCTGGAGAGCCAGTATCGGTTTCATGTGTTCTGTTTGCCTCGATAACAGAGGTCTTAACTTCCTTACGAATCATTTGATTCACCTCATAAAAAAATTTTTTGTAGTCCCCTACATGCTGCGTAAAGGGTTGGTGAAGTGGTGTGCTAAACACATCTTGTATCCCGAAACGAAACATGGGGCAAAACTAAAGTTAGTTTAACATATTATAAAAACATTGTAAAGGGTTTTATTGCAAAGTTTTAAATAAAAAAAACATATTGCTACCATTATTTTGCATTCCCTGTCGAATTATGCATTTTGCAAATTTGTTTACAAAAAATTAATATAATTTTTATGAAATATTCACCTTGCAGGATTAACCTTCAAAGGTTATAATTTTATACATCAACTCGGTCAGAAACCATATTGACTGAGTCTTAAATTTGTTAAATACGCAGCGGGGCTGTGCAATAGTGCGGCCTGGAGCTGCGTTTTTTTTATTTTATATAACTTTTGCAATATTTCTTGCAAATTTTTTATCAGCCTTCAAAAGTTATATTTTTAACAATTTTACTTGTTAGATTTTTGTCAATAAAACAAAAATAAATGCCTTGAATTTATCCTTCAAGGCATTTACTGTTTTTTATCATTATAAGATATTTTTTCAAGGAATTTATTATTTTCCTCTATTCTCTCTGTTTTTAGCTTTATCATATCATCTATATGTTTTTTATTTTGACTAGCATATATAAGTTTTTTATTTCTGCCTGTCACAGCCATAAATCCTACAAGAGAAAAGCACAGTATAATCATTGATATACATGCCAGCCCAATCCAGTATATTTCTGTGACAAAATGTGCTGTAAGCAATGAGGCGATATAGTAAAATCCTGTAAATGGTAGTGTTAAAGCATCTAAAATAGCAAACCATAGTTTATTTTCTGGTTTATCTATAATAAGTATAGAAATAAGCACACCGAACACACTTCTTATACATACTCCGATAGAGTACAAAGAAGTCATAAACATAAGCATACGGACTCTTGCTATATTTCCAACCATAATAATAATAAGCAAAATAAAAAGATATGCTCCTGAAATTATACTCATTATTTTGCTCGGTTTAAATGCAGAATAATATGTAAATGTTGCCGCCAAAGTGGCACTTACAAGCCATAAAACAGACATCACACATAGATAAACAATCCATTTAAAAGTTTTACTACTCATATAATCCCCTTTTGTTTATAAAACACAGGGCAGAGGTTTTCCCCTGCCCCATAATTTTAAAAATCTATTACTTTACAATTTCCTTTGCAGCATTAACAAGAGCCTCAATCTTGCTTTCAGCACTTTGCTTGTCTGCACCTTTGGCCATAATATAAACCTTTACCTTTGGCTCTGTACCAGATGGACGAATAATAAAGATTGTACCATCTTCAAGCTCATAGTAAAGCACATTTTGACCGCTAAGCTCAACCTGTTCGGTTTTTCCAGTTGCAAGCTCGGTTTTAGTACCAGACTGTAAATCGCTTACATAAGCTACTGCGTGTTCACCAACTTTAGTCAGTGGGTTAGTTGTGCGAAGCTCCTTCATAAGCTCTTGCATACGCTCTAAACCAGATACACCTGGCATAACAATAGAAATAGTCTGCTCTGCATAATAACCATATTTTTCATACATAGTCTGCATTGCATCATATAAAGTCATGCCCTTTGTGCGATAATAAGCAGCCATTTCTGCAATTAACATAGATGCTGTAACAGCGTCCTTGTCACGAGCATAATCTCCTGCTAGATATCCATAAGATTCCTCAAAAGCGAAGATATAGCTATGAGAGCCACTTGTTTCAAACTTTTTAATCTTTTCAGCTAAGAATTTAAAGCCTGTGAAAGTATCAAAACAAGCAACACCGTTTTTCTCTGCAACAACACGAGCCATCTCAGTTGTAACAACAGATTTTAATACTGCTGCATTTTGTGGCATAGTACCAGTTAGCTTTTTAGCCTGAATGATATAATCAGTCAGTAATACGCCAACTTGGTTACCAGATAGTGTTATGTACTCACCTGTTTTATCTCTTAATACAACACCAGTTCTATCAGCATCTGGGTCAGTACCAATGATTAAGTCAACATCATTTTGCTTTGCCATTTCGATTGCGATATTAAAGCCTTCTTTATTTTCTGGGTTAGGGCTTTTAACGGTTGGAAAATCCCCATCAATAACCATTTGTTCTTTAACACATAGAATGTGCTTATAACCAAGACGCTTTAAAATCTCTGGTACTAGACGATAACCAGCACCATGGAAAGGTGTATAAATGAGTTTAAACTCATCTGCAACCTGTTTTACGCAATCACGATTGATTGAAACAGCAAGCACTTGTTTTAGATATGCTTCATCGGTCTGCCAGTCCATCATCTTGATAAGACCTTCGGAAAGAGCCTTGTCAAAGTCCATAGTTTTAACATCGGTGAAGTAATCAAGAGCACCCATTTCCTTAGCAACTACATCAGCTTCTGCTGGTGGCAGCTGAGCACCATCTTCCCAGTAAACCTTATAGCCATTGTATTCCTTAGGGTTATGAGATGCTGTAATATTGATACCAGCAATAGTGCCATAATAACGAATTGCAAAAGATAGCTCTGGAGTTGGGCGTAATTCATCATAGAGTTTTACATTTATGCCATTTGCAGCTAGAATACAGGCAGCCTGTTTTGCGAATTCGTCAGAGAAGTGACGGGAGTCATAAGCGATAGCCACGCCTTTTTTCATAGC
>CALWMO010000126.1 GCA_944381965.1 uncultured Butyricicoccus sp.
AATTTGAGCAAAATATAATAGCTGAATTTATAGATAATATAAAGCGTATTCGTCATCACGCATGTTTAGGTTTATGGTGCGGAAATAATGAAATGGAAATGTTTGTTGATGAACGTTGTTGGGTCACAAAACATACTGAAGTGCGTGATTATCTGTTTATGTATGAGCGAATTATACCTAAAATATTAAAAAAATATGACCCTAATACATTTTATTGGCCTGCAAGTCCATCGTCTGGCGGTTCATTTGATAACCCTAATGACCCAAATCGTGGAGATGTGCATTATTGGCAGGTTTGGCATGGTAATAAACCATTTTCAGAATATAGAAAATATTTCTTTAGATATATTTCTGAGTTTGGCTTTCAAGCTTTACCTTGCAAAAAAACAATAGAAACATTTACCGATGATGCTAATGATTTTAATATGTTTTCTTATATAATAGAAAAACATCAAAGAAATTATGGTGCAAACGGAAAAATTATGGGATATATGCAACAAACATATCGTTATCCTACCGATTTTGATATATTAATTTATGCATCACAGCTTTTACAAGCTGATGGTATACGTTATGGTGTGGAGCACTTCAGAAGAAATAGAGGAAGGTGTATGGGTGCAGTATATTGGCAGCTAAATGACTGCTGGCCTGTTATATCATGGTCATCAATAGATTATCATGGAAGATGGAAAGCACTTCATTCATATGCAAAACGATTTTTTGCTCCTGTTTTGGTGTCTTGTGAAGAACAAAGCTGGATGACTCAAGAAGCTAATATGAACCGTCAGCATTTTGATTTTGAAAAATCAATTAGATTAAATGTTTCTAACGAAACAATGGAAAAGAAAAACATTTTAGTTAAATGGCAGCTTAGAAATGCTAAAGCAGAAATTTTAAGACAAGAGCAAGTATGGGTAACTGTTGATGCATTGTCTGCTGTTTGGCTTGATAAAGTAAATTTACCCGATGTTGATGTATTTAATGAGTATGTAAGTTATCAAGCATATGAAAATGATAAATGCATTTGCAGTTCAAGTGTTATTTTCTCTTATCCTAAGTATTTTAAGTATGAAAATCCTGAGCTTTCATATGAGATAGATGGAGAATATATAACAGTTTCTGCTAAGACATATGCAAAAAGTATAGAAATTCAAAATCAAAACCAAGATTTAGTATTAAGTGATAATTATTTTGATTTGAACGGTGACAGTAAAAAGGTTAAAATAATAAGAGGAGATGCAAAGGGGATAACACTTCACAGCGTGTATGATATTAAATAAAAAAAGGAGAATAATAACATGAGTTTTGATGTAATTGCTTTAGGTGAACTTTTAATTGATTTTACTGAAAATGGTTTAAGTACACAGGGAAATCCTGTTTTTGAAGCAAATGCAGGTGGTGCACCTTGTAATGTGCTTGCAATGTTAAATAATTTAGGTAAAAAAACATCATTTATTGGTGTTGTAGGTAAAGACCAATTCGGTATATCTCTTAGAAACACATTAAATGAGCTTGGAATTGATACAAGTCATTTATATACACATGAAAGCGTAAATACTACTCTTGCTTTTGTACATACATTTGAAGATGGCGATAGAGATTTTGCTTTTTATCGAAATCCAGGGGCAGATATGATGCTTTCTAGTGAACAAGTCGATGATAACTATATAAAATCTGCAAAAGCTTTCCATTATGGAACATTGTCTATGACACATCAAAATGTTCGTGAGGCTACACATAAAGCTATTAAAATAGCTAAAGATGCAGGTTTAATTATTTCTTTTGACCCTAATTTGCGTGTTCCTTTATGGGATAATTTAGAAAATGCAAAAAAACAAATTGAATATGGTATGTTACAATGTGATATTGTTAAAATATCAGATGAAGAAGTTAAGTTTTTAACAGGATTAGATGATATAAAAGAGGGTGGCAGAGTTTTACATAAAAAATATCCTAATATTAAAGTTTTAAATGTAACACTTGGTAAAGAGGGCAGTATATCATATTATAAAGATTTAGAAGTTTTTGTACCTGCGTTTATACATGAAAATACTATTGAGACAACAGGTGCTGGTGATACGTTCTGTGCATGTGCTTTAAATTATGTATTAGAGCATGGTTTGGAAAATTTAACTGAGCAAAATCTTTTTGAAATGTTACAATTTGCAAATGCTGCGGCATCTATTATAACTACTAAAAAAGGTGCACTTAAAGTTATGCCAACAAAAACAGAAATAGAGAATTTTATAAAATAGTTATAATAGAATAAAGTTTATATTTTGTTTCATATGAAAAACAAAATATATTCAATTTATATTAGATAGGGAGTAGATAAATAAATCTACTCCCTAAAAACTTATTTTGAATTGCTTACAATATTATAGTATGCATTTGAAGTAACACGATATATTATTGCATAAAACATAGCAAAAACAATAAAACAAATAATAGCTGATTTGATTAAAAGAGCTGTATTAAAAATATTAAAGATTAAAAGGATTTTTCTAATCATTGGGAATGCAAAGCATAAATGAATACCTGCTGTTATTAAAGGCATGAAAAACGCAACAATCACCTGTGAATTTATGCTTTTGCGAATTTCTTTTTTTGTCATACCGACTTTTTGCATAATTTCAAATCTGTGTTTATCTTCATAACCTTCAGAAACTTGCTTATAATATATAATAAGTACGGCAGCTAGCAAAAATACAATACTTAGTACAATTCCTAAATAAAATAATCCACCAAATAAACTATAAAAAGTATTAATTTCAAATGCTTTACAATTAATTATAGCACTAGAAACTATATCTTTTATAGCTTTCATATCATCGGTACTATTTATTGTTTTATAAATATTCATTTGTTGCTCATTGGATAAATTTGTATCGAAAGCATATGTCCATTGTAACATAGGAATTGTATTTTCAGCTGTTTTTAATTTTGAAAATTCAGAATCTGATACAAAGATATAAATTTTTGGATAAATTGCTTCGTTTCTTCTAATAATACCATTTTTATAAGCGATTGAATCATCGATTATAGATTTTACTGTATATTTTTCGTTATTCATCTGTAATTCAGATGATGTGTATTCCATAAATATAGGATAGATAACAATTTGATTGTTTTGTAATTGGTATTTTTGCTCAGATACTTGATTTAAATTAGAAACTGGAATTATATATGTTAATACCGAATCTGTATTCACATCAAAAGTTTTCGATTCTAATAATTTAGTATCATTATAAAATATACCATTAATATAGATACTTTCAGTTTCAAGTGAATAATAATCAATTACATTTTTTATATTGTATTTACCGAAAAGAAGCTGTGTTTTATCGCGTATTAAGCTTAAAGTATTATTATCTGTATTATTATCAATTTGCATTTCAACGCTAAAATCTCTTGGATAACGTAAATTTATTGAGTCATCCATTCCAATATACAATGTTATTGTAGAGCTGAGCATAACAAGTACCATTGTCAATAAAATACAAATAGACGCTAGTCCAGCACCATTTTGCTTCATACGATAAGACATAGAAGATACAGATATAAAATGTGGTGCCTTATAATAATAAGATTTATTTTTCTTTAAAATATGGCATAAAAGCACTGAGCCGAAAATAAACAAAAGATAGGTTGCTAAAACAACCATAAATACAGCAATAAAAAACATGAAAAATGCAGATATTGGGTCTTCTATGGTTACTGCTATATAATAAGCACAAATAATAATAATTAAGCCTAAAAGTCCTAAAAACCAATTAGCTTTAGGTGGCTTTTCACCTACATTTTCACTTTTTATAAGTTCAATAGGATTGCTTAATGAAATTTGAGCTAAATTATTTACCAGTAAAAATATAAAAATTAGGGAAAATATAACTGATGTTTCTATTATATGTTTAAATGATATATCAAAATTATAATTTATTTCTCCTGATATAATGTTAATTAGTCCAAGTTCAAATAATTTTGAAAGTCCAATACCAACTAAAATACCTATAATTATAGATAAAACTAAAAGTATAATAAATTCCCAAAATAAGATTTTACCTATATTGTTTTTGTTCATTCCAAGAATATTATACATACCAAATTCTTTTTTACGTCTTTTTGTCAGAAATGAGTTGGAGTAAAAAAGAAAAAGTCCAGAAAATATTGCAACAATTTGACTGCCCATATTTAATATAATAGCTACAGTATCTCCACCGAACATCTGTTTTAAAGCGGGAGCTTCAGAAAGAAAAGAGATTATATAGTGCATCATAATTAGACAAATACAGGTTAAAATATAAGGTAAATACAATTTTTTATTTTTGTAAATACCATTAAATGCAAGTTTAGGATAAAATGACATACTCATATACGGTCACCACCTGTTGCAAGCATAGTAAGTGTATAAGAAATTTTTTGGTATAACTGTTCATTAGTACAAGTACCTCTGTATATCTGATGAAATACTTCACCATCTTTAATAAATAATACTCTGCTTGCATGGCTTGCAGCTTTTACCGAGTGTGTGACCATTAAAATTGTATTTCCGTCAGCATTTATATTGCTAAATAATCTTAAAAGCTCATCTGTCGCTTTGGAATCTAAAGCACCAGTAGGCTCATCAGCGAGAATAAGCTTTGGATTTGTTATAATTGCTCTAGCTACTGCCACACGTTGTTTTTGACCACCTGACACTTCATAAGGATATTTTTTCAAAATATGTGAAATGCCAAGTTTATTAGCAATAGAGTTCAAACGAGTTTGCATTTCACTGTGTGATTTTCCCGCTAGCACAAGAGGTAAATAAATATTGTCTTCAAGTGTAAACGTATCTAAAAGATTAAATTCTTGAAACACAAAACCAAGGTTATCACGGCGAAATGTAGCAAGTTTATTTTCTTTTATATTGTTTAATGGTTGTCCATCTAAAATTATGTTACCAGAAGTAGGCTTGTCAAGAGAGGCTAAAATATTTAATAAAGTTGTTTTACCAGAGCCAGATTCACCCATAATAGCTACATATTCGCCCTGTTCAACCTCAAATGATACATTTTTTAGGGCTTCGACTTTGTTACCACCAAAGCGGGTGGTATAAATTTTTTTAACCTGTTTTACATCTAATATAGTCATAACAAAATCCTCCTTTAATGATTATATTTTAGCAAAAGAGAGTTTTGCATTACTATCGAATTGACTTACAAAATAGTATTAAAATCTAACAGTTTTGTAAGAAGTTATTCAAACTGAAAATGCTCTTGTGCAAGGTCTATATAAATACATGTACCTTTATCTATTTGTGAATCAGCGGTTATTTTATGTCCAAGATTTGAGCAAATGCGTTTACAAAGATATAAACCAATACCAGTAGCTTTTTTATCTTTTCTGCCGTTATATCCAGTATAGCCATTTTCAAAAATTCGTGGTATATCTTCTGGTGCTATACCAATGCCAGTATCTTCAATGCATAGTGTTTTATTTGATTTTAGATATATAGAAATAGTACCATAATATGTATATTTTAGAGCG
>CALWMO010000127.1 GCA_944381965.1 uncultured Butyricicoccus sp.
CAGCGGTCAGCAAGACCTGCTGCAACAATATTTTTAGCTACATAACGAGCTGCATATGCACCAGAACGGTCAACCTTAGTTGGGTCTTTACCAGAGAATGCACCGCCACCATGACGACCAACACCACCGTATGTATCAACGATGATTTTACGACCGGTTAAACCAGAGTCACCTTGAGGGCCGCCGATAACAAAACGACCAGTTGGATTTACAAAGAAACGGGTGTTTTCATCAAGCAGATGTGAAGGTATAGTAGGTTTAATAACATGCTCAATCATATCCTTGCGGATTTGTTGTAGAGATACATCTGGGGAGTGCTGAGTGGAAAGAACAACTGTATCAATACGAACTGGAATATGATTTTCATCATATTCAACAGTAACCTGAGTTTTACCGTCTGGACGTAAGTAATTAAAAGTACCATCTTTGCGAACCTCAGAAAGACGCTTTGCCATCTTGTGAGATAGAGAGATAGAAAGAGGCATAAGCTCAGGAGTTTCGTTACAAGCATAACCGAACATCATACCTTGGTCACCAGCACCTGTTGCAAGCTCTGCTTCTTCCTGACCTTCTTTACGCTCAAGGGAGTTATCAACACCAAGAGCAATATCAGCACTTTGTTCGTCAATAGTTGTGATAACAGCACATGTATCGCAGTCAAAACCGTATTTCGCACGGTCATAACCGATTTCACGCACAACTTCACGCACGATTTTTGGAATATCAACATAGCACTTGGTAGAGATTTCACCCATTACAGAAACCATACCAGTAGTACATGTAGTTTCACAAGCAACACGAGAATATGGGTCATTTTCAAGCATTGCGTCTAAGATTGCATCAGAAATCTGGTCACAGATTTTATCTGGATGACCTTCGGTAACAGATTCAGAAGTAAAAAGATGTTTTGCCATTTTAAATAGTCCTTTCATCAATAATATAAAAAGTACGAAAATGAGCAATAAAAAAAGCTCACCCCGACGAAGTAAGCTAAAAAGCCTCATCTATCGGTTCGTTTTAATCGAACTGAATTACCGCTGGATTTAGCACCTTGAAAAAAACAGGTTGCTGGGTTTCATAGGGCCAGTCCCTCCACCACTCTTGATAAGGTGTCAGTTTTAAATTTCAACTTATTATATAACAGATATGTATGATATGTCAACAAGCATAAATGACAAAAAACAACACGAAAAAACAATAAAAATAGATGACTTTTATGCAAAGTGTGAGAGCATAGAAGTCATCTAAAGTTTAATTATTTTCCTTAATAGGGATTAATAAGAATTGTTTACCATCTATATTTTTGGTTTTAAGCTCATTTTCATTTATTTCTGGCAGAGCAGACAGTAATTTATCAAGTAAAATTTGCATATCTGAGGTTTGCTCAACATCTTCGGTTTGAGTTTGTTTAGATAACTCATCTTGTAGCTCAAGAACTTTGTTTTGCAAAGCTTTGGTTTGAGCTCTTTGGTCAGCGATGGCAGCAAGTTTGGTATCTAAAATTTGTTTTGCAGTAGGTGGCTGCTCGGAAAACTCTTTTATATAAGCGTTTTCTATTTGATTTTTAATTTCATCTGATGCATCAATATCAGCAACTAAATCAGATACAACTTCTTCTGTTAGCTTTTCATCAAAAACAGCTTCTTCTTGTGTTTCTACATATCCATTTAAATTTCGCTGAATTTGCATGAAAATATCTTGAGCTTTTTCTTCATCAGAGCCAAAAACTTCCTTGACTACGTTTTCAAAAGAGGCTTTTTGTTCGGTTGCAGTGCGAATAAGCATGCAATTAAGAGCTTTTTCAATAAAATCTGGGTGAGTGTCTTTAGCGTTTTTCATATAATACATAACGCTGTTACTATCAGCACTAGCATCAGCAAAAGCAGGGTATAAAAAGCCGATTTCAGGCATTTTTACAATCCAGTCACGCTGACAAATACCGATTTTCTGAGCTTGTTCGTTATAACTAAGACCAGATTCGGAAAGCTCAACAGGACAAACCGCACAGATTATATATTCGTAGACTTCCTCAGACTCGTCAAGTTTTGCACGGTCTGATGTTCTTGATATTACATCATAGATATCATGGAAAAGCAAAATAAGAAAATTACCAGCTATATCACAGTTTTTTATAACTTCCTCATAAAAACTTTCAAGTAAATCTGGATTTTGTAGTTTACTTGATTTTAAAAGCCATAAAAATTGTTGTTTTTCGGTAGCTTTTTCATCTCGTGCAAAAGACAAATCTAAAAGATTGTTTCCAAGAGTGCCAGATAGAGTTTTTTTAGCAATATCCAAATATTTAAACATTTCATCTTCGGTTAAATCGGTAAAAGATTGATTAAATCGAAGTAAAATTTGTTTTTCACCATTTACATAACAGCCACAAAGCTTATCAAATGAACAAGATTTTTTTGTTAAACGTCGGCGTAGTTCCAAAACGTCACGTTTGCTAATAGGCATAACTTTAAATTCTCCTAAATTTCAATTTTAGAGAAAACCTCACCAATAGGTGCATGAATTACTAAATCCGCACGTTTATCAGCTGGGGTTTCAGTTTTGTTTATAAGTACAAGCTTATTGCCATTATAGTAGTCAATAAGACCAGCGGCAGGGTATACAGCAAGTGATGTACCGCCAATAATAAGCATATCAGCTTCACTGATAAATTTAACACTTTGTTGCAAAATATAGTTGTCCAGACCTTCTTCATAAAGCACAACTTCGGGTTTTATAATGCCACCACATTCACATTTTGGCACATCTGTACTGTTTATAATAGCGTCAATATCATAGAATTTTTTGCAACGCATACAGCGGTTTCTAAGTACAGAGCCATGCAGTTCAAGCACATTTTTAGAGCCAGCTGCCTGATGAAGTCCATCTATATTCTGTGTGATAACAGCCTTTAATTTACCCGTTTTTTCAAGCTCTGCAAGCTTTAAATGTGCAGCATTTGGCTTAGCGTTTTGACATATCATTTTATCACGATAGAATTTGTAAAATTCGGCTGTGTTTTGCATAAAGAAGGTATGGGAAAGTATTGTTTCGGGTGGAAAATCATATTTTTGATGATAAAGACCATCGACCGAGCGGAAATCTGGTATACCGCTTTCAGTTGAAACACCTGCACCACCAAAAAATACTATATTACTACTTTGTTTTACTAAGTTATAAAATGTATCTAAAGACATATCCTTACCCTCAATCATTAAAAGAAACAGTGTTTTCCATACGAGGTTTTGCAGGAGTTTCTTTTGCTATATAACCAATAGCGGCAGAACAAATAACAATATGGTCGTTAGGCACACCGTAAGAGGTTAGAAGTTCACGCACTTCTGGCTCATCACAGCAGTCACGAATTTGGTTAATCCAACAAGAGCCAAGTCCTAAATCTTCAGCCATAAGCAGCATATTTTGCATAGCAGCAGAGCCATCTAAGAAAGCGTGTTTTTCATCACGTTTGTATGAAACAATAATCTGTACAGGTGAGTTATAGAAATTGTAATCTTCACCACGATTTAATGCTTTAGCCACTGCTTTTGCAAGCTGTAAAGATTTTTCCGAATTATATACAACAGAAAAATGCCAAAGCTGTTTACCCATGCCACTGGGAGCCCATAAAGCGGCTTCTACAATTTGCTCGATTTGCTCACGGGGTGGTAGTTTGCCTTCTATAAAAGCACGGGTTGACCTGCGATTTTTAATGATATTCATAAGGTTGCTCATAGTTTATGTCCTCCATTCATATTGCTTATAGTATACCGCCTCAATATGCTTTTTTCAAGCAACAGTAACAAAAATTTGATATTGCAAAAAGTTTGCTAAAAGTTTGATGACAGTCAAAAATAGATGTGTTATAATATAAATAATTTGATTTAAATATCGGAAAAGTTATTACTTGTAAAATGACGGAGGTTATATGATTACAGTTTCAAACGTAAGTGTAAACTTTACAGGCGAACCACTATTTAAAGATGTTAACATTAAATTTACCGAAGGTAATTGTTATGGCGTTATCGGTGCAAACGGTGCAGGTAAATCAACATTTTTAAAGATACTTTCAGGCGAATTAGAGTCAACAACAGGCGATGTATCAATTAAACCAAACACACGTATGTCTGTACTTAAACAAGACCACTTTGCTTATGATGATTTTACTGTTTTAGATACAATTATTCAAGGTAATCCACGTTTATATGAGATTATCAAGGAAAAAGAAGTATTATATGCAAAAGACCCATTTACAGAGGAAGATGGCAACAGAGCAGCAGACCTTGAAGCAGAGTTTGCAGAGATGGACGGCTGGAATGCAGATACAGAAGCTGCACAGCTTTTAGAAGGTCTAGGATTAGATGGTGAGGCTTCACTTTATCGCCCAATGAGTTCTATGCAGGATACAGAAAAGGTTAAAATTCTGCTTGCACAAGCACTTTTTGGTCACCCAGATATTTTATTATTGGACGAGCCTACTAACCATTTAGATGTTGATGCTATTCATTGGTTAGAAGATTTTCTGATGGATTTTGCAGGTACAGTTATTGTTGTATCGCATGACCGTCATTTCTTAAATAATGTATGTACTCATATTGTTGATATCGACTATGGCAAGGTTAAGCTATATGTTGGTAACTATGAGTTCTGGTATGAGTCTTCACAGCTTATTCAACGTATGGTTCGTGACCAAAATAAGAAAAATGAAGAAAAAATCAAGGAACTTCAGTCATTTATTCAGCGTTTCTCTGCTAATAAATCCAAGTCACGTCAGGCAACTTCAAGACGTAAGCTGATTGATAAGTTAAGTGTTGAAGAACTTCCTGCATCATCTCGTCGCTATCCATGGGTAGGATTTACAATGGATAGAGAAGCGGGCAAGGATATACTTGAGGTTAGCGGCATTTCAAAAACTATTAATGGTGAAAAACTGCTTAATAATGTATCATTCATTGTTAAAAAGGGTGATAAAATTGGATTTATCGCTGAGAATGAAAGAGCTGCGACATGCTTATTCCAAATTTTAATGGGTGAAATCGAGCCAGATGAAGGTACATTCAAATGGGGTGTATCAACATCACAGTCATATTTCCCTAAAGATAACAATGAATTTTTCGATGGACATCAAGAAAATATGCTAGATTGGCTTGCACCATATTCAAGAACCGATACACTAGAGTCAACTTTGCGTGGTTTCCTTGGCAGAATGTTATTCTCTGGCAATGATGTTTATAAGCCAGTTAATGTGCTTTCTGGTGGCGAAAAAGTGCGTATGATGCTTTCTCGTATGATGTTATTTGGTTCTAATGTGCTTGTTATTGACCAACCTACAAACCATCTTGACCTTGAATCAATCACCGCTGTGAATAATGGTGTTAGAGATTTTAAGGGTAATGTATTATTTGCATCTCATGACCATGAATTTATGCAGACTATTGCAAATCGTATTATTGAGTTGAGAGAAGATGGTG
>CALWMO010000128.1 GCA_944381965.1 uncultured Butyricicoccus sp.
TCCCGCTTTGTATGCCTCGCTTTTTTCGTCACATACTTCTGGTAACTGAACCATAATAAACTTACGGTTTCCGCCATTTTCTGCATTTAACTGCATAACCGCATGAGCAGTAGTTGCCGAGCCAGAGAAAAAGTCAAGAATAATGTCATCAGATTTAGCATTTGATATTGTTAATAATCTTTTTAAAAGTCTAATTGGTTTTGGTCCATCAAATGAACCAGATTGCAATAAATTAGTAACTTCTTTAGCACCTTCTTGGCTATGACCAACATCTTTATAAAACATAATTGATTGCGGTGCCATACCTTCATATTTCAATTCTGATAAAAATCTTTTTACTTGTGGAACGCTATTTCCATCAGTTCCAAACCATATTCTATTATCAGATACATTTTTTTCAAATGCTTCTTTAGATTGTCTCCAACAACGCCCTGTTGGTGGTTCAACTACTCTACCTGATGGTGTTGTTATTGGATAATCAAATTCTGAATTATAAGTTTTAACAGAGAGGTCTCCAGGCTTCCATACACCTCTTGGGTCATTATCAGGGTTTTTATATCTTGCATTTGCTTCTTCTGTACGTTCAAGTCTACCAATAACAAAATTACTTATATTTTTTGTATACATCAGTACATAATCATGACTATTTGATATATATTTAGCATCATTTTTAGGTGAATATGCTCTTTCCCATATCATCTGTGTAATAAAATTTTCCTCACCGAAAACTTCATCACATAATTTTCTTAGATTATGAACTTCATTATCATCAATAGAAATAAAAATCACACCATCATCACGCAAAAGGTTTGACGCTAGACGTAAACGAGGATACATCATATTAAGCCAATTTGTGTGATAACGTCCCATAGTTTCTGGATTTGATTTTGTTGTTTGGCTTGTAACTTCTTTATATTTTGCCATAGGGTCAGCAAAGTCATCTTCATAAACAAAATCATTACCTGTATTGTAAGGCGGGTCTATGTATATCATCTTAACTTTACCATAATAAGTAGTTTGTAATAACTTTAAAACTTCTAAATTATCGCCCTCAATATAAAGGTTTTGAGTGTTATCCCAGTTTACACTTTCTTCTTTGCATGGTCTTAAAGTACCTGTTGAACGCTTTTGAGCAATTCGCAAACAATCGGCTTTACCTTTCCACTCAAATTTATATTTTTCAAAATCGTTGTCTATGTATTGCCCACATAATGAAAGTAGCTTGTCAATATCTAACTTCCCCTCAACAACACATTCTGGAAAAACTGAATATAATTTTTGTATGTTCGCTTGTTCTATGTTCATGGATAAACCATCTATTATTTCAGACATTTTTATTACTCCTCATTATCTATATTTGGGGATTGTTTGGAATTATGAGTCCTCTCCCAACATAAGTCAATTATTTCACGCACTAAAGGTTCATTTTCTATTATATATGGTCGTTTATTTCTATATTTTTTAAAATAAAATTCTATTATATCATTCTTATCAGAATTACGTTTATTATTTATTACTGCCATAACACTGTGGTAAATATTTTTATCACCATTATTTATAATAGCTATAACAAAATCCTTTGCCTCTTTTGATAAATCATTTAAATATCTATAATCATCTTTAACTCTATTATTTTGATTCTTATTTAAACATTTTTTATCAATATGAGTATGCTTTCTTATAAACTCCCCTAAAACTTTAAAATCTTTCATCAGAAGTTCTTGTTGTTCTTTTGTGCAACTTTTCCAAATTGAATTTAATGCTTTCCATTGAGGTGTATCTTTTATAGGGTCATATTGCATCAAATTAAAACCTTCCTTCTTATTTATCTATGCTTAAATGTAAGTTAGTTTAAAACATCAACAATAGTTATTATAAAATCCCTTACTATACTTATATCTATTTTTTCATTATCCATAAAAGCCTTAATTTGTTCTTCTAGTTCTAAATCAAGTCGCATAGAATCAAAAAACTGATTTTCCTCTCGTTTCATAAATTCTTGACGTAACTGATTAACTTTTTTCTGCAAAGATAAACGCTTTAGCCTGTCACTTGTAACAGTTTCTAGTTCTGCTGTTACCTCACGAATTTTACTGTCTAATTTGTTTATCTCTCTGCTAATTTGGGCTTTTTTATTCGCAATCATTTGTTTCATGCGGTCAATTTCTTCTGTTTTCGCTGGTGATGTTTTTTGTGTATAGTTAGCTAACAAACTATCTTTTGGCACAAACTCATCTAATTTATGCTTATTAGCGTTATTTTTAAGCCAGTGTGGTGATTTATGTTCGTTCTCACTATATTGAATTACTGGTAAATCTAAAATCTTTCTACATTCTGTATCATTTAAAACATTTCCACTTTCAGTTATACCACATAAAACAGAATATTCTTTTTCATTTTTACCATCTGTAATTGTAACAGTGTAAAGTCCAATTTGACAACCCTCTATTTTATATTGTGAATTATCAATTATAACTTCCCCTTGGTTAGCACATTCTAATTCATGTAAAATACCTTTTCCGATTATGCTAGATAGTGTAATTTGACCAGATTTAGGTTTAAAGTCTTTTGCCATACTATAAACTTTCTGACTTCTATATGGTTTATTACGACTACCTGTCCAATAATAAAATAATACTGGTAATTCATTATAATTTGTAGCTGTGATAGTGCGTTTTTCATTATCAATCTCAAAAAAACAATCTGTATTTTGATTGTTATATGTTTCAAAAAAGTATTTTACAACTTCCCACAAACTATTATTTAATTCCTCTGCCCTTTTGTTAATATATCTAGGTGAAATTTTAACTTTGTCAGCAAGTTCTTTTGTGAAAGTAGTGAAAAGTATATTTTCAGCATTAGAAACAATTTGTTTGTTATCTTTTTCGTTTATATTTAATATTTGCTGAAAATCATTTTCAATTTGTGTTTTATGACGTAATCTTTCAGCAATAACAGGCAACGCTATATTTATATCATCAGTAAAACCACCGATTATATCATCTGTTATACCAAACACACCATCTGTTACAAGCATACGTTTATTAACAAGTTCAAGTTTACGAACATCAGCAAGATTATTTTTATCAATAAACGCAACCGAAAGCACATCATTTTCTTGACCTAAACGATGACAGCGGTCTATTCTCTGTTCCATTTTTAATGTGTTATATGGTAAATCATAATGTATTATAAATGCTGCTTCTTGTAAATTAAAACCTTTTGCACCATTATCAGTAGAAATAAGTATTTCTCCAATAGTTTTAAATTGCTGTATCCCAGAAAAATCAGTATTTCCATTATAAATAAATGTTTTGTATTCTTTTGATAGGATATCATATAGCATTTTTTGAGTTTCAATACTTTCAGTAAATATAACTGCTTTTTGTTTTGCACCTGTTTTTTTGATAAGTGAAAAGCATTGTTTTAAAACGTTTATTAACTCTTTTGCTTTACTATCTTGTGTTATAGATTGTGCAAGTGTTAGCATTTCATTCCATTCAAAAAGCTCTTTATCGTCTGTTATGCGTTTAATAATGTTTTTAATTGTTTGTATTATAGCCGCAGTTGATGAGCCTAATAATCCCATGAGTTTAAGTGCTAAATCATATTGATTCATCTCAGGAAATGCAATCTTATAAGGCTTATTTATATAGTTATATAGTAAGTTGTAAAGCCTACCTTCTTCTTCCAATGGAGTATATTCAATAGTCATTAAAACACGCTTAGGCACTTTAGCATAACACTTAGCTTGTGAACGCAATGTACGAAAGCAATATCTACTAACTTGACTACTTAATTCGGGATAATTTTCTGGTTTTCTTAAATATCTCGACAAAAATTCTTTTTCATTTGGCAATATAGTTTCATCAATAAAATAAATCAAACCATATAAATCCATTATATTTTTTTCAATAGGAGTCCCTGTAAGTAGTAGCTTAAATGAGTTGTCAGCAATTCTTTTAAGTGCTTTTGCTTGTTTATTATCATCTTGATAGACAGAAGATAATATATTTGCTTCTTCAAATACTATTAAATCCCAATCAATCAATTTTGCATAGTCTTCATTGTCAGCTAAAAAATCATAAGTAGTAATAACAATAGTATCTTGAATAAAAGCATTTGAATAATCTTTATTTTCTTGCCATTGTTTTTTATTAGTTATAATTGTATAAGGAACAGTATAATAAGATTCAAGCATATCTATCCATTGCCAAAGCAAATCAATATTAGGGATAACTAAAAGTATTCTACTTTTACCCTCTAGCCATTTTTGTGTTATAACAAGCATAGCTTCATGACTTTTCCCCATACCTGCTTCATCACATAATATAGCTCCCTTTTGGTATGGAGAACGCAAAACAAAACTTGTAGCCGCTATTTGAAATGGATATATTTTTATATCAGATGAGGCATATACAGATATGAATTGTTCTTCATCTGATAATTGCTCTAGTTGTCTTGCTTTATAATAAACATGAAAAGGCGTTTGTTGCATAATTCCCACCTTCTTTTAAATTATATCTTATATTATGACAGATTTTGGACATTAAGACAATCTACTGAGCTAAATCTACCACAGAAATCTTGGCAAGCAATGCGTGTGTATATACACACGCTAAATAGCTTGTTGAGGACAGCGTCCCCAAACCCCTTTTAACACAGAGTATAATTCTGTGGCTACGCATTTTACAAATGCTTTTTTACTACAACGTTTATCGTTGGTTATAATCTTTTTCTTTTTTGTGTTCATGGGTATCTGTTTCAATAAGTCTATCAATATTAGCTTTAGCTGTAAGTATCTGACGCATTTCATCACGAACTTGACGATATTCAGAATATAATTTTTTCTTTTCTTCTATAAGAGCAGAATATTCAGATTGCAATTTTTTAATGGTTGGTAGCTTTTTTAAACCTATTTCATCAAATGTTTTCTTAGCTACTTTATGTAATAATATATCTGACTCATTCTCAGCTAAAAACTTTTTTGAATAACCAGATTTTCGATAAGCTATATATACATCTCGTGTTTTAGAATAATTTATGATACTGGTTTTTAGAATTTTAATTTCTGACATTCGCTTTTCAGTATCCTTAATTTTTTCAGATAACATATTATGATTTTCTGCAACATTTTTAGATTTTTCTTCAAGCTGTGTATATTCTAAAAGACCATTTTTACTTAGATAATTTATTGTTTGAGCCATTTGTTTAAGATTAAAAACCTTTGCCCATCTTTCATAACCAATACCTTTACCAGCTTGCAATTTAGCTTGAATATCTACTAGCAAATTAACCTTGATAGATTGTTTGTTTGCTTTAGTTTCAAATTTTGAAATTATAGAAATTAAATCATCTATTGTATATCCTGTGCTATTTAATCTAACACTTTTCTTCCAATCACTAG
>CALWMO010000129.1 GCA_944381965.1 uncultured Butyricicoccus sp.
ATGAGCGAAATAATAACAAAACTGTTAAAGAAAAATCCAAAAATAAGAGTTATTATTTCAGCTGTATCACTTGAAACCCTTTTAGAAGCTAAAGAAGCAATAAAAAACTTTGATGAGCAAAATATAGTTCAAATTCATTCTATTCGTGGACATAGAATAAACGATACAACCGAATTTACAAGTAATAATCCAATTTATTTACTTTATGGCAAAGCTAAAGCGTGATTTACCTTTGGAGGTGAATTTATTATGATGCTAATTTTAGCTATATCATTGGGCTTTTTCCTTGATGCACTTGTTGGTGACCCAGAAAAATTACCTCACCCTGTTTGTTTAATTGGTGCTATGATTTCTAAAATAGAAAAATTTTTTAGAAGTTTACCTTTATCTAAATCTGGTCAGCGTTTTGCTGGAATCTTACTTTGGATAGCTGTTTGCAGTGTCAGTTTTTTAGTGCCATATATTATTTTAGAGTTTTTATTCCGTATACATCCATGGGTGCATTTTGTAGTAAATGTTATCTTTTGTTATCAGATTTTTGCAAGAAAGTGTTTGGCAGATGCAGGAAGACATGTGCAAAGTGAGCTTAAAAAATCGCTTGAAGACGGCAGAAAGGCTATCGCCCGTTATGTTGGACGTGATACAAGTGAGCTATCAAAAGAAGGTGTTATAAAAGCAGCAGTGGAAACGGTTGCTGAGAATACCACAGATGGGGTTATTGCACCATTTATCTTTATGTTAATAGGTGGTGCACCACTTGGATTTTTATATAAAGCGGTTAACACACTTGATTCTATGGTCGGTTATAAAAATGAAAAGTATCAATATTTAGGTTGGTTTTCGGCTAAAATGGACGACATATTCAATTTTTTACCCGCTAGGATAGCGGCTGTTTGCATGATGGCAGCAGCTGGTATGCTTAAATTCGACACTGTAAACGCTAAAAGAATATTTCAGCGTGATAGATTTAATCATAAAAGCCCAAATTCTGCACAAACTGAGTCAGTTTGTGCAGGTGCACTTCATATACAGCTTGGTGGAGATGCCAAATATTTCGGTGAATATGTCAAAAAGCCTACCATTGGCGATGATGATAGGCAAGTAGTAATAAGCGATATAGAAAGAGCGGTTGATTTAATGACAACTGCAAGCGTTTTCGCTATTCTTTTAGGAATAGCAATTAAGCTTGCACTTACAGGAGTATAAATTAAAAGGTCTGAGAAGTTTAAGTTCTCAGACCAATTTTTTTATCTTTTACGACCCTTTTTGGAATGTTTATTTCCTTTGCCACGTCCATGACCATGACTAGGTGGGGTTCTATGTCCATTTCTATGGTGATTTCTGCCTGTTTGTGATGACTTTTTAGAAGAACGTCTATTGTTCGATTCCTCTTGATACATTCTAATATCGGCATTAAATCCACCGACAGGCATGCCAACCATATCCTTGACTATACGCTTTGAAAGCTCCTCTGGCACTTCTACTAGAGAGTAATCGCCAAAACATTGAATTTTGCCAATTCGTTTGCCAGAGATGCCAGTACCCTCTGCAATCGCTGCAACAATATGGTTTGGTGCAACCTTTTGATTTCTGCCAACAGAAACCCTTAGACGTACACAGCCTTCCTTAAGTGCTGCAAGTGGCTTTTGTTTTTGCATTTTTGGTGCTTTAACCTCTGGGATTCTTGCCATTTCCTGAGTTAGTAAATGCTCAAGTGCAGCTTCTGCAATTTGCTCATGTGAATAACCACTCTGACCAAGCTTTTCAAGTATAGAATTAACACAAAAACGCTTTTCTACACCGTTTGCCTTTTCAAGCAATACACCCTCAATTACATCACCTAAGGTTTGGCTACGCTGATTTGCAATAGTTTTATAATCTGGAAGTGGTAACTGCTCAATTTTAGCCTTTGTAAAGCGTTCAATGCTACGCACAACAGCCGCCTGTCTTGGCCCATCTATCAGAGTATATGAGCAGCCGCTTCTTCCTGCACGACCTGTACGACCAATTCTATGGATATAATATTCAAAATCCTGAGGAATATCGAAATTATAAACAGTGTCTACATCATCGACATCAATACCTCTTGCCGCTACATCGGTTGCAATAAGTATAGGCGTTCTGCCAGATTTAAAGCTATTCATAACAGCTGTACGCATATCCTGTTTCATATCGCCATGAAGTGCAGACGCTTGGAAACCATGCTCACCGAGATATCTTACAAGCTCATCTACCATCTTTTTTGTGTTACAGAAAATAATAGATAGCTTTGGCTGATGTGCATGAAGTAAAAGTGTTAAAGCTCGCTCTTTTTCACCTCTAGGCACTTCGGAATAATACTGTTTGATTGTATCCATTGTGCGTTCGGTTTGACTGCCTGCTTCAATAAGCACAGGGTCTTTTTGATATTCGCCTGTGATTTCCATAATTTCTGGTGGCATTGTAGCAGAAAACAGTATTGTTTGACGTGTATCTGGTGTGGATTGTAAAATTGTTTCAAAATCATCTCTAAAGCCCATGTAAAACATCTCATCTGCTTCGTCAAGCACTGCAATTTTAAGCCCTGTTAGGTCTAATGCATGTCTACGCATTAAATCCATAACTCGTCCTGGAGTGCCGACTACAATTTCAATTCCACGTTTAAGCTGTCTTATCTGGCTTGTTATTGGGTCACCGCCATAAACTGCAAGCACTCTAATTCCTTCTAAGTATTTGCAAATCTTACGGATTTCGCCTTCTGCTTGCTGTGCAAGCTCACGGGTTGGGCATAAAATTAAAACCTGTGTTTCACCAGTAGGCTCGGTGCACATAACACTTGGAACACCGAAAGCTACTGTTTTACCTGTACCTGTATGACTTTTACCAATAACATCTGGGCCGGCTAAAATCGCTGGAATTGCACGAGCCTGTATTTCAGTTGGTGCAGAAAATCCCATATCTTTTATAGCACGAAGAATAGGCTCGGAAAGGTTTAAGTCAGAAAATGTCGTAATACTCAAATGAAACCTCCTAAAAATTAAAAGCGACACATATATTTGTGCCACTTAGATGTATAAAAAATCCAAATAAAAACGCAGGGAACATTGTGCGTCCCTGCGTTTTGTAATGACTTGAAATGCACCAAATAAGTATATCACGATGATTACATATAAGTCAAAGAAAAGGTTTTATTTTGCTGCACTTTCCACATTTTCCATGGTTTCAACAGGTAAAATAGAAAGTTCTTTGTCGATTTTTTTAGCAAAGCCAGTCAAGGTTTTACCAGTTCCGATTTCACAGCCTGTTTTAAGACCAGCTTTTATACCGTTTGAGATAAGAGTTTTCCAACGAACAGGGGAAACCATATGTGTCTTTAAATGTGAAATCATATCATCTGTTTTTAGAATCTCGCCTGTTACATTTGTGTAAATAGGCATGGTTGGCTCATTAAACTTAATACCAGATAAAAACTCACCAAGCTCCTCGGCAGCTTCATTTAAAAGAGGTGTATGGAATGCACCACTTACAGCAAGAGGTAAAGCTCTTCTTGCACCCGCTGCTTTGCAACGCTCTATAGCATCATTTAATGCTTGACGTTCACCAGCAATTACAAGCTGACCAGTGCAATTATAGTTTACAGGAAGAACTATGCCACTTGTAACCTCAGAACATGCCTTTTCTACGGCCTCATCTTCAAGCCCTAAAACAGCTGCCATACCGCTATCCATAGAATCAGCTGCCTTTTGCATAACTTGTCCACGCTTACGAACGATTTTTATACCATCTTCAAGTGAAACGATGCCAGAGGCTGCAAGTGCAGTATATTCACCAAGAGAGAAACCAGCACAAGCAGAAAAACTAACACCAGCTTCTTTTAATGCTGCATAAACTGCCATTGAATGGGTGAAAATTGCAATCTGAGAGTTAACGGTTTTTGAAAGCTCGTCCATACTGCTCTCAAAGCAAAGTTTTGCTACATCAAGTCCTGCTGTATCTGATGCACATTCAAAAACCTCACGAGCTGCTGTGCTCCCTTCATAAACTTCTTTGCCCATACCCTCATGCTGAGCACCCTGTCCAGGGAAAAGTGCAAAACCATAGGTCATCGTCAAAATCCTCCTAAAAAGCCTAAAAAAGTATATTTATGTACAAAGTTCCTCGGTTAGCAATGCGTATCTTTGCATAGATATATAGGAAACTATTGACATACAGATATGGCTTTATTATAATATTAGCGAGTTACTTTGTCAATCAAACCTATTTATTTGGGCGATTATGCCCCACTCTTGGTTGTACGAGGTTTTATTTTTTAGTATTTTAGTTAGGCTTTCAAAATAATTGCGGATCTGACAGGAGGTCGAGCAAAATTTTTAGCAAGATTATTGGAATGGGTGCCTATACACCAGAATACCGTCTGACAAATAGCAGACTGGAAGAGCTGGTCGACACCAGTGATGAATGGATTGTCAAAAGAACAGGTATCCATGAGCGTAGAATAGCTCAAAACGAAACAACATGGCAAATGGCTCTTTCAGCAGCTGAAAAAGCTCTAAGTGATGCCAAAATTTCTGGTGAAGAGCTTGATTTAATTGTTGTAAGTACAGTAACACCAGATAGCTATACACCAACTGTTGCATGTGTTTTACAGGACAAACTTGGTGCAAAACATGCCATGGCTTATGATATGAATGCAGCTTGTTCAGGCTTTGTATATGCAACCGATATTGCAGATAGCTATATTAAAGCAGGTAAAGCAAAAAATGTGATTGTAGTTTCAGTAGAACGTCTTAGCAGTATTGTCGATTATACTGATAGGTCAACCTGTGTTATCTTTGGTGATGGTGCAGGTGCTGTTGTTTATACTGCAAGCGAGGAAAAAAGTGGTATACTTTCCACTTATATGCGTGCAGAAGGCTCTCTAGGTCACTGTCTATTTGCTGGTGCACTTCCAGTAGAACAAGACCCAATTACAGGCGACAGAACAATTGACTCAAAACATCGTTTCCTCAAAATGGCAGGCAGTGATGTATTTAGGTTTACTGCAAATGCTGTGCCTGATTCTATTGACAATGCTCTTAAACGTGCAGATTTAAATGCTTCTGATATAGATTGGTATGTACTTCATCAGGCAAACCTTCGCATTCTTAAAATGGTTGCCGAAAGATATGGACTACAAAAAGAAAAGGTTTATGTAAATATTGACCGTTTTGGTAATACTTCATCAGCTTCAATTCCTATATGTTTGGCTGAAATGAAGGAAAAAGGTCTTTTAAAATCAGGTCAGAAAATTTTAATCAGTGGCTTTGGCGGCGGTCTTACTTATGGTGCAGCCGTAATTGAATTATAAAATAAAGGGGTAAATCGTATATGA
>CALWMO010000130.1 GCA_944381965.1 uncultured Butyricicoccus sp.
ACTTTAAATGGTAGAGCCTGTTCACTCTGTAGAATACCGCCAAGCTCATTTTCCTTTTCGCAAAGTACAACCTGATGACCACGACGAGCAGCAGTATAAGCAGCATATAAACCGCCAGGGCCACCGCCTGCAACAAGAACTTTTTTCTTAACAGGTGCAGGCATAACTTCAACACCATCTAATTCACGACCGATTAGAGGGTTTACAGTACAGCGACGGGTTGCAGTAGCAGCACGTTCAGCCATACAGGTAAAGCATCGTAAACATTTAACGATTTCATCATCACGATTTTCTACAACCTTACGAGGCAGTTCTGGGTCTGCAAGTAATGCACGAGCCATGTATACAATATCAGCCTTACCAGAAGCAATAATTTCTTCCATTTGTTCTGGGTCATTTAGACCGCCAAGAGTTGCAACAGGTACACTTACATGCTTTTTAATCTCAGCTGCAAGATAAACATTACAACCATGCTCTTTGAACATAGATGGGTGGGTATCACCAAAGCCACGCTGATAAGTACCAGCAGATACATGAAGTAAATCAATATAGCTTTCAAGCTGTTTTGCAATTTCTACTCCATCTTCAAGTGTATAGCCACCGTCAAATAGCTCAGAACCACTCATACGAAGCTCTATTGGGAACATTTCGCCTACATTTTCTCTAACAGCGGTTAAAACTTCCTTAGCAAAACGGCAACGATTTTCAAGACTTCCGCCGTATTTATCAGTACGTTTATTAAAGTAAGGGGAAAGGAACTGATTAATAAGCCAGCCATGACCTGCATGAATCATAATCATTTCAAAGCCTGCACGTTTAGCAAGACCAGCTACACGACCATAAGCAGCTACAATATCATCTATCATTTCCTGAGTAAGCTCGCCAACTTCAACGCCATCTGGACGAGTGCAAGCAGAAGGCCCCCATTGAGCTAAACCATGTTTACGGTTTTTATCTGTCATATAAGTACCAGAGTACATGCCAGAATGAGAAAGTTCAAGGCTAGGCATAGCACCATGACGGCGAATAGCATCAGCAGTATAAGTAGCAGCAGCAAGAGAGTTTAAAATAGCAGTATCTAAGTGATAAGCATGAGAGCCATCTGTTTCAGGGTGAACCATACACTCAGAAACGGTTACAGCACCTGCACCGCCCTTTGCACGAAGCTCATAAAAAGCGGTAGACTTAGGGCCAATACAACCATCATTTGTTATGTCAGTGCCACCCATAGGAGCAGAAAACATACGGTTACGGAAAGTTACACCAGCAATTTTAATAGGTTTACTTAAATTTGGATACTTTCTTGTCATTTCAAAAATCCTTTCTCTTTAAATTAGTTTGATTTTTTCTTCATAGCACGATATACAAAAGTTAATACAATACCAACAGCATTTAATGCAGCAGCGATTAGAAAAGCGTTAGCATAAGGTTTAGGGTCATTTGCTGTGCTTGCCATAATGGTAGGGCCAAAATAACCTGCAACAGCAAAACCAATAAACATGATACCAAAGTTTACACTGTTATTTTTTGCACCGAACTGGTCGGCAGTAAATCCTGGGAATACACCCATAAATGCACCAAAACACAGACCAAGGATTGCAGAACCAATATAGAAGGTTGTAACATCGCCTTGACCAGAGATATAGAGTGAGAACATACCAACAATACATAATGCACAAGATAGAGCTAAAGTTTGAGCACGACCGATTTTATCAGACATAAAACCAGCTAAAAGTCTACCGAATACATTGAATAAAGAAATAACAGAAACAGCGGTACTAGCAGCAAGTGCGGTCATACCAATCATATTTTCAGCAACAGAACGTGCTTGAGAGGTGTACATCATGCCAGAAAATGCACCACAACATAAAAGCATCATCATAACATAGAAGATAGGGCTTGAAAGCATACCTTTCCAATCTTTATCATTATTAGATGCACCGGCTTTAACCTGTGGAGGGTTCCAGCCTTCAGGAATAAAGCCTTGTGGACATTGTTCAACAAAAAATGCTGAGATTGTCATAAGCACAATAAATAAAATGCCTACAATAATAAATGCCTTAGTAACATCGAAGTTATCTACTAGTACAGCTACAACAGGAGGTAAGATTACCGAGCTAAGGCCATAAGCCGCAGTAGTTAAACCACCGATTAGACCACGCTTGTCTGGAAAGAACTTTACACAGCTACTAATAGTTGCACCGTAAGCCATACCAAGACCAAGACCAAAGATAAGACCATAGGTTATGATAAGGTGAGTTACACTAGTAGCAAAACCAGAAAGCACCATGCCTAAACCGAACATAAGTCCGCCGACAAAAATAACCTTTTTAGGGCCGAATTTGTCATTAAACCAACCACCAGAAATCATGGTGATAGGGCCGACAGAGTTAGCGATAGTGTATACAATGGCGAGGTTAGCAGAAGTCATGGTTTGACCAGTGATAGCAGATAGATGCTCTGCCATAGGAGTGGCGAAAACACTCCATGTGTAGATTGAGCCAAGACATAGGTTTGCTATACAGCAAACAGCCAGAATCAGCCAGCGTTTTTTTGTGAGATTCATACTTATTTCCCCATTCGTTATAAATTTGACAATCAAATAATAACAGTTCGTTAATAACATGTCAATACTTACATGTTATTATATTACATATTTGGTGAGATGCATAAAATTTTACTGTAAATCATGATAAAATTAACTATACTATTGTAAAATAAGAGGTGTTATAATATAATTTAATACACAATTAAACTTTATTGCTTTAAAACAGAAACGAGGATATTATGAGAATTTTAAAGTATGCTCTTTTGGGTATGTTAAATAAACAAGATATGACAGGATATGAGCTTATGAAGCTTTTTGAGGGAGCTTTATCAGAATTTTGGTCTGTTAAACACAGTCAAATTTATCCTGAGCTTAAAAGACTTACCGAAGAAGGTATGGTAACATATACAGTTGAAATTTCAGGAAGTGTACTTGAGAAAAAATTATATTCAATAACCGAGCTTGGAAGACAAGATTTTATGAAGTGGCTTGGTCAAACACATAAAATGAAGGCAACGCCTAAAGAAGAATTCCGTTTGCAGCTTTTTTATTCCTCTGCTTTAGCACCAGAGCGTCAAGTTTATATTTTAGAGAATCAGTTAAAGCAGCATAATGCTAGACTTGAGCATTTAAAGAAGAATCAGTCAGAATTTGGCGAAGTTCCGAAAAGGGGAACATATGAATTTAGTGATTATTTGGTACTTTTGGGTGCTATAAGACGTGAAGAAGCCACTTGCAACTGGCTCAAGGAATGTATAGATATGTGTAAAGAAGATTAAATAATAGCTTTAAAGCATATGATATATGTGGTAAAATATTATTGTGCTATTATAAAATAGCTGTGGACTTTATTTATGAATGGAGGATGCTAAATGTACAAGATTCAAAACTTCACAAACAATGATGACATTAAAATCTTAAATCAGCTTGGGCCATTTACTGTTGTTGAGTATTTAAGAGATTTAAGTGTCATGCCACATGAGGCACAAACAGCGTTTTTCTGTAATGAAATGAATGTACGCAAACGTCAGGTTATTTGTGATATGAGCAAAGCACAAGGAATTACACTTCAAGCAGGTGCTATGCAGTGGACAGTTGGAGATGTAAATGCTACAACAGGTATCAAGGGCGTTGGTGATTTCTTTGGTAAAGCACTTCGTGGACAGGTAACTGGTGAATCTGCAATTAAGCCAGAATATGTTGGAAATGGTACTTTAGTGCTTGAGCCTACATATAAACATATACTTCTCATTGATATGGCACAATGGGGCGGAAGTATTGTTTTAGATGATGGACTATTTCTTGCATGTGAGTCCAGTTTAAAACATAAGGCAGTTATGCGTTCTAACCTATCATCTGCGGTTGCAGGTGGAGAAGGCTTATTTAACTTAGGTATTCAGGGAATGGGTACACTTTGCTTGGAATCTCCTGTGCCAAAAGAAGAACTCATAGAAATTACACTTCAAAATGATGTATTAAAAGTTGACGGTAATATGGCAATCGCTTGGAGTGGTACACTTGACTTTACAGTTGAGCGTTCTGGTAAAACACTTATCGGTTCGGCAGCGTCTGGCGAAGGTTTAGTAAATGTATATCGTGGTACAGGTAAAGTATGGCTTGCACCTGTTACAAAAGGTCCAGTATAAAACAAAAAAACGCATTGCGTAAGCAATGCGTTTTTTTTATATTTCCATTATGATTGGTAAAATCATAGGGCTGCGTTTAGTTTTCTTAAATAAATAATCACTTAATGCACCCTTAACAGCAAGTTTAATACCGTTCCAATCACGAACACCTTCATCAAGACAGCGGTCAAGTGCTATTTGACAGGTGTTTCTTAGTTCCTCCATAAGTGGTTCAGCTTCCTTAACATATACAAAACCACGAGAAACAATATCTGGCCCTGCAATAACGACTCTAGAAGTTGCATCAATGGTCATAACAACAACTAACAGACCATCTTCGGACAGGTGTTTTCTATCACGCAGTACAGCCGAGCCTACATCACCTATACCAAGACCATCAACAAGCACTCTGCCTGATGGTACAGGGTTTCCAAGGCGAATAGAGCGTTCACCAATTTCGATAGGTCGTCCGATTTCACCGACAATAGTATTGCGTTTAGGCATTCCCATTTTTTGAGCGATTTGAGTATGCATACAAAGCATACGATGTTCACCATGTACTGGAATAAAATACTTAGGTTTGCATAAAGCAAGCATGAGTTTTAATTCTTCTTGACAAGCGTGACCTGAAACATGAAGTGCTGCATTACGGTCATAAATAACTTCTGCACCCTTTTTATAAAGCTCGTTTATCATATTATTTACAGCTTTCTCGTTCCCTGGGATAGCAGAGGCAGCAATTAGAATACGGTCACCAGCTACAACATCGACTTGTTTATGACTATTGTATGCCATACGGTAAAGAGCAGACATGGTTTCACCTTGAGAACCTGTAGATACAATAACAATCTGTTCTCGTGGATATCGATGTATTTCTGCCATATCAATCAAAACCTTGCCTTTATCCTGCAAATAACCAAGTTCGCCAGCAACGGTTATGATTTTCTCCATACTTCGACCACAAACAGCGACCTTTCTGCCATATTTTGCAGCTATATCTAATATCTGCTGCAAACGTGATACATTAGATGCGAATGTTGCAATAATAAT
>CALWMO010000131.1 GCA_944381965.1 uncultured Butyricicoccus sp.
CATATACCAACAGGAATATTTGCATTTTTAAGGTCAGTAAGCAGTTTTTCAACGCCTTTATGTATAATCATATTGTCGATTACTGTATTCCAATACATATCATTCATATTTTGAGCATAATTTAATGGATTTATGCCAATGGCTTCTAAACCCCATTTTGCAAAAAGCGTGCGATTATGCATTTCAGGTTCATATGGACAGTGTTTTCTTAAAAGCTCTCTGCCATTATTCATAGCATCAGCAGCTTTTTGTGCATCTATGTCAATTTCTTTTGATAGATATTCACCCGCAGCCTTTAAACCTAGCTTGTCACAGGCTTTAAAATCACCGTATAATGTATCATCTAAATCAAATAATACAGCTTTAATTGTCATTTATCTTTTTCTCCAACAAATATTAAAGTAAATCTTCATTATAAACGGCACGACTTCCACCCACGAATTTAGGACGAGTTCTTGCCGCAATTATATTTGCCTCACCAATAGTTTTAACAGAAAGCCGTAAAGGAACAGCAACTTCTTTTAAGTGCATACCGATTAGTGTGCCACCAATATCAAGACCGGCGGTAGCTTTATGACAAAGGCTTTCAACCGCAACAGGGTTCTCAAATGCATTATATGCAGCTGTTGCAAAAGAGCCACCAGCTTTAGGTTGAGGAATAACGTTTACTTCTGTAAGACCGTATTTAACTGCGGCATCATGTTCAATAATTATAGCACGATTTAGGTGTTCGCAACACTGTGCAGCAAGAAATAGATTATTCTCACGAATGACAGGTAAAATAGCATTTACGATAACTTTTGCAATATCAGGGCTGGAATCAGTTCCGATTTTATGTCCGATAACTTCACTTGATGAGCAACCGACCACAATAATATCACCAGATTTTAGCTTTGATAAACTTATAAGTTCGGTTATTATTTGATTAGCTTGTCTATTTATATAATCAAACATAAAAAAATTCCTCCTAATAAATTTTATATCAATTAAGTATAACATATAAAATATAAATTTTCAAACCATACACCAATTTAATTTAATAGTCATAGAATAATGCACAACGCCTTTGCGTTAGACCAAAGAAAGGAGAAGTGAGATTTTATGGAAAAACAGCTTAAACCTATAAAACCAGAAGCAGGAAAATCAATTTTAGAAAAAAAGAAGCAAAATAATGATGTTACTGCTTCACCAGATGCTGGGCCATTTCCTCTTCCAACACCAAGTTTACCATCAGGTAATTGTATTTTGCCAAGCGATAGTATAAATACAGATTTATTATCCTTAGCTATGGCATTTGTGCCAACTCAAACATGGGAAACACCATATAATTATGATGTTGCACTTAAAAGAGGTACAGTATTTCCATGCTTAGATAAACCATTCATTGGAGAGGAGGCATATAATAATGACTAGTAGAGAAAATATGCTTCAAAAAATCAGAGAATATGATTTCACAATGATGGATACAGGACTTTTTTTAAATTCTCACCCAAAAGATGCAATGGCATTAGACCATTTTCGTAAGGCAAGAGAAAAGTATAATAAAGCAGTTAAGGAGTATGAAAGTAAATATGGTGTGCTTACAATGAAAAATATGGATAATAATTTACAGTGGACTTGGATAGATGACCCATGGCCTTGGGAAGGAGCTGATAACTGATGTGGGGTTATGAAAAAAAGCTACAATATCCAGTTAAAATTAAAAATCCAGACCCTGTTGCAGCTAAGATTATAATGACACAATTAGGTGGCCCAGATGGTGAGATGGGAGCAGCAGCAAGATATTTAAATCAGCGTTATACAATGCCATATAAAGAATGTAAGGCTATTTTAACTGATATAGGTACTGAGGAATTAGCTCATCAAGAGATGATAGCAGCTATTGTATATCAGCTAACTAGAAATTTAACTCCAGAGCAGATTAAACGAGATGGTTTTGATGCATATTTTGTAGACCATACGACAGGTATATTCCCACAATCAGCATCTGGTTTACCATTTAGTACAGCAGCAATACAATGTAAAGGCGATGCTATTACTGATTTGTTTGAGGACTTAGCAGCAGATGCTATGGCTTTATAAGAACAAATTAAATATATAAAAAACTATTGACAAATAACGTCTACAGGCATAGACTATAAGTGTCTACAAGAGTAGAATAAAAAGTTTGGAGGTGTATAATAAATGTGCATCGAAATAAGTATAGGGAAAGCAGAGCTTGAAATAATGAAAGTTCTGTGGAAATCAAAACAGCCACTCAGTTCAGCAGAAATTGGAAAGGCTGTTGAAAATCATGGTTGGAAGCGTACAACAATAGCTACATTTTTGGCAAGATTAGTAGATAAATGTGCAATATCAGCCGAGCAACGAGGGAAATCATTATATTATACTCCGATAATTACATCAAAGGAGTATAAAAAATTACAGGTTAAGGGCTTAATTAAAAATGTGTTTGATGGTTCAGCACAAGATTTAGTAGTATCTCTTTTTGAAGAAAAAACTTTGACAGATGAGGATATAAAGGAGTTAAAATCAATTTTTAAGGGGTTTTGATATATGATAGATAGTATATTTAAATCTGTTTTAGTATCAACGCTTTCAGGTTCAATTTTAGCTATTATAATAATAATGTTAAAAGTAGTAACAAGGAGGTTTTTTGGTTATAAGTGGAATTATTATATATGGCTTATTGTGCTTTTAGCCATGATTTTTCCGTTTAGTGTAAAGCAATACAAAGAGTTTGATATATCTTTAGAAAAATCAAGTTTGGTTTTAACTGATGAGATAGGTGTTAAGCCAAATAAGTATAATAATATACAGCTAAATACTATGCAAAGTAATACAGATAAAAATATCAAAGTTAATAGCACTGATATTATTGAAAAAGTATGGATTTCGGGTGTTTTTGTGGCATTGCTTATAAATATTATTTCTTATATCAAAATGCTGATAAAAATAAGAAAACATTCGGCTTTAATATCACTACAAGAGATAAAAAGATACACAAAGCGAAAGCTTGATATAAGAGTATGTAAAAATATATCTTCGCCATTCATAATAGGTGTATTTAAGCCTATATTAGTTTTACCAGATATAGAATTTACTGATATACAGCTAGATAATATTTTAAGGCATGAAATAACACATTTAAAGCGGAATGATATTATTTATAAATGGTTTTCAGTATTTGTAAAGTGTATACATTGGTTTAATCCAGTTATATATTATGTATCAAGACAAATAAATATAGAATGTGAGATTTCATGTGATTTATCTGTTGTAGAGCATATGAATAAGAGTGAAAAAATAGATTATGTAAACACAATTATTGATATTGTAAGTATAAATAATAAAAGTAGAAATTTTCCTGTATTAAAGATGATTGAAAGTAAAAAAATGCTAGAAAGGAGATTTATTATGATTAAGAACAATAAAAAGACAGGCAAAATAATGTCTGCAATATCTTTTCTAATGGCAGTAGTAATTTTGTCATCAACAGCATTTGCAAATGGTATTTTTTCAGGACTTATCAAAGATGAATATGCGGCTTTGGTTAAAAATAACGGACAAAGTATAGAATTTAAAAATAACCCTTTTATAAAAAATGGTGAGTTATATGTGCCACTTCGTGAAACATTAGAAAATTTAGATTTTTTAGATAATGAAGAAAGTTCTATAACATGGGAAAATGGTGATATAACAATCACTTTAGCGGAAAAGTCACAAGATTTATTGCTTATTTATAACTATAAAATAGTTATAGGTCAGTCACAACTGATTGAAAATGCAAAACCAACCATTTTAGGACAGGATTTAGGAATTACTGTATATATGATAAATGCACCTATACTAAAAAATTCTGTTACATATGTTCCATATGAATATATAAGACATATAATATCAAATATGACAAATGATGCACAACAAGATAATGTACAAGATGTAGTAGAGGCTTATATGAAAAAAGAATTAGGTATGGTTGTACAAATCCCAGTTGATTGGGATTGTACTGTGAAAGACAATCCTAATTCATCAGATGGTGTTATAATAGAAACATCTTGGGGCGGAATAGTATGTTTTATATTTAGAGAAACTTTAGATGAGTGGGAAGAATATAAAAATGAAAGTCCAGTTGAGCAAGTAGTATTAGCACAAAACGATAAGTATGTTTATATCATGATTATGGCAAGCGATGTTCAATATGATATTAATAACAAGGAACAAGTTGAAAAATATAACTATATTAGAAGTAATATAGATGAGGTTAAAATTGCATTGTTATAAAAATAAACGGCAACATTTTTTGTTGCCGTTTTTATAATCTATGCCAAAATTTAAATTATTATATTCATGAAGTAATGTACGATTTACTAATATTGTATTAAAGGCATAAGCTGATTTCTACAAATCCAATCAAGGTTATATTTGTATCTAGCCATAGTTTTTGCATGTAAGCATTTGTCTTCTCTCATTAAATTTACTATTATATTGCCATGTTCTTCATAATAATCTTTTTCTGATGGATTATATTTTTCATGTGTATCATAACCAAAATTTCTAGCATCCCAACGCATAAAATATGCACCAAGTGAGTTTCCAAGCTCTTTCAAAGCAGGAACAGATTCATTTAAAACCAAGAAATTACCTCTGCTACTGGCTTCGAGTACAGTTAGACCAAAAGACTCAGAATAAGATGGACAAATAAAAATGTTAGACAAAGTAAAAAGTTCAAATACACTTTGTCTTGGAAAACCGTTTATATATCCTATATCAGATGTAAATAGAATATCATCACTTGAAAGACCAAATTTTTTACCTTCAGTTTTTATAATATTTTTATATATATTAGACGGTATATCAGCACTTGGAAAGTCACAAAATATAACTTTTGTATTTTTTTCGGTTTTATCCTTTATGCTTCCAAGTAAAGCAGCTACTTTTTCGAATTTCTTGCCAGTTGTGAGTCTAGCTGGATAAACAGCTAATACTTCAGCGTTTATAATATCTATATTTTGAGCTACTTTCTGTATATCTTGGCTCATAGTTTCGATTAGAGGGAGAGAATTATAAACTACAGCACAGTTACCTTCAGGTATATCATATTGTTTTGCCAGTGCAGAAATACCAGAATATGTTGGATAAACAAATTTTGTTTTTGGCATATTAGAGAATCGTTCACAGAATGGATATTCTAAACCTTTAGGTCTATTTACT
>CALWMO010000132.1 GCA_944381965.1 uncultured Butyricicoccus sp.
CAAGTTTTATGATAAATCAAATTACTTGAAAATTTTACTTGTTCGGATAAGAAAAACTTCCAAATGCATAAAGTTAGATATTATTAGAAGAATAAATAATTATTATATCTAGCATATAAATTGACTATCTAATTTTTGTCAAGTCTTTTTAACGAATTTATTATATTATTTTTTTGTATGACAAACAAGCGAAAACGATATATTTTTTAAAAAATTGTATCTTTTTCACTTCTTTTATGATAAAATTCAATTATAGTTAGTTTTCTAAGAATTGTTTATTATTTTTGCACATTGAATATAACATTCTTAGAATTTTAGTTGAACAAGCAGTTAGGCTTTCATAATAATGTTTGCCTTCTGCTTTTTTGTTTTGGTAATAAATATATACTGGATGTTCTGGATAATTTGAAGCACCTAATTTTACTACCATTTGACTGCAATTAAACAATATATATCTTGCATATTTGTTTCCTCTTTTTGATATTGCTCCTTTTACATTTATACTTTTTCCAGACTGTTTGATTGTTGGATCAAGTCCACAGAAAGCTATTACTTCTTTTGGACTATTAAATCTTGTTATATCTCCTAATTCTCCAAGTATTTCAGCTGTTAATATTTCTCCAATCCCATAAAATGAATTGATTATTTCATAATATTGAGATTGTTTTGCTGTTTCTATCATTTTACTTCTCAATTCATTTATAATATTATTGTTATTTTGCACTATTTGAGCCATTTTTGAAAGATTATTTACATCGGAGTGTTCTTTATCAACTCCTGGATAAGAGTTAGCTGAAACTGTTTTTATTGTTGTGGCAAGTTTTTTATAAAAGTTTAAGTTTCTTCCATTTGTTTTGTATAAATTGTTATACAATGCATCAATTCTTTTTTCTTTTACTATTTCTGCGTGTGGAAATTCTTTAATAAAATTTAATGCTGTATCATCATAAATTCTTGTTGATTTAAAGATTTTCTCTAGTTCTGGAAAACATATATTTATCAATCTTTTGTATCTATTTTTACAACTTACATTGTTCTGTAACAAATAAAAATATTGTCTTGTCATTGCTTTTAAATTAGCATATAAGTCTTTTTTAGATAAATCGTGATATTTTACTTCGTTTACAAAAAACAACTTTGCTAACCTATAACAATCTTCTTTATCTGTTTTTGTTTTTCTAATAGTATCATAATTATTTTTTGTCGTTAAACTATTGATAACTAAAGTATTAAATCCATTTTCTTTAAAGTATCTTTCTACTGGTAAATGGTATGTACCTGTTGATTCCATAAATACTGTTAAGTTTTCTGGGTTAATTTCTTTAATTTCTGCTTTTACTTTTTCAAAATCTTCTAAATTGTGCTTTATCTCTTTTGTGTCAATAAGTATTTCTCCATCATTATTCATAAGCATTATCATACTCTTATTTTTAGCAACATCTACACTTAATACTGTTTTCAAAATTATTCACCTACTTTCTTTTTGAACTTAAGTCTTTTACCTCTACTATTATTTCATCAGGCTTGTTATATAGAGTCGATGCCCTCACTATCTAAAACTAAATTAATAATAGGAATAAAAGCCGAACTGTCAATTTCTTAGATTCAAAGACCTCTGTAATTTGATGTTCTAACTTAAATTCTAATGTAAATAATTTTACAACCAAAAAAATTAGATGTAAACTCTTTTATTTACATCTAACAGTATACCTGTAATTTGTCGCTGAGATACCTAACGATATTTTTAATAAAAGAACAGCTAAAATTTTCATATATAAACTGTCCTTTCAATAAATTGAAATTATTCTATCTCCACAAAAATATTACATAAAATTTAATCCTACTTCATATGGAAATGGAATTGATAAGTCTTTCGGTTCATTTGTAAAAATAATTCTTTTTGAATATGCTACCATGAAACCAAATTCAAACATAGTTCCTTTTCCTATTCTACCTTCAGGATTACATACTATAATAGCATCTGCTTTTTTAAATTTATTCATATGATCATATTTATGTCTCCATGCATCCCTTTCATTTACTAACTCTTGACCTTCTAGGAGAATAAAATCTGTACCTAAAGACTCTGGAACAATATCCATTGTCCAAGGACTTAATATCTGAATTTTTCGTTTATTTAAAATTTCTATAATATTTCCTATTTCTTTCATATTCTGTTGAAAACTACCGCATATAACAACTTTTCTAAATTCTTGCTGAACAATTCCATAAATAATATTTTTCCCATTATTTTTCTTACAACCTTTTTCAATATAAAATTGTTCTAAATCAGGATTTACTATATTAAAATATAAACCTGAATTTACAAAAACATGTATGATTAATTGTGTTTGTTCTTCTTCTGAAAATTCTTGAAATACTCCAGTAGCATATAATCTTATACTCTCATTATCAACTTTTTCTCCAATCAATTTTAGTTTTTCAATAATAAAATCTATCTTTCTGAATAACTCATCATGTATTAGTGTTTCATTAAAAAAAACCCTTTCTTTTTTTATTAATGATATACTATCTCCTTTTAATTGATATATACTTGTATCGTTAGTATCAAAATGTACTAATATTTTACTATCTTTCCCTATCATATTCTATATTAATCTCCTTTTCTCTATTATGATTTTGCTTTAAAGTTGTCAAATACTTTTCAAGAAATTCATCTTTATGTTTTGAATTATACTGCATTATAAATCGCGGATGTTCCAAAGGTATGATTTCTTCAAAAAACTGGTACTTTTTATTTATTTTAGATAAGAAAGTATAATTTTCTCCACTTCCTATGCAATAACATATAGAAGTATCAATTCCAAAATCAATTTGTGCCTGTATTGAATTAATAATCAAAGAATACAATGCTTCTTGTAATTTTTTACTATCATAATAATTGCAGTTAACTTCATTTCCCTTCGAATTGATTCTAACTATACCAACAGGGCAAACAAAATTCATATAAAAATCTAAATAAAACTTTTGACATCCACCATATTTTTCAATTACATCATATAAAAAGCCTGATGATGACTTGTTAATATAAAACTTATCAATCAAAATACCTGTTTCTTTTTGAAGATGTGCTGCATCTTCAAATGGTACCCCTGTAATAGCTGTTCCTCGACGTGCTGGGGAACTTCCTAATATTATACGACGTTTATTACAATCATTATAAAATTTTTTGTAGAATGCTGTTGAAATTTCAGTTACTATCTCTTTTTGACTACCATTAAATGGATTTATAATCTTAAAGCCATCTGGTAATTCCATTGATATTTTTGATAATTTTTTATTAAATTCTATTACTTTCTGAGCAAATGTTTTTTGTTCAATCATCTAGTACCTCCTTTTAAATTTTACATCATTTTTTTGCCTTAGCCGTTATAAAAAGTTCTACCTTTGTTGGGAAAAATTGAATATCTTCAAAACTATTATTACAAAGTTCTCTTGACAATTTCTCTATCATATCAAAACCTCTATAAATATCAACAAACTCTGTTCCTGGAACGATTAATCCTGGAATTATATATTGATCCTCTGGGCACAGAAAACCATTTGCAATGGAAATAATTATAATGCCATCCTTCTTTAAAACTCTAAATGCCTCTGAGATTGCTTGTTTTATATTAAAAAAAGATGAATTATATGTTCTTAATGATATATACATATCATAACTACTATTTGTTAATGTAACAAGATTTTCAGCCCTTGATACAACAATATTTGAATTCGGAATTTGTTTTTTTATCTTTTTCAAACCATTTGGTGCAATATCAACAAATGTAATATTAGGGCAATCAGAAAATAATGCTATTGCTTCATTACCACTTCCTACACCAACATCTAATATATTTTTATTTTCCAATGAAGATATTAATAATTTGTTGTATATCGTTAAAAAATTATTTTTCCAATCTATACTAAGTGAACGAGCATCATCTGAATAATTATATGTTGAATATTTCTCATCAAATGCTTCAGACATCACCAAATTTACTAACTTACTAGCATCGTCTATATTCAACTTATACTTTTCAACAATCAATTGAATTAATTTTTCAATTTGTTTATTAGCTTGCAATTCTTCTTTAGAAATAAAAATACCTTTTTCTTTTAGTTTTTCCAGAACGATATTGCTTATTCTCTTAGCAGAATAATATGGACTAGATTTTATATTTTGTTTACCATTTCTATAATAACTAATATTTTGTTTCAATATCATTCTTTGCAAATCATCTGGATAACGATAAATCTTCCTGAATGTACCAATAGGATCATTCGATAAATAATCTGACAAATTAGGGTCTGGAACACCTATGTATATTTCTTCAATGGCTATTTTTCTCATTAGTTTATTTAAGTCAAATTCTGTTTCCGAAAATAATGTATTTACTGTTAAAAATAAATAGTAAGCATTATTTACACTTAGTTCTTTTATTTTAGACAACAATATTTCATACCACGATAATCCAGAACACTCGTCTGTATAAGCAGAACAAATTAACTTATTATCTTCTGTCACTAAAACAGCACCCACACGTAGATTCTTGTCTTCTGAACCATTAGCAATATTAATAGAATAATTCATCCAATATAATTTTCCATTATCCATACTTTTATCCTCCTAATTTGATATAATCTCATTAAAAGGTTTTTGCACCAATCCTAATTCAATTGATTTCCAAAGATATGATGATACAATTGTTGCATACTGAGTCCAACTGCTAAAATATTTAATCAATATTTCCGGAGATGGTAATTTTTCCAAATCGTACATCCACTGTATTGTACGTCTAATTGTTCCATCCCCTTTTGAAAATACATTTTCTCTTCCTAATGAAAAAATTAAATACATTTCAGCAGTCCATTGACCAATACCTTTTAATGCAGTTAACTTTTTTATAATTTCTTCATTAGTGAGTTCCTTAAAATCATAAAAGTTTATATCTTTACTGATAACAGCTGATGCTAATATTTTTATGTAATTAACTTTACGCTCCGATAATCCTATGTTCCTTAATTCATTATCACTTATCTCTAGTATCTTTTCAGGTGTTACATTCTTCAACATTACACATACACGTTGCCAAATAGTTTCACGAGCCTTATCACTAATTTGCTGTCCTATTATATACTTAACAATGCATTTAAAACCATCTTCTTCAAT
>CALWMO010000133.1 GCA_944381965.1 uncultured Butyricicoccus sp.
TCAAAAATCAAATCACCATTTATATTTTTCATCATAAACAAAGCACTATTTTTATCATTATCTAAAGCATTTTTCATTTCTACCGCTGTATCAAGTGGGGAATCTGTTTTTTTAAATGGTGACTGACAACCCGAAAGTATAACGAGCGATAATAATAATACTAATATACGTTTCATAAAATAGCACCTCCAAAAAGAGTTAAAGCGGACAGTTTTAATAACTATCCGCTTATATTTTACATTAATTTCACAGTATAGTATACTGCCGTAACAAATAAATATGCTGCCACAGCAAAAATAGCATAAAGTGCAATATTTGTAAAAGCACCTATTAACACTAAAGCAGTCATAAAAACAGGTGTTAAAAATAACATAGTATATGCATTTTTGGAGAAATTAAAGTTATATTCTTTGTTTTTAAATTTCAAAGTGCCATTATTAGCCTTAATCTTAGAAACAATAATAATTTGAGCTAATAAATAAACAACCATAACTGCTACACATGCATAAACCAAATATTTAAAGTTAGCACTTGAAAGAGCACGTCTTATAATAAACAATAATACCGCTGCAATACCGCCATTAAATGCTATTGCTACAAATTCAGGCTGATATGAATGATAAATTAGATAATAAACAGCAAGTGCAGGCAATACAGCGTAAAAGATTTTAAATACAGGGAATAAAAAATAATATATCAGAACAAAAATAATAAGAGAAATAGCGAATGTGAGTAAAACATTTCGTCCTGTTATAATTTTCATAGATGTATTTATATGATTTTTCATTTCACGAATCATCATAAATAATCCCGCAATTACACCAACTGCTGAAATGCCTATAAGCACTTTTACAAGCATAATACCTGTAAGGTATGAAACACCATTGCTAACAAGGTTTTTAACGCCCATAAGCAGCAATACACCGCCAAGACAAAGACTAAAAACAACTAAAACTTTATTAGTGATATATTCTTCTTCCTTCTTTTGAGGCACATTATTTGCCGCCAAAAAAATCAACTCCAGTCTAAAAAATTAAATATTTCCGCTTTCATACATAACAATACTAAGTGCTACTAAAGGTGCGGTTTCACATCTTAAAATACGATTACCGAGTGAAACACTTTGCATATTAGCATCTGTTGCTGCTTTAAGTTCGCTTTCATCAAAGCCACCTTCTGGACCTATCATAAGGGAAACAGATGAGATTTCTTTGCTAGATAACACACTTTTAATACTTGTGTCTTGCTCATTTTCATATAAAAATAGTGCAAATTGGTATTTGCTAGCCTGCTTTACAGCATCTTTATGGGTTAAAACATCGCCAACCTCTGGTATAATTCCACGACCTGACTGCATTGCCGCCTCTTTAGCTATTTTACGCCATCTATCACATTTTTTACGCATAGATTTTTCATCTGGACGTGAAACACTTCTTTTAGCTATATAAGGCACAATTTTTTTTGCACCAAGTTCTACAGCCTTTTGTACGATAAAATCCATTTTATCGCCTTTTGGAAGTGCCATAAAAAGTGTTACATCAGCTTTAGCTTCGCCCATAGACTCAGTTATTTCTATAATTTTACAGCAAACAGCATCTTTTTGCAAGCTTTCTATTTGACAATTATAATCATTGCCTTGACTGTCACAAATAACTAATTCTTCGCCTATTTTCATGCGAAGCACTTTTGTTATATGGTGTGCATCTTCACCTGTTATTATTATTTCCTCGCCTTTTGGCTTTTCATCAATAAAAAATCTTGGCATTTTATACCTCTAAGCATTTTTTTGCAGTAAAAGCTGTCCAGTCATCACTTGCCTCACGTTTTAAAATATCAAAACCTGCCTTGACAAGTGCATTTTCAACCTCATCTGCACGTTCATTTAATATGCCTGAACAGATTAAAGTGCCATTATCTTTTAGCTTGTCCCAGAACATATTACTCATACCGATTATTACATCTGCAACAATATTAGCAACAATAATATCATAATCCTTGCCGATTTCCTCAGCAAGAGCAGGATTTTTAAGTGCATCACCATGCAGTTTTCTGCCTAATGTTACATTATTTCGTTCTGCATTTTCAGCGGCACAAGTTAAACAATGCTCATCAATATCAACAATGGTGTCAGGTGTAGCACCAAGCATACCCGCAGCGATTGCAAGAATACCCGAACCAGTACCCATATCAAGCAGTTTTTCTCCGCCTTTAATTGTTTCTTCAAGTGCAGTCATACAAAGCTGGGTTGTATCATGTGTGCCTGTGCCAAAGCTAGAAGCAGGGTCTATTTCCAGTATAGTTCTGCCCTCAGCATCATCAACTGTTTCCCATGATGGCTTAATTATAAAGGTTTTACCAACTGGAAATGGCTTAAAATACTGTTTCCAACCCCATTCCCAATCTTCTTGACGAGTTAGACTTGTTTCGGTTACAAGTCTGCCATAAGCATTATTTTCATCTTGGTTTTTAAGCTCATTTAGCTTTTGACAAAGCAGTTTATATTGTTTTCTGCCTTCTTCATCATCAGAAAGATAAATTTTAATTTTAGTTTCTTGAGATGAAAGCTCTTTTTTTAGGTTTTCGTCAACGTAATCCCAATATATTTCGGTATCCTGTAAAAACTCCTGAAAGTCTGCCGCATCTTCAAGAGCATAGCCTTCTATGCCTTGCTCATCAAGCAAATCAGTAACAGGCATAATACCTTCTGTTGAAGTAAATATAGTAACTTCAGTCCAATCCAATTTTAATACCTCTTTTCAAGAATTATAATAAAATCATACCATATTTTTCACAAAAATATTTAGCTACTTCAGGTGCAAGCTCCCAAGTACCATCATAAATAGCAAGACCTGAATAAATTCTAAGAGCTTTTTCTAGTAGCTCAGGAGTTGCAGCACAAAGGCACACAGGACGAGTTAACATATAAAGGTCTTCCTCGAGATTATAAAGGTCATCTTCCTCTGTGAGCATCAGTTTAAGAGCCGCAGCTTCTTCGTCTTCTATTTCAAGAAGTCGCTCTTGAAGCTTATGGTCACATTCTATTTCATCAGAAATATCTGTAACAGCGTCAATAAAATGAGCATCTCTGCCATCTGGTGCTAAAATATAGTCATCATGGTCACGACTAGATGTTCTGCCTGACTTATATTTTTTGAGTGCATTACAAAGCATATCTGCATTTTCACTTTCATCTGGCAGTAAGATTTCAACATTAGTTAACTTAATATTATCATCAAGCCACTGAGCAGGTACACGCACACCTATGGAAATTCTAGCATAAGGTGCAACTCTTTCCAAAGTATCCTCAAGCTGTTCAGATGTATCAGACGTGAATACAACAGTTGACACGCCTATACGCTGTAAAACCCCCAAAGCTGCAAGAGCATCTGTATTATCTTGCATTCTGGCATCTTCACCCACATGAATTTCAGTTACAATAGTTTTGCCACATAAATCGGTCATAGCTATAACTGCAGCTCTCAACGATTGAAAGTCATCTGCACCATATAAGTAATAGAATGAAGCATTATCATGCATTTGAGTTTTAAAATTTTTTTTACAAAGTGCTATATACTGCTCTGTCACTGGAAACTCTAGTTGCTCTTGCTTTTTAGGGCATTTAATAGTTATTCCATAAGGCAAATGCTTTATTTTTTCTATCTGCACAAACTCATTTTTTGAATGTGTTATAACTGCAGCTATATCATTTTTATTTGCCAAAGCAAAAGCATCATCTTTTGCCTCAGCAATTATTTGACGTGTACAAGATTGACGGGGTTCCATATTTCCTCCCATTTTATTTTCTGATTGTTTATTATGCAGCTATAAAACTGCCGTCTGACATTGAAGTATAACGAATTGGCTCAGCTGCGGCTTTTTTACAAAGCTCAAGTGCAGTATCATAACAGCTATCACCAGTACCCTCACCAATAGCTTTAAGCTCATTTATCTTAGTTTCGAGCTTTTCAAATGTCTTACTGCCTGCTGAAATACCAGCAGTCAAACCCTCATCGGTCTGGAACTTTCTTAACGCTGAAAGCATAGCAGTGTCAAATATATCCTGAATTTTATCCATATATCCTAAAAGATATAATCTACCTGAAAGTGCCTGAACCTGTTCGGATTTATCTCCATATTTTATAGTCGAATCTACATCTATTGCAGGCAACTGAGATAAAGCCTCATCTATAATATTATTGTTTGACACTTTGACAGTAGGGGTTATGCCTATGCCTTCCCAACAACCTGATATAGGCAAATTCATTTCCATACATGTTATAACAAGCTTATATTTTGAAGACAGCATATCAAAATGGTATTGACCTTGACCCTTACCATAAGTAGTAGTACCAACGACTTCAGCAGTGCCTGTTTCCTTTAGTACACCCGCTAGAAGCTCGGCGGCAGAAGCGGTATTTTCGTCTACAAGCACACATATTTCATTAAGTGGCAAACCTGTGCCTTCTGAATAGTATTTTTGTAAGCCTCCTTGGTCTTCACGCCACTGTATACTACCCATATATGTTCCATCTGTTTCAATGATTAGGTCAGCCATTTGCCAAGCCACATCTACAAGACCACCGCCATTAGAGCGTAAATCCAAGATAACTGCTTTTGTATTTTTCTCATCAAGACCGTTCCAAATTTGTTCAAACTCTTCATAGTCGTCCTGTAAACTCATAGCCTCAACCCGAATATATTCTATACCGTCCTCTACAGTATAATTTGATACATAACTTGGTGTAATATATGCTCTTGTCAAAGTAAACTCAAGAGTTTTGTTATCTCTTAATATGTTGACTTTGACCTGAGTCCCCGCTTCACCTATAAGCATTTCCCGCACTTTTGACATATCCATGTTTTCTAACGAAACATTATCTATTTGTGTAATATTATCCCCATATTTAAAGCCTGCCTTTTCAGCTGGGCTACCCTTTTCCACATCAATTACTATAATTTTACCACTCTGATTTTGTACTGTTACACCTATACCACTTGTTTGAGTCAGTGTAGAAAAACCCTGTTCATACTGACTTTTAGTTAAAAACATAGAGTGAGTATCAAGTGTTTTTAAATAATCATTTACAACTTCTTGTAGCTTGTCTGGATTTTGCTC
>CALWMO010000134.1 GCA_944381965.1 uncultured Butyricicoccus sp.
CCTTTGCAGAGCCTGCCAGAATAATTCCGCTTGCTGTGGTTTCCTCAGCCTCGACCATCTTAATTACAACACGGTCACAAAGTGGCTTCAAAGTCATAATATATTCCTCCTAAAATTTTGGATTTACAATTTCATTTTTAGCACTCTCATACTTTGAGTGCTAACGATTATTATAATACATCACTCCCCTATAAATTGCAAGGGGTGAATTGTGTTTTTTTAATAAATTTTTTTGGAATTTTTTGTGTTTCTTGGCTGTCTAGTTGAATTTTTAACCATTTGATTTTTAAAAGGCTTTCTCTCATGCTTAAAATACATATATAAATCACATTTAATCATACCGTTATATAGCTTTCTCTTTTTGTCCGCCATAAATCCGAAATGTTTTTCAAATTCCTCATCAGATGTTAGATAATATTGCTTTAAATCTGACTTACCAACAGCTTTTCCTAAAAGATTATATAGCTTTCTAGCCTCGTCTATGTCCATAAGTCTTTCGCCATATGGAGGATTTGCAAACACCAAACCGCTTCTATTTACATAATCAATCTTGGTTGCATCTTGGGTTGTAAACTGAATTAAGTTATTTACTCCCGCTTTTTTAGCATTAGCGATGGAAAGCTCTGTACATTCTCTGTCTATATCTGAACCATAAATCTCAAATTTAGCATCAGTTAAAATGTTATCAAGTGCATTTTTTCTAGCAGTCGACCAAACTTCTTTAGGTATAACGTCCCACTTTTCCGCATCAAACCGACGGGTTAAACCTGCGGCACGTCTTTGGGCAATCATAGCCGCCTCAATAGCAATAGTACCAGAGCCACAAAACGGGTCTAAAAGTGAATCTCTGCCACGCCAGCGAGCTACTTTTATCATAGCAGCCGCAAGAGTTTCTCTAAGCGGTGCAGCGTTAGAGTTTGCACGATAGCCACGTTTATGCAGTCCTGCACCAGAGGTATCAAGAAAAATTTCGGCTATATCATTCATAATAGAAAACTGGATTTGTACTTTTGAGCCGACTTCTTCAAACCATGAAACCCCATAAACACTTTCAAGTCTTTTAACAATAGACTTTTTAATCATACCTTGTGTGTGTGGCAGTGAATTTATTTTTGAGTTCAGTATATGACCTTTGACTGGAAATGCATCATTTACACCAATCCAGCTTTCCCAATCAATTTTACATACATTATCGAATAATTCTTCAAAATTTGTAGCTTTAAATTTAGCAAGTCTAATAAGTACACGCTCTGCACAGCGTAAATTTAAGTTTGCCCATGCAAGAGTGTTAAAATCACCTGTAAAAAACACTCTGCCGTTTTCCGCTCTTACATCTTCAAGTTTGCCCTCAAAACGCAGTTCATCTGCAACTATGCCTTCAAGTCCAAAAAGTGTCGGGCAACAAAACTCTAACTTCATATTTTTATCCTTTCTTTTAAAAAAGCTCTCATCTTTTAAAGATAAGAGCTTTAGTTTAATTTGTCAATAGAATGACCACATAAATGACATATTGCTTGTTTTTCCTGTTTTTATATAATCGTTTAGTTTTACTCCTAATATATTAAGTAAAAATATGCATATACCGCCTGAAGATATAACCGTAAACACAACTGAAAGCCACTGAAAACCAACCGCACCAAGAAAAAACGTATATAAAACTCTAACCCATAGAAAAACTGTTGCACCACAAACAAGCGGCTTTGCAAAGAGTGAAAATAATTTTTGTTTTATATCTGTGCATGTGCATAAACAGATAAAATTACAGCTAACAGTTAAAATACTTGCCATAACTTGAGCTATTATATATCCATAAATACCTAGTTTTGGATTTGCTGCAAGAACCCAAACCAAAACAAGCTGTAAAATTTCACCTACAACGGCTGAAAACACAACAAAACGCTGTTTACCAAGACCATTTAATATACCAGTAGTCACCATTTGATAATAAATAAGCACAACTTCAACGCCTAAAATAGCCATATATGAAAGTGCTATCTGCTCAGCAAAAAATAAACGTGACAATGTAGGTGCAAGCGGTACAATTAATGCTGTAAGTGGAATTGCAAGTAAACCTGTTATACTTATTGCTTTTTCAGTAAGTGCATTTATACGGTTATTATTCCCCTGTGTACGGCTTTTGCTAATAGCGGGCATTATAACCGTACACATAGAGCCAACCATTGCTATTGGTAAAAGTAATAACGGCATAGCCATTGATGAAATAACACCTAACTGATAAAGTGCTTGCTGCTCGGTAAGACCTGCAAGCATTAAACGCTTAGGCAAAATAATCGAGCTTGCTGATGCTAATATATTGTTAAACACCGCCGCACCAGTCAGTGGCAAAACAACCGCAATAAATTCCATATTGAAACCACTTGTAAGTGGTTTTATAATCGGCTTGTATATTTTGGTTTTATATATCCTAGCAAGCAAGGCGGCACTTACACACTCACTTAAACACATACCGATAAAAATTATTATTGCAACTTTACCTGTGTCCTCTCCCCCAAAAACAGCAAGCAGTCCAAGCACACTGCCAATTCTTATTATCTGCTCAGTAATCTCGGCAGATGCCGCCCACTCAACTTTATCCAGTCCAATGCATATTGATTTTACAATATTTTCAACACCAGTCAAAGCTAAACAGATAATCATTATTGGAAAAACCGTTTTTATACTTAAATCGCCCAGTATATTCTGTGCTATAAAATCTCTAAAAATAAAAAGTATACCAGCACCGAGTGATATAAATAACACAAAGGTTTTAGCCGCTTTTTTTGTCATCAGTCCTATCGAGTTTCTATGTCCTGATGCATAAAGTTCGGCTGATAACCTAGAACACGCCATAGTAATTCCTGATAAACAAGCCGCATGTACCACAGCATAAACCGAATATGCTAGATGATATAAACCTAAACCCTCAGCACCTGCAAGACGGCTAACACCTATGCGATATATAAACCCTAAACCTTGTAAACCTATGTTAGATGCACATAAAACCATTATGCTATATAAAAGTCCATGATGTTTCAAAGCATTTCCCAGTCCTTTAAAATAATTGTTTACTAAACTATATGCTCTGTTAATATATCTTTATGATTTAAAAATTTATTTTAATATTAGGTGTAGTATTTGCCTTTAAAAAGGTAGTATATAAATAGAGGGAGGTAAAAATAATGGAAGATGAAAAAATTATTGATTTATTTTTTGAAAGGTCAGAAAGTGCAATAAATGAGCTAGATTTAAAATATGGGAAATTGTTTTATAATCTATCAAATAATATTGTAAATAATAAGCAAGATGCAGAAGAATGTGTAAATGATGCATATTTAGGGGTATGGAACACCATACCGCCACAAAAACCAAACCCGCTACTTTCTTACATATGTAAAATTGTTCGTAATATTTCAATCAAAAGCTACTGGAAAAATAAAAAACACAGCAGTTATGCTATTTCACTTGATGAGCTAGAGCCATTTATATGCGGAAATTCGACCACAGAAAGTGAAATTGAGGTCAAAGAGCTAACCCGTATTATTGAAAAATTTTTAGATACGCTTTCAAAGGAAAATCGTGTAATTTTTATAAAACGCTATTGGTTTTGTGATAGCTACAAAGATATAGCCGAATATATGGGATTTTCTGAAAAAACAATCTCTGTCAGATTAACAAGGATACGAAAAAAATTAAAAGCACATCTAATAGAAATGGAGGTTTTATCATGAATACCAAAAAATTTTCTGATGCTATGAGTCAAATTGATAATAAATATATTGATGAGGCTATAAACTACAAGAAAAATAAAAAAATCACTTGGATTAAGTTTGGTGCAGTAGCGGCTTGTTTTGCGATTGTTGTTGTATCGGTTTCGGTTTTACCTAATCTAACACAAGATAAACCAAAAAACCGTTTTGGATTATCTGATAATTCTTATAATGTAACCATATTCTATAATGAAAAAGCTCCCAATATAAGTACTGAAAAATCTCTTCTATGTTCATATACTGAGGAAGAACTATTTACTGTTTTTGATACACATATTTTCAAGGGTAAAATTTTATCACTTGATAATATAGAAATAGATTTTAATGGTCAGAAAATGTATCGTGCAATTGCACAAATAAAAGTAGAAAAAGTATACAGAGGCTCTTGTGAGAAAGGTGAAACTGTTTCTGTCATGCTTCCATGCTCTATCACAGAAGGTGCTTGGGTGGAAGATACAGATACAGTATGTGCTATGAAAGAAGGCATGACTGGAATATTTATGCCTATATTTTACACAGAAGAAAACTCCTTTTTAGAATATAACAATGCACGTTTAGTTCAAAAAGATATTGCAGATTATGGCTTTCCAGATGGTATGCGTTATGCTTTTCTTGAAACTGAAGACGGACTTATATTTGATAGATATTCATATGAAACCATATCTGATGCAAAAACACTTGATGAAGTGGAAGACTACATTCAGACAATGCTTGAAAAGTTAAACAAGTGAGGAAATTGTTATGAAAAAGCTTATTGTTTTAATGCTAGTATTGTTTGCAAGTATCTCAGCTTCTGCAACCGATAAAAATTTATCACTTGATGATTTTACATTAGTACATTTTGGACAGATTATAACATATGACCCAGAATATATGGGGGAAGGATATATTGAAGTTGCCGTTGGTGAAATTATTAAAGGTGAACATTTCGGAAAAAGAGCTTCATACTCAAATATATCAAAAGTTGGAGAATTTGAAATACAGCATGGTGGAAAGTATCTTATAGCATATACCGACGAAAACAGCCCTGTATATATAATGGAAACACAATATGTTGAAACACTTAAAAATATAAATGATATTGGACTAAATCTCGAAGAAAAAGAACAATCAGAAAATAAAAATCAAAAAAACCTATATCCTATATTGATATGCACCCCATTTGTTAGACAGTATGGTATACTGATAACAAGTGAGGTGCTTTATCATGCCAAAAGGAATACC
>CALWMO010000135.1 GCA_944381965.1 uncultured Butyricicoccus sp.
AATACTTCCTGATATCCTGCCATACCAGTATTAAATACAACCTCGCCGATTGATTTACCTTCATATCCACACGCTGTACCTTCAAACAGTGTGCCATCTGCGAGGAGTAGAAATGCTTTTTTCATAATCGGACTCCTTTTATATTAAAAAATAAATGTGGTTTAATGTATCTTAAAAATTATATTATTTGTAATCTTTTTAGATTGCACTTACAATATCATCACGCATACGAATAGCTTCTGCACGAGCAGCTTCTTGATAATCTGTACCATTATTACCAGTTTTCTTCCATGCACACATAATACCACGAGAGGAGTTTACAATCGCTCCAAGACCGTCATCATTAAATGCATTAGCAATATCCTTTGCAGTAGCACCCTGAGCACCGTAACCTGGAACTAAGAAATAAGCTTTAGGAATTAAATTACGAACTATTTTCTGTTCTTCTGGATAAGTAGCACCTACAACCGCACCAACTTGATTATAACCGCAAGGAGTATCTAAACCTTCGCCCCATTCGTTCATTTTTTCAGCTACACGAACAAATAGTGGTTTACCTTCCATATCACGGTTTTGGAATTCACCAGACGATGGGTTAGAAGTCTTAACCAGAACAAAAATGCTCTTTTCTCTTGCTCGACATTCCTTTAAGAAAGGCTCAATACCGTCTGTACCAAGATAAGCATTTACAGTAGCACTTTCACAGTTGTAAACAGGAAGTTCCTGACCCCAAACATTTGACTTACCAAGATAAGCCTCTGCGTAAGCTGAAGCAGTAGCACCAATATCATTACGCTTAACATCAGCAATTACATACATACCTTTTTCTTGTGCATAGCTGATAGTTTCTTTTAAAACACTAGCACCAGCTGAACCTAAAAGCTCATAATAAGCAGCTTGTGGCTTGATAGCTGGAACAATATCATAAAGAGCATCAATAAGACCTTTATTAAAACGAAGCATAGCTTTTGCAGCAGCTTCTAAAGTTGCACCATGTTCTTTTCGAATATCTTCAACTAAACACTCTGGAATATACTCAAGTCTTGCATCAAGACCTGCAACTGTTGGGTTACCTTTTGCTTTAATATTTTCAACTAATTTTTGAATAGACATAATTATTTTTCTCCTACTATTTTTTCTAATATTACGACTGCATCAAAGCCGTCAATTTCATTTAAATTTACACATACTCTTTCTGATTGGGAAGTAGGTAAATTTTTACCCACATAATCAGGACGAATAGGCAGCTCACGATGACCTCTGTCAATCATAACTGCAAGCTGAATACGGCTAGCTCTACCCATTTTAAGTATTGCATCCATTCCAGCTCTCACAGTTCTTCCAGTATATAAAACGTCATCTACTAAAATAACAATTTTATTTTGAAGGCTTGGAATATCTGGAAAAGATATTCCTTTTTGATTATCCTCACGTGGCAAATCATCTCTAAGTTGAGATATATCAAGCTCTATTACATCAGGTGTAACGCCTTCAACCTCGCCAATTTTATTTGCAATTCTGTTAGCTAGGGGAACTCCACGTGTTCGAACACCTGCAAGAATTACATCTTTGACACCATGATTTTTTTCAATAATTTGAAATGCTATACGAGTTAGAGCACGCTTCATTGCACTTGCATCCATAATTTCTGCTTTTTTCTGCAAACACATCACTCCTTTTTCATCAAAAAAAGCTTCCCGAACAAGGTCGAGAAGCTTTAAACAGACACACTACACCCATAATTTTAGATACAAATATAGCGTAAAAATATCAACTTAACTTCGACCTTGTAGGACTCACAGTTCCTCACTTAAAGGTAGACTAGCATTTATATTGTTAGTATTATAACTTAAACTTTTAAATATTTCAAGCACGAAATATATAAAAAATGCAAATATAAAGCAATGTTTTTTGATGTTTTTATCAATACTAGTTATATTATAGATAAAATTTTCGTTATATATACATTTATTTTACGCTATTATGGATAGAAAATTAGCGAAAAACTGGTGTTTATTGATATGCAAATTTTTTAATTTAACGGGCAAACTTATTTCGAAGTCAATTAAAAAGACTTTAAAAAAAATGAGGAGGAGATTTACAATGAAAATGACCCCAATTATTACAGGCATGGCAGGTATGGTAGCAGGTGCAGTTGTTTCTGCAATGGCAACAGGTGCGATGAGCAATCCATCAACAAGACGAGCTGTAAAAAATTCAGCTAAAAACATGTCACATGCGGCAAAAAAAGCGGCACATGATATTAGCAACAGCATGATGGGCTAACCTAATTTTTTATAAAGGGCATTGCAAAGAATTTTTTTGCAATGCCCTTTGATTATTTTAACCTGAATATGCTGGATTTTCATTTAATTCGCATGAAAATATAGTATTTATTAACATTTCATACTCTTTTAAATTTTTAGCTTTTCTAAGTTTTTTCCACATATTTTCATTAGCACTAAATAAAATATGCATATAAAACCATATTTCTTTCATTTTATGAAGAACAGGTACATCTCCAGAAAGTTTTTCTTTATATGTGCTATATAGTTTATCATGGAATTCTCTTATTATTTGCTTATCAAGAATATTTTCACCTTTAATCTGTGATATTAGAAACGGATTTGCAATTAAACCTCTGCCAAGCATAACAGCATCTACATTTTCGATAGCTAAATCACTTGCTTTAAATATATCACCATTGTAGCAAACAGGAGCTTTTATTTTATCAAAGTATTTATAAAACGCTTCTCTATTTACAGGATTTTTATAAAAATCAGTTTGAATACGAGGGTGCAACGTAAGCTCATAAATAGGATATTTATTAAAAATATTCAGTATTTCTTCAAATTCATCGGGTGAATAACGTCCAAGTCTGGTTTTTATAGATATATTTATATTTGTATTATTATAGATATCATCTAAAAATCTGTCCAGATTATCAAGTTCTGTTAAAAATCCTGAACCTTTCTTTTTAGCTACTACCGTGCCAGATGGACAGCCTAAATTGAGATTCACTTCAGTATAACCCATTTTTTCAAGCTCATTACAGCCCCATATAAAATGCTCTGAATTATTAGTAAGTAGCTGTGGAATAACATTTAAACCAACATTATTTTCAGGCAATACATCATTTTTTTCACGAGTTGAAAACTTTTTATTCTGATTAGGACTTAAAAATGGTGTAAAATATTTATCAAGTTTTCCAAAATATTCTGCATGTATATTTCTATATACATAATTGGTTAGCCCTTCTAAAGGGGCAAAATAATATTTCATATCTAAACTCCAAAAAATCAAGCCCTGTGGAGTTTATCCTCAGAGCTTGATATAAAATCAAATTATGGAACAAGACGTGTCATATCACGAGGGAACATAGATGCATCACGCACATTTTGCTGACCTAGAAGCTGCATTGTAAGACGCTCAAGACCAATGCCTAAACCGCCATGAGGTGGCATACCATACTTATGCATCATTGTGAAAGACTCAAACAGAGTTTCGTCCATATCACGGTCACGCAGTTTTTGAATTTGTTCGTCATAATCGTTGATACGCTGACCGCCTGTTGTAATCTCAAGACCTCTAAATAACAGGTCAAAAGAAAGTGCAAGCTTTGGATTTTCCTTATCGTCCATAGCATAGAATGGACGTTTTGCAGAAGGGAAGTGAGTAACAAAACAGAATTCACTGTTATGCTCTTCCTCAGCCCATTTACAAAGCATAACTTCTTCATCCGGGTTTAAGTCAAAGCGGTTTTTAGACTTATGACCATACTTTTCCTGCATAATTTCCTTAGCCTCAGCAAATGTAATGGTAGGAATTTTATCGATAACAGGTAATTTAACGCCTAAAAGCTCAATTTCTTCCTTAACATGTGTGTTTAGGTATTCCATCATATACTTGAGCATACCAGTTTCCATAGCCATTACATCATACATAGAGTCAATGTAAGCCATCTCAAAATCAAGGCCGATATACTCGTTTAAGTGACGGGAAGTGTTATGACGTTCTGCACGGTATACATTACCAACTTCAAATACACGACCGAAAATACCAGCAGTATACTGCTTATAAAACTGTGGTGACTGTGCAAGGTAAGCCTGCTGACCGAAGTAATCAAGCTTAAAGATATTAGCACCGCCCTCAGCACCAGAAGAAACAATCTTAGGTGTATGAATACGGGTAAAACCTTGTTTAATCATGTATTCAGAGAAGCCATCAGCAATAGCAGCCTGAATACGGAATACCGCACGCTTGCGAGGGTGACGAAGGGTTATAGGACGAAGTGGCAGGTCAACATCAAGAGATAGACCCATATACTTTTTACCCAGAGGAACAGGGAGCTGTTCTGCTGGCTTTGCTAAGATTTTAATATCAGTCAACACAACTTCAAAGCCATGCTCTGCACGAGGTTCTTCGTGAACCTTGCCGGTAACCTCAACAACCATTGCATCTTTAATATCAGTTTTATTTAAACCGCCAATCTCACCAGCGAACATACACTGAATAAGACCGTAATCTGTACGAACTACAACGAATGCAAAATCAGACATATCACGCACACGATGAACTGTACCTTTAAATGTTACAGACTCGCCCATATGTGCTTTACAATCAGAAATTGCTTCAACATACTGTTTTGGAGTTCCTATAAATTCCATGAAACACAAACGCCTCTCTATCTTAATTTTTTATTTTCCATGATTTTCATTATATCCATTTTCAAAGAAACAATCAAGGGAAAACAGCAAAAATTAGTCCTCAAATACAATTTTTCCGTCTTTAAATTCCTTGATAATAGCCAGTGACTCGACATGGATACCCTCACCACGAACCAGTTTTCCGCCTGTATCAAATCCCTTTTCGATACAAATACCAGCACCAACAATAGTAGCACCAGACTGACGAACGAGTTCAATAAGACCTAAAAGGGCACTGCCCTTAGCTAAAAAGTCATCGATAAGTAAAACTCTGTC
>CALWMO010000136.1 GCA_944381965.1 uncultured Butyricicoccus sp.
ATTCCACGAGCATAATCACTCGGTGAAATCTGAAAATATTTTTTAAATAGCCTTGAAAAGTAATGAATTGAGCTGAATCCAAGCAAATACGCTATCTCACTTATTGTATGTTCATTTTTGCGAATCAGCTCTTTACTTTTTTGTAGCTTTATATTTATAAGATAGTTTTTCGGTGAACAGCCTAAATTTATTTTAAATAGTGTTTGAAGTGATGACCTTGACATGAAAAATTCATGGCATATATCTTCAATAGCAAGTGGTTCGGTAACTCTTGCATCCATATAAGATAATATCTTTTTAAGCTGATTGTTTTGAAAATTGTTGTCAGTTTGCAAGTGATTTTGGTTTTTTTCATAATCTAAACGAAGTATGTCAGATAGCATTTCATGTAAATGACATAACATTAGTGTCTGGGTATAATAAAAATCTGATGTACTCTCTTGTACAATTTGCCATAAAACAGATTGTATCTCAACAGGGCAACTGAAAATCTGATTTAAGATTTGCTCATTTGATTTAAGGTCAATATCAAGTATTATTGTAAGATATGAACATGATGTATTAAGTGAAAAATGTCTGCTTATATTTTTATTTGGACTAAGTAGTATTAAATCATGTGTGTTTAAATTATAATGTGTTTCATCACATTCGGATATACGCATATATCCATCACACACATATATAAGTTCATGATAATGATGCGGCGACTTATAAAATGTACATGGTGTTTCCTGAGTTAAATAAGAACAATCGAAAACCTGTAAAATATGAAAAGGCATAGAAATAACACTTGGAGTATAACTTTCCGAAAGCTCTGTAACTTTAGGTGTTATATTTTCAGGAGTAAGCAGAGAAAAAATAAATATATCAACTCTTGAAATAACATAAAAATATGTATCTGGTTCAATTTTTAAACAGTGATGTATAGGGAATTTACTTAAATTATTAGGCTCTTTACCTATTAAAATAGAACCAATACCATATGTAGGCTCAATATATACTTCACATGGGAAACTATAAAGTATATTTGTTTTATCATCGGTTGTTTCTATTTTTTCACAGCTTAAATCATATCTTTCAGATGCGATTGGGTGAAAATATATTGACCCAAATTGCGAAAATAAAAATTCATTTGTTTTTTGCATAATAAAGACCTCTGAAAAAAAGGGCATAATGTACAACTTTCCTATTATTCTAAAATATATGCACAGAAAAATCAAGTGCTATAAAAAAAGGAGGAAGCAATGTTGATTATTCAGAGTAAACGTGTTTGGATTGCAGAACAATTCGTTCCAGCACAAATTGAAATTAAAGATAACAAAATTTCAGATATTTATGAATATAATACAAAGCCAGTGGATAAAGATTATGGCACAGATAAAATTTTACCAGGATTTATTGATATTCATTGTCATGGTGCTTATGGCTTTGATACAAACGATGCTAACCCAGAAGGACTTAGAAATTGGGTAGAGAAAATCCCAAGCGAAGGCGTAACCGCACTTTTACCAACCACTATTACACAAAGCGAGCTTGTTCTAACAAGAGCTCTTGAAAATGTAGCTGAGGTAGTGGAGGAAGGTTATACTGGTGCAGAAATTTTAGGTGTGCATTTTGAAGGGCCATATCTTGATATGCAGTATAAAGGTGCTCAACCAGAACAATATATTGTAAAACCTACCGTTGAGCAGTTTAAAAAATATCAAGAGGCTGCAAAGGGTCTTATTAAATATATTACAATGGCAACCGAAACAGACGACAATTTTGAACTAACTCGTTATTGCACAGAAAACGGAGTTGTTGTAAGTATTGGTCACTCAGCTGCCACTTTTGAACAGGCAAGAATGGCTTTTGCTCATGGTGCTAGAAGTATGACCCATGTTTATAATGGTATGTCACCTTTTAATCATCGTGCAAATGGTCTTGTAGGTGCTGCAAACCGCTTTAAAACTATGTATGGTGAAATTATTTGTGATGGTAATCATTCAACACTCGCTGCACTTCATCAATATTTTAATGAAAAGGGTGCAGATTATGGTATCTTAGTTACCGACTCACTTATGGCTAAGGGTTCTCCAGCTGGTTCTAAGTTCATATTCGGTGGCAATGAAATCGAAATCTATGTAGATGGTAGTGCTCATCTTACTTCAACGGGTGGTCTTGCTGGTTCTACACTAAAAGTAAATGAAGGTTTAAGGCTTCTTATTGAGGAAGCTCTTGTACCTGTAAATGTTGCAATAAATGCTTGTACTAAAAACCCTGCTGACTGTCTGCGAATTAGTGACCGAAAAGGTGCAATCAAGGTTGGTTTAGATGCCGATTTAGTTGTGCTTGATAGAGATTATAACGTAATGCAGACATATTGCAGAGGTAAAGAAATGCTATAAATGAAATGGATAGATGGTAATGGGTAAAAACAAAAATACACAAAAGACTCAAATAAGGCTTTCAGGTCAAAATATATACACTGATAAGAAAAATCGTACTATTTACTATGATTTTATAAGTAAACAAGGTTATATCGTTGATAAACAACATGAAAACCAAGCTTTATTTTTTAAAAATCGTTTGGCAGTAATCTTTTTTGCTGCGGTTTTATGTGCAGGTACTTTCCTTACATGGTTACAAGCTACAATAGTTTTTGCGGTGGCTTTAGTGCTTGCAGAGTTTAAATTCCGTAAGTCATTTTTAAAACAGCTTGAAGTTGCTCAGGATATTGATTTTGAGCGTAGACTTTCTCCTATAAAATATATAGTGCACAATAAAGAAAAAAATAAAGTAATGATGTTAGCAGTGCTTTATATAGTTTTCGCTGTTTTGGTTGTCTTAAATGCTTATATGGAGCAATATAACTCTGGACTTATCGCTTTAAGTATCGCATTGGCTGTTTTTGGTGTATATTGCAGTATAATTCATTTAATTGCTTTTTCAAAAATGAAATAAAAATGTGTCCTCCAGAGTTCTTACACGCTGGAGGACATAAGTTTTAAGCCTTGTTATTGCTGCCACAAAGTGCAATTTTTTCGCAAACAAGTTTAGTAACTTCTTGCATACCAACCTTGCTGTACTTTTTAGGGTCAAACACTTCAGGGTCTTTTTCCATATAAGCCTTGACACCATTGCTGTATGCAATACGTAGCTCGGTTGCAAAGTTTACTTTACAAATACCAAGCTCAATAGATTTCTGAACCGCTTCATCAGGTACACCAGATGCACCATGAAGTACAAGTGGAATATCAACAACCTTGCGAATTTCGCTTAATCGGTCAAAATCAAGCTTTGGTGTGCCTTTATAAAGACCATGTGCTGTGCCAATAGCAACTGCAAGTGAGTTTACGCATGTACGCTCTACAAACTCTTTAGCCTCAGCAGGGTCAGTGTATGGATTGCCAGAACCACCGTCAAGGTCATCTTCCTTGCCGCCTACCTTGCCAAGCTCAGCTTCTACGCTGATACCTGATGGACTGCATGCTTCAACAACCTTGCGTGTCAGTGCAATATTATCTTCAAAGCTCTCATGTGAGCCGTCAATCATAATTGATGTATAACCTGTGCGAAGTGCCTGCATAGCAAGTGATAAGCTATCACCATGGTCTAAGTGCATTGCAACAGGTACGCTCGCACGCTCAGCAGCGGTTTTTACCATTGCTAGATAATAATCAAGTCCGGCATACTTAACAGTTGAAGGTGTGGTTTGGATAATAACAGGAGCGTTGGATTTTTCAGCGGCTGCTACAATAGCCATTACCATTTCAAGATTTTCTGCATTAAATGCACCTACTGCATAATGCTCTTTTTGTGCTTTTAAAAGCATTTCATTTGTTGTAACCAGTGGCATAAATAAGACCTCGATTTTTTTAAAAATATAGCTTAATTATATCATATAATAACAAACATGTAAATTAAGGAGAATGCAAAATGAATAGTAATCCTCTAAAGAAAATTGTAACACTTCAAAAGCAGGGTAAAGCAGTTGGTATCTATTCGGTATGTAGTGCAAATGAATATGTTATTAAGGCGGCATTAAAGCGTGGTATGCAGGATAATTCTTGTGTTCTAATCGAAAGCACAGCAAACCAGTGTGACCAAAATGGTGGTTATACTGGTATGACTCCAATGGACTTTAAAAACTTTGTAAATAAAATGGCTGATGAAATCGGTTTTGATAAATCTAAGCTGTTTTTAGGTGGCGACCATTTAGGCCCTCTAACATTTGCTAGTCTGCCAGAAGAAAAGGCTATGCCCCAAGCTGAAGAACTTATCCGTCATTATGTGGGAGCAGGTTTCACAAAAATTCATATTGATACAAGTATGAAAGTTGTAGATGATGATGCAAACACTCGTCTTTCCGATGAAACAATAGCAAAAAGAGGTGCAAGACTTGCAAAGGTAGCCGAGGAAACTTATAAAAAGCTGCTTGAAACTAATCCTGATGCAATCGAGCCTGTATATATTGTAGGCAGTGAAGTGCCTATCCCTGGTGGTGCTGTTGGTGGTGCTGATGACGGCGTACAGGTTACAAAAGTTGATGATTTTAAAAACACAGTTGCTACATTTAAAAAGGCATTTTTAGACAATGGACTTGACCACGCTTGGGAAAATGTAATTGCAGTTGTTGTTCAACCTGGAGTTGAAGAAAAAGACAGCGGTTGTACTGAATATGACAGAGAAAAAGCTAAAGAGCTTATGGCATCTATTGCAGATTTTCCACAGCTTGTATTTGAAGGTCACTCAACTGACTACCAGACTAAAATTAAACTGCGTGAGCTTGTAGAAGATGGCGTAGGTATACTAAAAGTAGGGCCAGCACTTACATTTGCTATGAGAGAAGCTGTTTTTGCACTTGAAAATATAGAGAAAGAGCTTTTA
>CALWMO010000137.1 GCA_944381965.1 uncultured Butyricicoccus sp.
TGTTTTTATAACTGTAAATTCAGTTTTTGGAAAATCTCTGTGAAAAACCATTTGAGTAGGTCTATCTTCAAATACACTATTTTCACTGTATTCTAAACGCACTAAGCATTCAGTAAGCATAGTTATTCTATATTTTTCACCTTGAATAATATTGTCCTTTAAAGCAACTGGTGAAGTCTTTACATGATAGATAGTATTCATTTTTTACCTCTTAATACACAAAATTTTAACCTTTAACAGCAGAAGATGCGATACCTGCAATAAATTGCTTTTGGAAGAATAGATAAATGATTAAAACAGGAACAATGGAAACTGCAGTTGCAGCAAATAACGCACCATAGTCTGTTGAATATTGACCATTAAACATTTTCAAACCAACTGCTAAGAGCTGTTTTTCTTTGGTATTAATAACCAGATATGGCCATAGATAATCTTCCCAAGTCCATAGGAATTGGAAAATTGCAATACTTGCTATACTATTTTTGGACATAGGAAAAATAATTTGATGAAAAATTCTAAACTCGCTTGCACCATCAATTCTTGCAGCTTCAATTACTTCATCTGGTATTTTAGATATATGTTGTTTCATCATAAAAATACCAAAACCGCTAAACATTGCCGGAATAATAAGTGCTTTATAGCTATCTAACCAACCAAAAGACTGAATCATGGTGTATTTAGGAATAATTGTTACACACCATGGAATCATCATTGTAGATAAAATAAAACCAAATAGAAGATTACGACCTCTAAATTTATACTTACTAAGAACAAAACCGCATATTGTACTGGTATATATAACAAGTATAGTAACAACAATAGTTACTATAACGCTATTGAAGAAAAAACGCATAAAATCAAAGCGTTCATTCATATTGATATAATTTTGAATAGTAAACTGCTCAGGCAATAACTTTTGGTCAAGAGCCATTATTTCCTGATTTTGTTTGAAGGAAGAAAGTATCATCCAAATAAAAGGATATACTGTTATAACACCCATCACAAGTAAAATAACATTTAATATAACACTATTTAATTTTTTAGGCATAATAAAAACTCCCTCCTTATGCTTCTTCATCGCCAGAAACTCTAAATGACATCCAAGTTAGCACAGCAGTTATAACAAATAATACAAATGATAATGCAGAAGCATAACCAAAGTTATATTTTACAAAAGCCTCATCATATATGATGTATGATGCTAGATATGTTGATGTACCTGGGCCACCTTCAGTCATAATCAGAATTTGAACATATGCTTGAATATAAGAAATAATAGATGTAATAACGACAAATAATGTCATAGGCTTTAATAAAGGCAATGTAATATATCGGAAAGTTTGCCAGCTTGTCGCACCGTCAATTTTAGCAGCTTCCATAACATCAGAAGGAAGTGAATAAAGACCAGCTATATACATAACAACTGCATAACCAAAATCTTTCCAGATAGTCATAATCATTACAGCAATAAGTGCGGTTTTAGGATTCATTAACCAGTTTACATCTAATCCGAAAATCTGATTTATTGTACCTATTTGAGGATTATACATAAACTTCCAAACGAAAGCTACAGCAACCATAGGAGTTACAACAGGCATATAATATACTGCTCTGAAAAACGTTTTATGTTTAACAAGTACAGAATTTAATGCACAAGCTATTCCTAGACCTAAACCAACTCTAAAAATAATAACAACTACTGAAAAAATAATTGTATTTATCATAGAAGTTCCAAAAAGTCCGCTGGAAAAAACATCTTTATAGTTTTCCAAGCCTAAAAAGTCATAAGTGCCGCTTAAAGGGTTCCAGTTATGAAAACTACCTGCAAAGGCAATTATAATTGGGATAATAAGAAATACAGTAAAATATATAATCATTGCTGCAACAACTATATTTCTTAAAATAATTTCACTTTTACTCTGATATTTTCTATATTTTGCTCCCATGTGTTTACCTCCTTAAAAAATAACAGAGTGCCAAATTCAACTGAACCTGACACTCTGCAAATTTACTTATTTCTCGCTTGCATAAGTATATAGGGATTCAACAGATTCAAATGAGCTGTTTTTCATATCCTTTATAATTTGTGCTTGTGCATTATCTAAAGCAGTTTTAATTTCAACACCGTTATAGAAAACATCTTGACCAGCTTTTTTTAGAGAATTTTCAACGGTTGCAGGCATTGGACCTGGCCAGATGTAACGGTCAATATGGTCTGCAAGTATAGCCATAGATGGATTAGCTAAAATTTCTTCATTTGTTGCAAGAGATTTTTTAGCTGGGAATGTGCTCATAGCAATATTAAATGCGACTTGAGCTTCATCACTTGCTAGGAAATACTTTACAAAATCTTGAGCTACTGCTTGCTGTTCAGCAGATGCATTTTTATTGATACCGAATGTAGATTCACCGTTATAACGGTTATAAGCATAAGGAGTTTCTTCTGTAAATGTTGGAATTTCAAATACACCAAAATCAATATTTGTCCAAGTAGTTTTTAATGTATTGTAGTAGTGACCCCATTGAATAACCATTGCAGATTGACCTTGACCAAAGCTATCAGAACTTTTTTCACCGAAGTTTTCTGAGCCAATACCATCTTCATGATACATATCAACGAGCATTTGCATAATTTGTTGCATTACTTCTGAATTAACATTAGGTGTTTTTCCATCTTCTTTAAACAAATTTTCACCTAATTGATAGTTAAGACCTAACAAATAATTCTGATGGAAATCATCATTGAAGTTTAAACCAGCCTGAATAATTGTGTCACCATCTTTTATAGTTAGCTTTTTAGCAACTTCAATTAATTCGTCCCATGTTTTTGGAATATCTTCCTCTGTTAAACCAGCAGCTTCCCACATGTCCTTATTGTAATATACGGAACCTGTCATCATACCATAATCAATATAGTACATTTTATCATCTATAACGTGTGCACTTACACCGTTAAAATCTGCTTCTAAATCTTCGATTGGAATATCAAGAGGAGCTAAGTAATTTATAATATTTTCATGATAGCTATTGTGAATATTAAAAAGTGCTGGACCATTTTCACCATCTAGTGCAAGAGGCAATTTTGTCCAATAATCTTCCCAAGGGTTATTTACTAAGTTGATAGTAACATTTGGGTGCATTGCAGTATAAACATCAATTATCTGTTGGAATAAATCATCACTGCCCCACTCCCAAAGCTCAATTGTGATGTCTTCACCATTGTTAACTTCAACAGATGGGTCATAAACGATTGTATCACCGAAAGGTTCGGTTGGAGCTACAACATCTTTATTTGCTGCCTTGTCACCACCACCAGAACAACCTGTGATTGTGCTAGCAGCCATAAGAGCTGACATTGTAAGTGCTAAAAATCTTTTTCTCATTTTTCTTACACTCCTTTTTTTGATAATTAAGCCTTTAAAAAAGGTTTAACGTTAAATGATGGTATAAATTTAGCACTATATTCTTTTTTAGTCAATAGCTTTATTTGATTTTCTATGTTTTTATTGATAATTGACTATATTTTTTATGAATATTGCACAATAACATTATAGCTATATTGATTTTTACATTTATTTGATATATAATATAGACAATTTTAAATCTAAATTTAAGTTTATAAACTCAAATTTAGGTTTATATAAACGGGGTAGTATTATGACTTTAAAAGATGTAGCTAAAAAAGCTAATGTTAGCACAATGACAGTTTCAAATGTCATAAATGGTAAACATAATAGGGTGTCTGAAAAAACAATAGAAAAAGTAAATACAATTATAGCTGAATGTGGATATGTTCCTAATTTAAACGCAAGAAGTCTAACAAATAAAGTTTCAAATATAATTCAGATTATAATTTCATCTGATAATGCAAATAGTGATGAAAATTATTTGGAAAACCCATATATAAGTTCTATGCTTGGCACCATAGAGCATGAACTTAGGAATAATGGATATTATACAATGATAAGTTCTATTTCAAATAACACTGATGTAACACAAATGCAAAAAAATTGGAATATGGACGGAATAATATTTTTGTATCCATACAAAAAAGAATATTTAAGTAAATTACTTGAAACATCACCATGTCCAATAGCTGTTTTTGATAGTGATTTACAGTCAAATGATATTATAAATGTATGTTCAAATGATGAAAAGGGTGGCTATCTATCAACAAAATATCTAATAAATAGAGGACATAAAAAAATCGCATTCGTTGCAGATTATAAAGGTAACCATGTTTTAACATCTCGATTTAATGGTTATCGTCGTGCTTTAAATGAAAGTGGTATATCGTTAAATGAAGAATTCATTTATAATTATCAGCCATCATATCAAGGTGGTATAAGTGCAGGGAAAAAAATAGTAGCAGATAAAAAAGGTATAACTGCGGTTGTGACTACTGCTGATATATGTGCAATAGGTGTTATGGAAGGAGCTAAACTTGAAGGTTATCGAATACCAGTAGATTTATCTGTTATGGGATATGATAATTTATCTCTTTGTCAATATACAACACCTAAATTAGCATCTGTGTCACAAAATATAAATGAAAAAGCCTTGTTAGCTACAAGACTGTTGATAGAAAAAATAAAAAATTGTGATATACCAACTAATCATGTTATAACTGATGTGGAAATTGTAGAAAGACATTCTGTGGTATCAATTTTATAAAATACTTAACTATATAAAAGAACTTATAAAATATGGCAAAAAACATTGCATAGTAAAAGTAACATCATTTTACTTGATGTTACTTTTTTATTCATTAGTTTATCAAAATTAATGACCGTTAGTTTTGATATTATTTATTTTTTTGATTCTTAGCTTTCAATTGCAATTTTTAATACCTACATACT
>CALWMO010000138.1 GCA_944381965.1 uncultured Butyricicoccus sp.
GGTGCATCTGGTACAGGTATCCAAGAGCTTACCACAATTATTGACCGTTTAGGCGAAGGCGTTAAAAATGCAATCGGCACAGGTGGACGTGACCTTTCTTCCGAAATCGGCGGCATTACTATGATGGACACCATAAACGCTATGGAGCAAGATGACAGCATCAAGGTTATGATTGTTATATCCAAGCCACCTGCAAAAGCTGTTAGAGAAATGATTTCTAACCGTTTAAGTGCTTTTAAAAAGCCTGTTGTAACTCTGTTCTTAGGTGAAAAGCCAGAATACCATGAAGAAGGCTTTTATCATGCTTACACTCTTGATGAGGCTGCAAGACTTGCTGTTAATCTTGTAAGAGATGAAGATATAAATTCTTGTGTCGTTTCAGCTGAAACACCAGAAAATGCTTTTGATAAGAGAGAAAATAAAACTATCAAGGCTTATTATTCTGGCGGTACTCTTGCCGGTGAAGCTGCAATGCTTATTAAAGACGCTTTAAACCTTGACACTCCACCAGAAAAGGCTGAAGGCTTTATGTTAAAGCATGGCGGTCATATTGTCGTTGACCTTGGCGATGATGTTTATACTCAGGGCAAACCTCACCCAATGATTGACCCTGCAAAACGTATTGAATGTATGCAAGAAGCTACCGATGACAGTTCTACTGGTGTTATCCTATTTGATATTATGTTAGGCTATGGCTCACATGAGGATATGGCTGGCGCTTTACTGCCAACAATCAACGAGCTAAAGCAAAAGGCTGAAAACGAGGGCAGAAAGCTGTTCTTTATCGCTACTGTTTGCGGCACTCGCCACGACTACCAAGGCTATGATGAGGCTGTTAATAAACTCAAAAATGCGGGCGTTATCGTTTGCGAAACAAACAAACTCGCATCTCAAATGGCTATTCGTGCAATAGGTCTTGATTTTACCGAACCTACAAAGGAAATCCGTGCAAAACAGGCTGTTGATGTTCAGATTACTCCTGCATCTGACAAGCTGCTTAAAATGCTTTCAGAAAAGCCAAGAATTATAAACATCGGCTTAAAGAGCTTTGCTGAAGTTGCTGATGAGTTTGGCTGTGAGGTTGTTCAGTTTGATTGGACTCCACCAGCTGGCGGCAATGTTGAAATGATTAAAACTCTTGATTTCCTTAGAAACTTTAATGAATTTGACATTGATGCTGCAAACAGAGAAGTTATTGCAAAAATTGTAGCAAGTCAGCCTGTTATGATTGACAATGTTCGAGCTAAGGAAGTTATCCCTGCTATGGCTGAGGGAAAAGTTATTTTACATGCTGGCCCACCTATTGAATATAAAAATATGCCTGACCCAGTTCAAGGCTCTTGTGTAGGTGCTGTATTATTTGAGGAATGGGCAGACAATGAAGAAGATGCTAGAAAACTGCTTGCATCTGGTGAGATTAAACTAATTCCATGTCATCATGTAAATGCAGTTGGCCCTATGGGTGGTATTACCTCCCCTAATATGCCTGTATTCGTTGTTGAAAACCGTACTGACGGAAACCGTGCTTATTGTACAATGAATGAGGGCATTGGTAAGGTTCTGCGTTTTGGTGCATATTCTGAGGAAGTTGTAAACCGTCTGCGTTGGATGCGTGATATTCTAGGTCCAACTCTTGGCAGAGCTATTCGTGAGCTAGGCGGTATTGATGTAAACCCACTTATGGCTAAGGCTCTTGCTATGGGTGATGAATTCCATCAGAGAAATATTGCCGCTTCCCTGTCCTTCTTAAAGGAGGTTGCACCTGTAATCACCAAGCTTGATATGGACGAAAAGAACCGTTATGATGTAATCCGTTTCCTATCTGACACCGACCAGTTCTTCTTAAATATTATGATGGCAACTGGTAAGGCTATTATGGACGCTGCAAGAACAATACAAAAAGGTACTATTGTAACCGCAATGTGCCGTAACGGTGTTGAATTTGGTATCCGTATAGCAGGTATGGGTGATGAATGGTTCACAGGCCCTGTAAATACTCCTAAGGGACTTTACTTCACCGGTTATGATGAAGAAGATGCTTGTCCTGACATGGGCGATAGTGCTATCACTGAAACCTTTGGTGTAGGCGGTATGGCTATGATTGCCGCTCCTGCGGTAACCCGCTTTGTAGGTGCTGGCGGTTATGAAGATGCACTTCGCACAAGTAACGATATGATGGAAATTTGTATCGATAGAAATCCAAACTTTATTATTCCAAACTGGAACTTCCAAGGTATTTGTCTTGGCATTGATGCACGACTTGTTGTTGAAAAAGGTATCACTCCTGTTATCAACACAGGTATTGCACATAAGATTGCCGGATACGGTCAGGTTGGTGCAGGTACTGTTCACCCACCTATCGAATGTTTTGAAAAAGCTATTGCAGCTTATGCTAAAAAGCTGGGCTTTACTTTGTAAGTTCTAACAGTTCAATATTTATTTGAACAGAAAGAGAGCTAGCATGGAAAAGAAAATTGTAATTGCACTGGGTGGTAATGCCCTTGGTGCTGACATTGATGAGCAGAAAAGTGCTGTTGAAAATACAGCTAAAGTTATTGTTGATTTGGTTTCTGAGGGTTACAAGCTAATTGTAACCCATGGAAACGGCCCTCAAGTCGGTATGATTCAAGATGCTATGGACTATATGCAGAAAAAGAATTTAAAAAAGATTCCTCTGCCTACTTGTGTTGCAATGAGTCAAGGTTATATAGGAATTGACTTACAAAACGCTATTAAATACGAGCTTTATAAGCGAAATATTGATAAAAAAGTATCCACTATTCTTTCACAAGTTGAAGTTTCTAAAGATGACCCTGCATTTTTAAATCCAACAAAGCCAATCGGTAAGTTTTTGACCAAGGAAGAAGCTGATGAGCATATAGCAAATGGTATTCCTTGTATTGAAGATTCGGGCAGAGGTTATAGAGCTGTTGTACCTTCTCCGATGCCTATGGCGATAAGAGAGCTTAAAACAATTAAAACTCTTTTAGATAACGACCATATTGTAATAACGTGTGGCGGTGGCGGCATACCTGTTGTAAGTGAAAACGGAAAACTTGTCGGCACAAATGCTGTTATTGATAAAGATAATGCCAGCAGCTTACTTGCTGAAAAATTAGATGCTGATTTCCTTGTTATATTAACTGCTGTTGAAAAGGTCGCTATAAACTTTGGTAAACCTAATCAAAAATGGCTTTCTGAAATGTCAGTGGCTGAGGCAAAGCAATATATAGCTGAAGGGCAGTTTGCAAAGGGCTCCATGCTCCCAAAGGTAGAGGCTGCTGTTCGATTTGTAGAGTCTGGCAATAACAAAAAGGCTCTTATCACACTTCTTGAAAAGGCCGCTGATGGTATTGCTGGAAAAACTGGCACAGTTATTAAAAACTAAATATTTATTACCTGTGCCAAAAAGTTAGGGAGAACATTTTATGGATATACCAATTAACTTTTTGATGTGGGGTTTAGCGTGTTTGCCAATTCTCACGCTGCTTGTGCTTATGATAAAATTCCAATGGGGTGCGACCGATGCCGCCCCTATTGGTCTTATAATAACCGTTTTAACTGGTGTTATTTTCTATAAAGCTGATATAAAACTTATAGCTAGTGAAAGTGCAAAAGGCATTTGGAATGCTCTTACAATACTGCTTATAGTTTTTACTGCTGTGCTTATGTATCAAGTCGGACTTGAAGCAAAAGCATTTTCGGTAATAAGAAATGGTATGCGAAAACTTTTACCTAATGAGCTACTACTTGTTTTAACTATGGGCTGGATTTTTGAAAGCTTTTTACAAGGTATAACCGGTTTTGGTGTGCCTGTTGCAGTTGGTGCTCCTCTGCTTATCGGTATAGGTGTAAAACCTATGTGGGCGGTTATAATTCCGCTTATAGGACAGTCTTGGGGCAATACATTCGGTACTCTTGGTGCTGCATGGGACGCTCTTGCAATGACAACTGGACTTACACCTCAAAGTCCTGAATATCTTAAAACCGCATTTTTCACTGCTGCTTTTATATGGTTTTGGAATATCATTGAAGGCTTTGTTATATGCTGGTTTTATGGTAAAGGTAAGGCTATAAGAAAAGGCTTTCCTGCGGTGATATGTATATCAATAATTCAAGGTGGTGGCGAGCTACTTCTCACACAGATTAACACAACTATTGCTTGTTTTGTGCCTGCTTGCATTTCTTTGATTGCAGTATTGCTTTTAAGCCGTACAAAGGCGTATAATAGCGAATGGTGTGTTAAAGACAGTCAAATTATAAATCGTGATTTTTCTGAGTCAAGCTCTGATGACTCACCAAAAAACATGAAACTTATTGATGCTTTTGTGCCTTATATTTTACTTTCTGTTATAACTCTTGTAGTGCTTGTTATTCCGCCTGTTTTTAATTTTTTCAGTCAGTTTAAGCTTGCTCTATCATTTCCAGAAACCGTTACAGGCTATGGTTTTGTAAATGCTGCCGAGCCTAAATTCTCCCCAATAAGTCCATTTACTCACGCTAGTATGTTCCTATTTATATCATCTATTTTAGGACTTTTATACTATAAGAAACGTAAATGGCTTAAACAAGGCAGCACAAAGGCTATATTTATGAGAGCTGTTTCTATGACTATGCCTTCTGGTCTTGCAGTTATCGGTCTGATTATTATGTCTAAAATAATGGCTGGTACAGGTCAGACTATTGTTTTAGCTAATGGTATTGCAAATGTTTTAGGCGGTGTATATGTAATTCTATCGCCATTTGTTGGCATGCTTGGTTCATTTATGACGGGTAGCAATATGAGTTCTA
>CALWMO010000139.1 GCA_944381965.1 uncultured Butyricicoccus sp.
GGGTGCATATCAATATTGGACTGAGCTTTTTGTCTATAATATAACTTTATATATAAGCATAATAGCATATCTTAAATCTAACTTAAATGTGAAAAATATTAAAACTTAAATTTTAACTTATAACGTAAATATAAAATTATAATCTTAAAATTAACGGTCGAAAAAAAACAACCTTCGATGAGCTTTTTCGAGTATAAGTATGATTATATACAATTATTTGTTTTCTAAATTTTTATTAACCAGCGTTTTGTATCGCACTCAAAATATCAGATACAATGCGATTAGCCTCATCTATACCAATATCATATTGTTTGCCACCATAATAATATACACTATCAAATGAAGCACGGTACTTAATCCAGTCTGTAATATCTACATTATCCTTGTCAAGCGGATATTGATATGTTAACGATGCCGCTGTCATGCCGTCCATAGATGCATCACGAACAGATGCTGTCATACCTGGAATAACAGGAGTCATATAATGATCTCCTACATTATTCGTACCTCCAGCAAGCAAGCGGTCAGCATCTGTCAAAACGCCCATATCCACCAGTTCATTTAAAAAATCCTGGTATTGGTCATATGTCATGTCATCAATATTGTATTTCTCACCGAGAAATTTTAACTGCTCTTTACTAAGTCCATCTAAACCGACTGACGGTTCACGTTTAGTCATTTGCTCAAGTTTGTTTTTTGTAAATTGTACAAATTCTTCCTTATACTCATTGTTGAGTGTAGCCATTTGCAGCTTAGTACCATTTTCCATTGTAAACTCCTTGATATTAAACCAGCTGTTCTGAAATCCTCCGATTGTCATATCATATCATCTCCTTATTTGTATTTTTTATATAAATTATTGTATATCAATATCGTTATCTACATGTTTTAGTATAACATTCTGTTTCATATTTTCTTGATTTTATTACAATATTATAAAATATTATGAAGTTTTTATAAGTTGATAGTATGTAAACGAATGATTATATTCCTAAATACATTGTGTCAAGCAAATAAGCCCAGAAAAATCTGTACTTATTCGATACTATGTTGTATAATAATACCATATATTTTTATTATTGACAATTTGATGTAATGAATAGCAGTTTTAATGTAATGAACGGCAAACAAATGTAAAATTATTACATAATACTTCTTGATTTATTTCTTATTTTTCCTAACATAGGCATGATATCTAATGTTAATCAAGATATAACTATATACAATAATATATTTTTTATTTAAATCAAAGTAATAGAAATATAATAATTCTATATAATAATGAAATTACTCTGCTTAATTTTTGAAAACTCTCTTTTGAGTTTCATGTAAGAGTTTATTTTAGTCCTGTACTATAGCTAAAGCAAATATTAATGAAATAAATGTTTTGAAGTATTAAATTGAAAAAAATAAATGAGGTGAATCAATATGAGATTATCAGGAATTGGAACAAATAATAGTTTATTTAATGTTGGTGTTATTAATAAGCAACTCAGTAGAGCTAATGAAAACAACAACGCACAGAATAACTTGTCAATCCAGCAAGGAAATAGAGATTCTGTTTTTATTTCTGGATAAGGAAAGCAAAAGAGTATTATTCAGCAACTTATGAATCAGAAACAAATTATTCAGGAATGTAAAGATGCTGAAATGACAAGAGGGCTTGAAGATGGCTATGTAAATCAAGATAAATTAGATGAATATGATGAACAATTAGAAATGATAGATAAACAAATTGCAGAAGCAACAGTTGAACAGTCTACAGAAGATAATAAAGAAAAGAATACAAATTCTACTGATAATAATGTTATGACAGAAGAAGAATACGAACAACGCAAGTTAATGAACATTATGAATGTTTCTTCTCAAATTGACCAGATTGAAATTGTTTCAGAAGTAAAGGGTAAATTAGATGGAGAAGCAAAAGTTTTAAAAGCAGAGATAGAGTCTGATGGTAGTAGAGCGTTAGAAAGCAAGAAAGATAGAGTTAATGAGATTGAAAATAAAACATCAGATTTGTTGAAACAAATTGGAGATAAGACAGCTAATATAAATGATAATATAACAGAAGTTGAAAGTTCTGTTTGTATTAATAATGATACTGATGAAGAAAAAAAAGAATCATTATATGATGATTATATTGATAAAAATGAATAAAATAAAAATTATATAAACCAAAAATATTGAGTTTATTTAAAATATAAATTATAATTCCCTTATATTTCCAAAATGATTGGGTATATAAGGGAATTTTTTATTGCTTTAAGATTTATAGTGTCTTTTTCTTCGCAAATAATGGTTATATGACATTTAATTTTATTTAAATCTTGTTTCAAATTCAATGAACGCATAGAATCAGCTAATTTAATAACATCTTTTTTTGATATACTGATATTTGCAAATTCTTTTTATGGCATGAAACAAAATAAAAGATTTTGAAAGCCTCTAATAAAAATGGGAACTTTATATTGTATACCAATTAAAATTAAATAGTTAACTTTATCACTCTTTTCAATTACATAGTTAAGTGCCAAAATTGCCACAAGAGATACTCCACATCCAAAGGGAGCTTTTTTATATTGCTCGTTTTTACTGGACTTGTTCACATAAACAAGTGGTTTTATTAACTTTCAAACGGTCTAATACGAAGTGTTACTCCTAAGCTATCACAGATTTGCTTACATTTTATCTGTTCTTCTTTTGAAGTTACAACATCTACTATTGTCATAACTACATTTGGAATATATTTTTTACAATCTTTTGCAAAGTTTAACATACTATCATATGAGCAAATACCGAATTTTGGTTTTACAAGTCTTAAATAATCCTCTTTATTAGTTGCATTTAAACTAATAGATATTGTATCTATTAAATTTTCAAATTTATATGCCGTTTTTTCATTATAAATTAAATCGCTCAAACCATTGGTATTTAATCTTATTTTTATATTGCTTTTGGACTTAATATATTTAGCTGTATCAAGTAAAATATCAAGTCTTTCTGTAGGTTCACCATAACCACAAAAAACAATTTCACTATAATTATTTAAATCAAAGTTATCTATACTTTGACATATTTCATTATAACTAGGCTCGTGTTCTAACCATAGATTACCAGAACCGAACACACCATCACCATTATTTCTAAGACAAAAGGTACATGAGCATGGACAACGATTTGTTATATTTATATACAAATTATTTTTAACTGGATATGTAATTGTCATCATATTTTTTCACCCTTAAATATGTAGTTTTTGGCTTTAATTTTATCTAACGCACTGCCTAAAATTATAAAAACTATACTGCTTAGAGTACATTGTGTTATATATCCTGCAATACCAGCAAGAGGTGCTATAAAATTACCTGTTATAATACTTTCATAGAGGTAATAGCCGAAAATACAAACAAGCCAAGCAGGAATTAAACTTAAAATATTTCTTAAACAGATTATTTTTTGACTTTTTCTTGAAAAACATAATACAGATAAACTTTTTATAATAACCGATGCAGGTGCCCATATAGCAAATCCAGTTAAACAGTCTGAAATCAATGCTCCTACTGCACCGACTGTTGCAGCATATGGCAATGGAAGTAAACAGGCTGCAATATAGATAAATGCATCGCCTATATGTGTATAACCTGTATGGCTTGGAAAATGAAAATAAGCAGTAAAAATATATGTAATAGCAGTGAATACACCTGTAATGCACATAAGTTTAATTTTTTGAGTTTTCATAGTTTATTATATCCCCTATCTCATGCAAATGATTTTCAAAACAAATACCATCTGTTGATGGCAAATTTAAATCATTTGTTGTTTTTAAACATTTTGCTATAAACGCTGACGCATGTTTTACAGATAAAGTAAAATCCATATTGTTTACAATATCTGCTGCAATAATTGATGAAAAAACATCTCCTGTACCAGAGCGACAACCATACATTTTTTGCTCTTTTATAATTTGATATTTGTTACCTTGTTCATATATAAAGTTTTCTATATATTCTTGACGCTCTATGCCAGAAATAACTATTTTTTTAGGGCCTAAACTAGAAAGCTTGTCACATATTAAGTTTAGTTCATTATTACTTATATTTTTATTGTATTTAGTGTTTGTTAAAATACATGCCTCGGTTAAATTAGGGGTTAAAATATCTGCTAAACATACAAGTTCTTTCATTTTTTTAGCTAAATCATCCGAATATGTAGAATATAATTTTCCATTATCACCCATGACAGGGTCTACAATCTTAACCGTATTTTTAAAGTTTTCAAAAAAATATTTAACAATTTCAATTTGTTTAACATTTGCAAGAAAACCTGTTAAAACAGCATCAAATTTTAAATCGAGTTTTTTCCATTCATTTATATAGTTATACATATGTTTTGTAAAATCTGTATAATAAAAACTATCATATCCAGTATGATTAGAGAAAATAGAAGTTGGTATAGGACAACATTGGATTTTAAGTGAGGATATAATTGGGAGTGCAACCGCTATTGAACACCGACCAAAACCACAAAAATCATTTATAATAGCAATTTTTTTGTCATATGACATGTAATATTTATCCTTTCACATTGTTTTAAACATGAAAATAATATACTTTAAAATTGACAATATTTAAATAGCCAATTTTAAGAAAAAATATAATGCCAGATTTTAAATTGTTTTTATATCTTCAAATATACCTATTTCATCTTCTACAAAACAATTAAACATAGGATAAAATTTAAAATTAAACGACAAACCTTTTTTACCATTTCTATTTTTTAAAACTTTTA
>CALWMO010000140.1 GCA_944381965.1 uncultured Butyricicoccus sp.
ATGATACGCCACAAGGAGGCGACATAATAAATGTCACGTTTCGTTTATGCGGACAATGCGGCTACAACCCCTATGTCCAAAACTGTATATAATGCAATGCAGCCTTTTCTAACAGAGAATTATGGTAATCCATCTTCTCTTTATAGATTTGGCAATAAAGCCCGTCAGGCTATGCAAAACGCTAGAAAGCAAGTCGCTGCTGCTATTAATGCAGCTGACCCATCAGAAATTATTTTTACTGGTGGTGGTTCACAGGCTGATAACCTTGCTATCACTGGTTTTGTGAAAGGTTTATCTGCTAAGGGAAGAACTCATATAATCACTTCTTGTATTGAGCACCATGCGGTTTTATACACTTGTCAGGCTCTTGAAAAGGAAGGATTTACTGTAACTTATCTAAATGTTGATAATCTCGGTAGAGTTGACCTTGAGCAGTTAAAGAGCGTTATTTCTGATAACACCGCTTTAGTTACCATTATGGCAGCTAACAACGAAATAGGCACAATTCAGCCTATTCGTGAGATTGCTGAAATCGCTCATGCTCATGGTGCAGTGTTCCACACTGACGCTGTTCAGGCTGTTGGTCATATGCATATTGATGTTCAAGAAATGGGCATTGACATGCTGAGTCTTTCTGCACATAAGTTTAGAGGCCCTAAGGGTATCGGTGCTTTATATTGCCGTAAGGGCATTGCACTTAAGCCACTTGTTTATGGTGGTGGTCAAGAAAAGGGTCTTTGCTCTGGTACTGAGAATGTAGCGGGTATGGTGGGCTTAGGTCAAGCTATTACTGACGCTTGCGGTGCAAACTTAGATGAAAAGATGAACTATGTAAAGGGCTTAACAGACAAGCTTGTTAAGGGCATTATGGAAAATGTGCCTTATACTCACTTTACTGGTGACCCAGAAAATCGTCTTCCAGGTACTGCTTCATTTGTATTTGAGGCAATCGAAGGCGAAGGCTTAATTTTAAGACTAGATTTTGCTGGCATCTGTGGTTCTACTGGTTCTGCTTGCTCAACTGGCTCTCTTGACCCTTCTCATGTGTTAATGTCTATCGGTTTACCTCACGAAATCGCTCACGGTTCTCTGCGTTTAACCCTTGGCGAACAAAACACTGAAGAAGATGTTGATTATCTAATCGAAAAAGTAACCGAAGTTGTCGCTGGTCTGCGTGAAATGAGTCCTGTTTGGGAAAATGGTAAGCCAAACCTTACAGCGGCTAGTGAACTTCACTCTCACTAAAATTATTATCTTGATTTTTTACTCATAAAGGAGATTATTTATTATGGCTATGGAATACAGCGAAAAGGTCTATGACCATTTTTCTAACCCTCGCAATGTGGGTGAAATCCCAGACGCTGACGGTGTTGGCGAAGTAGGCAACGCTAAGTGCGGCGATATTATGAAAATTTACCTAAAGGTTTCTGATGACGGCGTCATTGAGGACGTTAAGTTTAAAACATTTGGCTGTGGTGCGGCTATCGCTACAAGCTCTATGGCTACCGAAATGGTAAAGGGCAAGACAATCGAGGAGGCTTTAAAGCTAACTAATAAGGCTGTTGCTGAAGCTCTTGATGGTCTGCCACCAGTAAAGATGCATTGCTCTGTACTGGCTGAGGAGGCTTTACGCTCTGCAATCGCTGACTACTATCGCAAGATGGGCAAAGACCCAGAGCCAATTTTAGGCTGCACAGCTGATTGTGCTAACTGTCATTGTGACCATCACTAAAAATTTTATATGAAAATTTAAGGGCAGATTTAAAAAATCTGCCCTTTTATGCCTATATTTTTATAGGCTTAGTGTTAAGATTATTTTTAAAGGCAGGTGAAAATAACTAAATGCAAGATATTACTCTTAGTATTTCAAATACAAAAGAATACAAACAGTTATTTAACTCTCTTAAATCAAACAGTACACCCATATTAACAATGGGTTTACCGCCTGTAAGTAAAGCTCAACTTGCAGCCGCCTTACATATCGAAACAAGTAGACCAGTGCTTATTTTAAGCGATGACCAAGTATCTGTAAAGCGTTTAAGTGATGACCTTGCAGCATTTACCGAAAAAGAAGTTTTGAATGTTCCAGAGCGTGATTTTGTTATGCTTGATGTTGAGTCTTCATCACATCAATACGACCAAGCAAGAATATCTGCTCTTTGGGGACTCATAAAGGGTAAAAAACTGATTGTTTCTTCCACAAATGCAGTAAGTCAGTTTACAATACCTCCCGAAACGCTTAAAAATGCTGCATTGACACTCAGTGAAGGTGATAATCACAATTTAGATGACATAAGCGGGAAACTTATTACATCTGGTTATAGACGTTCGGTTCAGGTTGAGGGTGCAGGTCAATTCTCTATAAGAGGTGGTATTTTGGATATATTCCCACCTCAAGAAAAAGTGCCAGTTCGTATTGAGTTTTGGGGCGATGAGATAGACTCAATAACTTATTTTGATATTGGTTCTCAGCGTAGGGGTGCGAAAATATCAAGTGTATTATGTCTACCTTGTGCTGAAACACTGCCAGATATGGCTGAGGGTGGTATAGATGGCTTGTGTAAAGAGCTTACTATGATTTGTCGAAATCGTAGCCGTAAACACCCGCTTTTAGAGCAAAATTTACAGCGTGATATTGAGCTTTTATACCAAAATAAAACACTTGCTGCTGCTGATAAATATTTACCGCTTATCTATAAAAAACCAGCAACAGCTCTCGATTATCTGCCTGACGATACAATAATTCTTATTGATGATACGGCTCGTATGCGTGAAAGCTCAAAAGGCTTTGACATTCGTATACAGAATGATATTGAATCTCTCATAGAGCGTGGAGAACTTCCGCCTTCTAGTGGCTACTGCTTATCGTTTATAGAGCTTGCAGATGCATTAAATAAATTTTCAGTTATTAGACTTGACTCATTTTTAAACACTGTATCCGAGCTTGAGCCTAAAGCTCTTTTAAACTTTACTATCCCTCAGATGAATGCTTATGGCGGTCAGCTTGATATGGCGGCAAGTGATATTTCCTCTTATATAAATGACGGTAGGGGAGTAGTTGTTTTATGCGGTTCACATCTTAGATGTGAAAATATGTGTCAAATTCTTGAAGACCATAATATAACCGCTAAAATAGCAGATAAAATGCCAAAACAAGGTGAGGTTATAATAAGGCAAGGCACAATAAGTGCGGGTTTTGATTTATCTCAAAGCAAACTGACTGTTTTAACCGAAGGTCAACTTGTTGCAAGGAGAGCCAAAAAGGCGGCTAAAAAATCTAATCGTGACCGAGTTAAAAGTTATACAGACCTTAATATCGGTGATTTAGTTGTACATGAAAACCATGGTATCGGTCGTTTTGTGGGCATGGAAAGAATGAAAGTCGATGGTGCAGAACGTGATTATATAAAAATCGCTTTTGCGGGTACGGATTTTCTTTATGTTCCAGCGACAAACCTTGATTTGATTTCTAAATATATCGGCAGTGGTCAAAACTCTGAGCGTACCAAACTTAATAAACTCGGCGGAACAGATTGGGCAAAGGCTAAAAGCAAGGCAAAAGCGGCAGCTAAAGACCTTGCAGCTGGACTTATTAAGCTATATGCGGAACGTGCAAGACAAAAAGGTTTTGCTTTCCCTAGAGATGATGCTTGGCAAGCTGAATTTGAACAATCTTTCCCTTATGAGGAAACCGACGACCAGTTAAAGTGCATTGAGGAAATAAAAGCAGATATGGAATCTGAAAGACCTATGGACAGACTTTTATGCGGTGACGTTGGTTTTGGTAAAACAGAAGTTGCACTTCGTGCGGTTATGAAGTGTATACTAGCAGGTAAACAGGCGGCTATCCTTGTGCCTACAACCGTATTAGCTCGTCAGCATTTTTTAACTGCTCAAAACCGTTTTGCGGGCTATCCTATAAAAATAGAGCTTATTTCACGTTATAAAACCGCAAGCGAACAAAAAAAGATTTTAGAACAGCTTGAAAGTGGTATGATTGATTTAATCATAGGCACACACAAACTGTTTAATAAGAATATCAAATTCAAAGATTTAGGTTTGCTTGTAATAGATGAAGAACAGCGTTTCGGTGTATCTCATAAGGAAAAGCTAAAGGAGATAAGTAAGCAAGTTGACACATTAACTCTGTCAGCTACTCCTATACCTAGAACGCTTAATATGGCACTTTCGGGTATTCGTGATATGTCAGCCATTGAAGAACCACCACACGACCGTCACCCAGTACAGACTTATGTGCTAGAATATAATGAGCCTGTTGTATTCGATGCTATAAGCAGAGAGCTTGCAAGAGGTGGTCAGGTTTACTATTTACACAATATAGTAGAAGATATACAGGAAACCGCCGCTTATATTCAGCGTAAGTTGCCGGACAGTGTAATCGGTATTGTGCATGGTAAAATGAGTCAACGTGAACTTACAAACACCATGACTAAAATGGCTGATGGTGAAATTGACATTCTTGTATGTACAACAATAATAGAAACTGGTATAGATATCGCAAATGCGAACACGCTTATTATAGAAAATGCTGACCATATGGGACTGGCTCAACTTCATCAGATTAGAGGTCGTGTTGGTCGTTCGTCAAGACGTGCATTTGCTTATTTAACATACCGCAAAGGAAAAATATTAAGTGAGATTTCTCAAAAGCGTTTATCCGCTGTTAGAGAATTTGCTGAGTTTGGCTCTGGTTT
>CALWMO010000141.1 GCA_944381965.1 uncultured Butyricicoccus sp.
TAATAACATGAGCCGATTGGGAACAAAATCATCAGTGCACCTGTTATATCGTTTCCTGAATAGTAAAATCCACGAAAACCACGATAACCATAACGGTCAGCATAAGTATAATGCCCTGCACCAAAAATATAAGGAATAACAATAACAACTGTCAGTAAAAACAGTGAAATCATAATATATCTATTTATTTTTTCTATGACTTGTTCTTTAGTTAGCCCTGAACGCTTCATTAAATGGCAATAAACAAAAAATACTGCAATATTATAAGCAAATTTTGCAAAATACTGTATATCTATAAAAATAGATATTGAATTAAAGGTTATAAACTCAGAAACTATACTTAAAAGCCAAGCTATACCCATAGGTATTGCAATTTTGACAGCTTTCCAGTCTTTTATCATAAATATGTAGCCGACCATAACCAAAAGAACAAACATTCTGATTATAAGCGATGGTGTAACAGGTGCTAAACTTGCAGAGTTATAAACATCTCCGCCTGTTATGAACTGGATATATAAACCACTTACAATATCCAAAATTGGATTTAAAATCAAATAAAACCAAAAAAATTTCTCTAGCTTTTTAGTCTTTTCAGACACAGTTTCACATCCTTATTTTATCTAGCGTTAACTTTTTTATCATACCACAAGCCTTATTATATAACAATAGTTTTTTTAACCGAATATATAATTTCTTATTTCTCCAATAACCTCAGCGGTTTTAAATCTTATAGTATATTTTTTAGGCAAATAGTCGGTTTTCTCGCTTACAGCAAGCTCATTACACATCGGAGGAAATACCACACACCACCAGTTTTTACCTTCCCCCTCACCTATTATAACTCTAAGTCCTAAATATCCACCGGCAGGCAAAGAAAAATCGGTATAATCTCTTGTTGGATAGTATTCCTCTTTTAAGCTTACAGAAACACTTCGATTTTCGCCCAAATCCCAAAGTGTTTTTTGAGCAATATTTGCAAGAGTCTGCATATTTTCGTTCATTATTTCATATACTTCATTTCTATCATCAGCATTTTTTAAAATTGGCTCACAAAACTCCAATACAGCATCACGTACTAAAAGTTTTATCTGTTGGTCATGTGAAGTGTTGGAATTTGCAAGAACATGAAGTCTTAACAAACCATTTGCTATATTATCTTGCTTTACACTTATAAATGCTGAATATGTAAAAATTAAACTTATAAAAATCAAAATACAAACTTCTAAACGACGTAATTTCATAATTAAAACAGCCTCCATCATAGTTGTAATTTAATTTTTGACAAAGACTGTTTTGTTTATACGATTATTATATAATTATTTTAGAAATTATTTTTTATTTTTGTTAAGAAAGTTTCATCAAATTTTGCTTTTAAAGTATTTTCAGCATTTTTTGCCTTGTTTTCATCACTAAATAAACCGAAAACAGTAGGCCCCGAACCACTCATCACAGTACCGTCACAGCCACATTCAAGCATAATATCTTCAATTTGTGAAATTTCTTCATGGTCTGAACCTGTAACTTCTTCCATAACATTATAAAGTCTATGGCAAATTCCCGAATAATCAGCTTTTTCCAGTGCATCTATCATACCGTTTGTGTCTGGGTGTACTGGTAAATCTCCACCGTTCATTCTAGCATAAATTTTAGCTGTGACAACTGAAAAATCTGGTTTACAAATAACCACAAAACATTCAGGCATTTTTGCAAGTGGGGTTAAAATTTCACCTATACCCTCTGCAAGCATAGAGCCGCCTCTTATACAGTAAGGCACATCAGCACCGATTTTAACACCAATCTCACAAAGAGTATCAACACTTAAATTTGTGTTATACATTTTATTAAGTCCACGCAGTACAGCCGCCGCATTTGATGAACCGCCCGCAAGTCCAGCCGCTACTGGAATACGTTTTACAAGCTCTATTTCAAGCGATGGATTTTTAATATTTGTATATTCAAAAAATGCATTTGCTGCTTTGACAGCTAAATTTGTATTATCATTAGGCAAAAATTTGAGATTAGTTTTAATTTTTATGCCCTCTTGACTTCCCTCAGATAATATAACATCATCATGGAGTTCTACCGACTGCATAACCATTTTAACCGAGTGATAACCATTAGGAAGTTTACCAGTTACATCAAGAGTTAAATTTATTTTTGCATATGCCTTTTCTAAAATCATATTTTTTCCTTTCCGATATATATCTGATTAGGTTTTCTATTTTCAAAAATGGTTACATACTCAAAACCATTATTTACCGCATGATTTATACATTCTTTTATTCCTCTGCCTATATCTTTTGCATAATGGGCATCAGAACCAATGGAAATCATACTTCCGCCTAATCTTTTATATTCTTTAAGCACAAAATCTTCTGGCCCCACATTATTTAAAAAACTAAAAAGACCGGCTGCATTTATTTCAAGTGCAATATTTTTGTCTATAATTGTTTTTAAAACTGGAGCTATAAACTCCATATAGTTTTCAAAAGATGGTTTAATATTAGCTTTTTCCATTTTACGAAGTGGATAGTCTATATGAGCTAGTACATCAAAACCGCCATATTCACACATTTTTTTAACCTCTATTAGATATTCTTTTAAAAGCTTGTCACTATCAAGCTTAGTGTAATCCATATCATAAAAATCTATATCATTCGGCATTGAGTGAAGTGAACCTATAACCATATCAAAATTATATTTTTTTGTAAGTTCTAAAGCATTTTTATCGGCATATATTTCGCCTATTTCAATACCCTTTAAAACGGTTATTTTATCCGAAAATTCTTGTCTGATTTTATCGATATCATTTTGAACACTTTCTATATCAAGTGCTATTGGCTCTTTATTCCAAAAATAGTCCTTATGGTCGGTTATAGCGATATATGAAAAACCTTTATTTATAGCAGAAAGTGTTAAATCTAATATTTCATCTTGTGCATCAAATGAATATTTAGAATGTGTATGCAAATCTATAAGCATTTTTAACTCCTCCAATTCTTTAATAAATTATATCATAAATAAATGTATATTAAAAATTTTTCTGCACAAAATAACCTCAAAGAATATAAGGAGTTGAAACCATTATGAATAAATTGGCACTTACACTTGTAATCATAGGTGCACTAAACTGGGGCATACTAAGCATTGCAGGTATTGACCTTGTAGGTTGGTTATTTGGCGGTCAAGGTACAGTTATTAGCCGAATTATCTTTGGTTTAGTCGGTCTTGCTGGTATTTGGGCATGTACTTTTTACAGCAAACTGCCATCTGATTCAACTACGAGTACCAAACACAGCTGAAAAAAAGCGAGATAACAAAGTTATCTCGCTTTTAAATTTATATATTTTACTTGTTAGCTTCCTTAACAAGACGCTCAGTATCTTGTGCGATAACAAGCTCCTCATTAGTAGGGATAACCAGAACACGAACACGAGCATAGTCAACAGAAATGTCCATCTGACGACCACGGAACTTATTCTTTTCTGGGTCAATCTTAATTCCGAGGTATTCCATATGCTCACAAACGTCCCAACGAACAGAACGGTCATTCTCACCAACACCAGCAGTAAAGATAATAGCATCTACACCGCCCATCTCAGCGATATAAGAACCAATAATCTTCTTAACAGCGATATTAAACATATCCTTAGCAAGTGCAGCACGGATATTACCATCTTCAATAGCTTGGTCTAAATCTCTAAAGTCAGAGGAAACGCCGGAGATACCGAGCATACCAGACTTCTTATTTAAGATATTAATAACCTCATTAGCACTCATATTCTCATGCTCAGCTAAGAACTCAATAATAGCTGGGTCGATATTACCAGCACGAGTACCCATTGGCAGACCGTCAAGAGGTGTAAAGCCCATAGAAGTATCTACTGATTTACCACCATCAATAGCGGTGATAGAAGAACCATTACCGAGGTGACAAGTGATAAGCTTTAAGCTCTCGATTGGACGTCCGAGCATTTCAGCAGCCTGCTGAGAAACATACTTATGGCTGGTACCATGGAAACCGTAACGACGGATTTTATACTTCTGATAATACTCGTATGGAATAGCATACATATAGCTACGCTGAGGCATAGACTGGTGGAAAGCGGTATCAAATACAGCAACCTGAGGAACGTCCTTACCCATAACCTCTTCACAAGCGTGAATACCAACTAGGTTTGGTGGGTTATGCAGAGGAGCTAGAGGCACACAGTCCTCAATAGCCTTAATAACCTTTTCTGTGATAAGTACGGAATCAGCAAAATATTCGCCACCATGAACCACACGATGACCTACTGCATTAATTTCAGACATATCACTAATTACACCCCACTCCTTATCGAGCAGGATGTCAATAACAGCCTTAATAGCATCAGCATGTGTTGACATTGCAACATCAGCCTTATACTTTTCGTCGGACTTATTTCCCTGATGTGTTAGCTTACCATCAATACCAATACGCTCACACAGACCCTTAGCCATAACAGCAGTAGTATCCATATCAATGAGCTGATACTTAAGAGAAGAGCTACCAGCGTTGATAACCAAAACCTTCATTTGTTCAAAACTCCCTTTTACAATTTACTTTTGCAAGTTTTCATGCATTGCACAAAAGTGCAAAAGATAGTACAATTATAATTACTTTAGTCCAAGCCTTTAGCGGACAAATCATATACATATATATTGTACAC
>CALWMO010000142.1 GCA_944381965.1 uncultured Butyricicoccus sp.
AATGTACATACAGCCATGCTAAAAGGGATTAAAAAATCGGTTGATATACCAAGGCTTTTAGCAGTATCAAGACCGCTTTCAATAGCGTTATAATGCCAGCTATGAATTATAAAAAATATAAAAGATATAATACATAAAATAAAAATTATACTTATTTCCGAAGTTCCTGCACGGGATAAACTGCCGAAAGTCCAATAAACCACGGTTGCAACCATAACATCATCAGCAAAATATTGTATAAGAGTTGTTACGCCTGTAAACATAGAGCTAATAGCAACACCAACTAAAACCATAACAGATGGCGTTGCACCAAAAAAACGAGATAAAATTAAAATTATAACCGTTGTTGCCAAACCGCCTAAAAATGCACAAATAGTAACTATATATGGATTGGTTATTGACAATGCCGCTGATGTGCCACCAGAATTTATTTGCATACCTGCTCCAAGGCAAATTATTGCAAATGCCGCACCAAAAGATGCACCCTGTGACACGCCCATTGTAGATGCAGAAGCCAATGGATTGTGAAGCACATTTTGCATTATACAGCCCGACATTGCAAGAGCTATGCCAACAGCTATTGACGCTAAAATTCTTGGCATTCTTATATTCCAAATGATAGTATTTATCTGTTTATCTGCGTTAAAAGTCAAAGATAAAATAATATCTTTTAAACTTAAGTTGGTAGAGCCTGCAAAAAGCGAAAATATAGAACAAACAATAATAGCAATTAAACAGATTATTAAGACTAGCCACTTGTATTTTATATAATTTTTATATGTATTTATCATTTTTATTTACCTAAATTATTCGCCTATTGTAATTTTACCGTAATATAACCCTTCTGACTCCATTTGGTCAAAAAAGTTCATACCGAGCATTTTTTCCATAATTTCGCCAGCTTTTTCCTCGATATTTATATCTTTAAACTGCTCAGGATATAAAATAGTGCCTGTAAAATAAGCATTTATTAAAAGATAAGTTATATTAGAACCTGCTGAGTTTGTAGAAGGCATTGTATAAACATCACCATTTTGTACAGCTTTTAAAGATTCAAAAAAAGCTTTGTTGTTTTGATATTCTTCATTTACTAAATCCATATTAGCAGGGTCTAAAAATATAATATCAGGGTTCCAAAGTGCAATTTGCTCTAAATCAACCTCAAAACCGTTTTGACCTACATAAGCGGTGTTTGTATCATTTGCGGTTTTAGTTGCCTCACCTATAACCGACTGTTTAAGCTCATCAGCTACATTATTTGCGTTAACCGCCATAAAAGCTGGAAAATTTACATAAGTAAATGCAAAGCCATGTCTGCCATTAAAAGTTACAGCACCCGTATAAACGCTTTTTTTGTTTTCTATATCCTGTGTTCTTGAGTTTAAATCCTCTTTGCACTCATCAATATAGGATAAAATTTGCTCACAACGCTTATTTGCACCCACTACGTCTGCAAAAAGACGTAAAACCTTGTAAAACCCATCATCAACAAATGCTTCGGTTCTATATCTGATACTTACAACTGGTATACCTGTTTGTTTTTGCAGTTCATCTGATGCCTCAGCCGAAAAACCTGCAAGTATTACATCAGGCATAACATTTACTATTTGTTCTGCATAGGCGTTATTGTCTCCACTTCCACCACCTGCACCAACAGAAGGCAAATTTTTAAGCTCATTATGATAAACTGGGCTGTAATCATATCTTGCAGACATACTATTTATATCTAAATCTTCTGCACCTACCATCATATCCACTACATCAAGATAACTTGCAAGTCTAGGCCCCATTGAGCCAAGGCAAACTATTTTTTTTATTTTTGAAGGTATTTCCACCTGCCTGCCCCAAACATCGGTTATAACTTGTGTGTCCGCATTAACAGCACCAGAACTATTATTTGTTTTAGTGCAAGCTGTAATGTTAAAAATTACAGCAAAACAAACCATAAAACTTACTATTTTTTTCATATTTATCACCTTTTAGATATAAAAAAGGCATATAACCTTCTTTTTAAAAGAAAGATATATGCCTTAAATATTTTTTATTTATCAAAAGATAGGTATGCACCCTTCATTGGTGACTCTGCAAGTTCAGAGAATAAACGAAGAACACCATTTTTATATTTCATTTGCTTAGGCTTCCAGTTTTTCTTTCTTTCTGCTAAAATCTGTTCCATTTCTTCTGGAGTTTTACGTTCACCTTTAACACCAACAATATCTAAAATACGCTCTTTGACATCTAGATGTATCAAATCGCCTTCTTCAACAAGAGCGATTGGACCACCAGCTTGAGCCTCTGGGCTACAATGACCAATAACAGGGCCAGTAGATGCACCAGAAAAACGTCCATCGGTTATAAGTGCTATGCTCTTGCCCAGCTCCTTATCTGATGAAATAGCCTCAGATGTATAGAACATTTCTGGCATACCAGAACCCTTAGGGCCTTCATAACGGATAAATACTGCATCTCCTGGTTTTACCTTATGATGAAGTACAGCATCAATACATTCCTCTTCACTATCAAATGGACGTGCATTTAAAACCGCTGAGAACATCTCTTTAGGACAAGCAGTATGTTTAATTACTGCACCTTCTGGAGCTAAATTGCCCTTTAAAATTGCAATAGAACCATCTGTTCCGATTGCGTTGTCAAAAGGTATGATAATATCCTGTTTTGTTATATTAGTGCCATATTTCTCATTTGCCTTATCAAGCCAAGCCTGACAACGCTCATAGAAACAGTTATTTTTAAGCTCATCAAGGTTTTCACCAAGTGTTTTACCGGTAACGGTCATAACATCAAGATGGAGTACACTTCTTAGTTCTTCCATAACAGCAGGCACACCACCAGCATAATAGAAGAATTCAGCAGGCCAACGACCAGCAGGGCGAACATCAAGCAGATAATGTGCACCTCTATGCAGTCTGTCAAAGTCTTCACCAGTTAGCTCAATACCAAATTCATGTGCAATTGCAGGAAGATGTAACAGACAGTTTGTAGAACCAGAAATAGCCGCATGTACCAAAACAGCATTTTCAAAGCTCTTCATTGTTACAATATCGGTTGGACGCATATTTTCCATAAATGCAAGTTTTACAGCCTGTTCGCCTGCTTTTCTCGCATATTCTAGTAAATCTGGGCTTGTAGCAGGAAGTAAAGCACTACCAGGTAAAGTTAAACCAAGAGCTTCAGCCATAATCTGCATAGTTGATGCAGTGCCGATAAATGAACATGCACCACAGCTAGGACAAGCATTACATTTAGCCCAGTTGAATTTTTCTTCATCAATTTCGCCACGCTCAAACATAGCTGAATACATTCCAAGCTGTTCAAGTGTTAACATATCTGGGCCTGCTGCCATTGTACCGCCTGTTACTACAACAGATGGAATATTTACACGGGCTAAACCAATTAAATTACCTGGCATGCCCTTATCACAGCTTGCCATAAATACGCCTGCATCAAATGGTGTTGCATTTGCTTGAATTTCAATCATATTTGCAATCATTTCACGGCTTACAAGTGAAAAGTTAATTCCATCTGTGCCTTGGCTTTCACCATCGCAAATATCTGTACAGAAATAACGTGCACCACGACCGCCAGCGTTTTTAATTCCCTCGCAAGCTGCCTCAACCAGCTTGTCAAGATGACCAGAACCCGGGTGACTATCTCCGAATGTGCTTTCAACAAAAATTTGAGGTTTATCTAAATCTTCAACTGTCCAGCCTGTACCTATTTTTAATGGGTCCATTTCTGGAGCAAGTTTTCTCATCTCTTGACTTTTTAACATTATATTTTCTTCCCTTTCTTTTTAATCGTCTACTTTCCATAGACCAAGTGCAGGAGTGCCAACAAAATAAACTTCTTCGCCATCAGGTAGAATATTAAAGCCTTCCTTGAGTGTTTGTGGATTATAACGCTTGGTTATCTCATTATAATCTGCCCACTGATAACCAACGCCTTCGATTTCTTCCTTGCTCATAAGCTCAGGCTTTGTAGCGTAGGTTATTGTAAAACGTCCATCACTAGAACCTTGAATCAAATGAGCCGCACTCATAAGTCTGCCTTCAAAAACGCCCTGTTTATAAAGCTCTAAAATATGATTTGTTCCTGTATAACCATATTTACGGGTCATTTTGTCCATCTCTTCATTTTCACCAAAGCTACGAACTCCAGGAGCAAGTAAAATAAGCTCGCCACCGTCAGCTACAATCATACGAGTTCGATAAATGCCTTTATTTCCAACCCATGTTGTTTTAAGCTCGGTTGGTTCAAGATATGTGACCACTTTTTTAGCTCTGCGTTCCACATGGAATATGTTTAACTCTTGTGCGAGCTCGGCTGCAAGCTCAAAAGGCTTACGACTTTGACCAATATATAAACCATGCAGCTTTAAATTATCATCATTTAAAGTTGTAACAGTTTGTAGATAGACAAGCGGTATTTTAGAATCAATAAAGTTTTGCTGTGCATAATCATATAGCTTTCTGGCTGGGCTATCTGTAACACCTAAAGCCTTTTCCATTCCGCAAATAGCACTTAGCATATGTGATTTATTTATCATTTCACGTCCGCCAACGCCTACGAAAATATTTTTGGAATAGTTAGCCATGCCAACCACTTCATGTGGCACA
>CALWMO010000143.1 GCA_944381965.1 uncultured Butyricicoccus sp.
TTCCAAGACCAATACTTCATCTTGTTTTTTTTTTAAGCTCTTGTTCCCAAAGAATAAAAATTTCCTCATACATAGTTTGTAAGGTTACAATATCCGCTTTTGTGTGCTGTTTATCACGATATATACCACTATCTGAATATAAAAGCGTGTCCATTTCACGTTCGGCTTGATATGCCGCTGTGCTAACTTTCATTTTAGCGGGAGCAGAAGGGAAAGCGGTAACAGATACTGAGTTTGTATATCTTATCTCAAGTAGATTTTCGCCTGAAAAAGTGAAAGATTGGCTTAAATCGGGCATAATCACAAGCACATCAACAGGTAAACGAGAGAGAAAATTTAAAAATAACTCCTCGTTTGCCGAAGGTGACGGGTGAAATAGAATAAAAACAGCAGGCAAAGAATTTACATTCCAATTTGTAAATAAGTCTTTTTGATATCGTTTAAGCCAGCAGAGCAGATAAACCGCCTTGCTTGTTAGCTTTTGAATAGTGTTTTGCTTTTGACTTTCAAGTAAAATATCAATAAAGGCTTTTTTCATTATTTTTTCAAGCTCTTTATTGATTGGATAGCTTATATTTTGGCTTAAATGGCTTGCAAGCTGTTCAACATTTTGATAATTTGTACGTTTTACAGCGTTTATTTCCTCTGTTGATGGGGGAGTAAGCTGATTATTTATAACAAGCAAGTCTCTATTTTTTAAATTTTGATAAAAAGTACACATATCGCTTGAAAATAAAAGCGTATCCTCAACGCCATATTGCACTATAAAAGCATTATAGAAAAATTCTTTATTATCTCCACGATTTGTTTTTAAAACCTCGTTTAGTTCAGGTTTTTCAAGCCATGCATTGGTGCAAGGTTTTAAATTTGGACTTTCTCCAAAGATACGCTCACGATTTTGGTCTTCGCTTATAAGTTTTTGAATTTGTTTAAGACTAAAATCCTGTGGAAAACCAGAATTTATATTATAAAGCGTAGAAAATTCACTTTGTGGGTCTAGTTTTAAATAATTTTGTTCACCAGAGCTGTTTAAAAGCACAATATCTGCACCCGCTCTTGAAAGTGCGGTTAAAAGCTGAAGTTCATACTGAGAAATATCACCAAAATACAGTATCTTAGGCACATTATCCGCACCTAACTGACCGACTATACGCTCAAATTTATAATAAAGCCAACACATATATTTGATATATGCATTTTTAATTATATTTTGGTTTTTACCCGATTTGAGCATATCCTCAAATGTAGAAAAAATAGCAGAGCAAATGTTATTTCTCTGTGCATCTGACATACGAGGAAGCCATTTTTTAAGCTTATTATCTAAAAAAGATTTATCTAACATAAAATCAGAGCCAAGCATTTCGGATAAATAGCTTAGATTTTCAGGTGTAGGGTTAGGAATACGTCCATCTATTATAACGCCATTTTGTCTTGCAGACATATAATATTGTTTTATAAAACCCATTATATCATTTGAAATGCCGTTAAAACGATAGAAAAAAACAAAATTTCCTTTTCTATTATTAAGGGAAAGAAAAAAGTCATTAAGGGAAAGTAAATTTATATTTTTAAACATCTGAAAAGCCTCTCTTTCGAGGACTAAAATTATTTATACTATTATAATACATAATCACTGGATTTTCAATGATTTGCCTATAAATAAAACTTCAGAAGTGTATATATTTGCGAAAATTTACAAAAAATTAACCCCGATTTTGTATGGGGTTAAAAGTTTATATGTTATTTTCCGTTAAATTTATTAGCTGCACTTTGCACTCCACCACTGATTATTTGTTCGGCAGCTTTTATAGCATTATCACAAGCTTTATTAATATTTTCTTGCTCATCAGCGGTAAATTTTGAAAGCACCCAATCGGCTAAATCATAATCCTTGTGAGGTTTTGCACCTACACCGATTTTAACTCGTGGGAAATTTTCAGAATTTAAATGATAAATAATGTTTTTTAAGCCGTTTTGACCGCCAGCAGAGCCTTTGGCTCTTACACGAATACGCCCAACATCAAGCGAAATATCATCAGATAAAACAATAATGTTTTGAGGCTCGATTTTATAGAAGTTTGCAGCATCTCTGACAGCTTCGCCCGATAAATTCATAAAAGTTTGAGGTTTCATAAGCAAAACACGTTTGCCCGCAAGGGTTGTTTCACCAATAAGCGATTTAAATTTCATTTTATCAATTTTAACGCCCGTCTGTTCGCTGTAACGCTCCAACGCTCTAAAACCTGCATTGTGTCTTGTGCCGTCAAATTTTGAACCGGTATTGCCAAGACCTACTATAAGCCAGTTTATTGGCTCATTTGATTTTATATCACGCTCTTTTTCAAGCTTTGCAAAGATATCGAAAATAGACATAACTCACCTTTGTATATTATATTTAAAACAAACGATAGGCAGGGAAGAAAAAATCCCTGCCTAAAAATCTTTTATTCCACCGAAACAATGTAATAATAAACCGGTTGACCACCGTAAACAACGCTTATTTCAAGACCATGATTTTCTTTTTTGAAAAGCTCTGCAACCTTGTTTGCATCTTCCTCAGAAACACCTTCGCCATAGATAACCGTAGCAAAAGCATGGTCTGGTTTAACCATTTCTTTTGCGAGTTTTTTCATAGCATCAAATGGTTTTTTAGTGTTTGCACATAGCTTGCCCTCACAAAGAGAGAGATATTCACCCTCTTTGATTTTTTTGCCATCAAACTCAGAATTTCTTGCCGCATAAGTTAGCTGACCAGAAGTTACCATCTGGAAAGCCTCGGTCATTGCAGAAATGTTATCTTCGGTTTCACCATATGGGTCAAAAGCTAAAAGTGCAGACATACCCTGTGGAATGTTACGAGTTGGAATAACAATAACTTTTTTATCAGACAGTTCTATTGTTTGCTCGGCTGCCATGATAATATTTTTGTTATTAGGGAACACAAAAACCACTTCTGCTGGTGTTTCGTCAATAGCATAAAGAATGTCATTTGTAGAAGGGTTCATTGTCTGACCGCCTTGAACAACAACATCACAACCTAAATCTGTAAACACATCTTTTAAGCCATCACCAGCAGCAACTGCAACAAAACCATATTTACGCTCAGGCTCTTTTATAACACGTTTTTTAGGCTCGGTGCTTTCAATAACCTTTGCGGTATGCTGTTCACGCATATTTTCAATTTTAACAGTGAGAAGTGGGCCAAACTTTAGACCTTCTTCAAGCACCTTGTTTGGTTGGTCGGTGTGTACATGAACTTTTACAATTTCATCGTCATCGACAACAACAAGGCTGTCACCGATTTCGTTTAAAATACCACGCAACCTGCTGATATTTCTGCCTTTATTAAGACGCTGTGCAATAATTTCTGTGCAATATGTGAAAGTTATATCTTCATCCGATATTGCAGAAAAATCAGCAGAAGTATTTTCTTCGGCAGAAGCATTTGCATATTCATGCTTAATGCCTAAAAATGCATCACGCATACCTTCTAAAATGGTAAGCAGACCAAAAGCACCCGCATCAACCACATCAGCTTTTGCAAGCACAGGGTTTTGCTGTTTGGTTTCAGCAAGAGCGGTTTTACCACGCTCTAAAATTGCATCAAACGCATCGGCAACTGAAAGGTCAGGCTCAGCCTGACAACGCTCAACCGCATATTGTGCAGAAACTCTTGAAACAGTTAAAATAGTTCCTTCTGCTGGTTTCATTACCGCTTTATAAGCCGCATCTACACCTTCACGCATAGCAAGTGCAAAATCTCGTCCTGTTGCCTCGGTTTGAGTTTTGAGTTTTTTGGCCATTCCACGAAACAGAAGGGAAAGAATAACACCTGAATTACCTCTTGCACCACGAAGCAGAGCAGAAGCTGTTGTTTCTGCTGCTTTTGCAAGAGTTGGCTCATGAAGTTTTTCCAGTTCTTTTATAGCCGCTGACATAGTCATAGCCATATTTGTGCCTGTATCTCCATCTGGTACAGGAAAAACGTTCAGTTCATTTGCTCGCTCTTTTTTATCAGCAATAGCATATGCACCTTGTATTACCATTGACTGGAAAAGTGAGCCATTGAGTTTTTGCTCTGTCATTTTTATAAATTTCTCCTTACTAAATTGAAACTCAGTCGGTTCTGATGCTTTCTACATAAATGTCAATATTTTTTACATCTACACCAGTCAGACGTTCAACATGATAGCGTACTTCTTGTATCATAGAGCGACAAACAGAAGTTATATTGATTCCATGTTCTACTGCGATATGCAAATCAATATTTACACCGCCATCTTCAGCCTCACGCACTTTTACGCCACGACGTTGATTTTCAAGACGTAAAATATGGGCAAGTCCGTCAGATACCGAGCGAACAGTCATGCCTTTTACACCAAAACAGGACGATGCAGCATATCCTGCAATATCAGCAATGACTTCCTGTGTGATTTCGATATATCCTAAGTCAGTATGAATAGTCATGAAGAGTCCTCCCTGAAGCTAAATGTATTTTATGCTGCTTTTATTCTATAACATTTTTACACTCAGCACAAGAAAATTTTCAAAAAACACATATTTATAATAGTAAAAAATATCAAACAAATGTTTGCAATTTATTATATCATGCAAT
>CALWMO010000144.1 GCA_944381965.1 uncultured Butyricicoccus sp.
TAGCCCTTCTTTAGGTCTACACCAACCTCAGAAGCTGCTTCCATCTTAAAACGCTCCATTGCTGCACGAGCCTCTGGTACTACCATCTTGTTAGAACTATTCTGATTAGACATTGTTCAAACACTCCTTTTAATAAATTGTTTATTGGGGATTTGCTGATAGTATTATGTGCGGCATTAGGAAATTATATAAGATGTAAATTTTGGTTATTTTGAATTTATAAGTTTTTCAGCAGCAAGTAAAATACCCGCTTTACCAGATGAGTAAGTAAGACCGCCCTGCATAAAGCAAACATAAGGCTCACGCATAGGAGCATCAGCTGAAAGCTCAATAGATGCACCTTGAACGAAAGCACCAGCCGCCATAATAACAGGGTCATCATATCCTGGCATTGCCCAAGGTTCTGGAGTTACAAAAGAATCAACTGGAGCACCAGACTGTATGCCTTCACAAAAACGGCGAAGTGGCTCTGGAGCACCAAAAGCTATGGTTTGAATTATATCATATCTAGGAGTTTGAGGAAGTGGGTCAACCTCATAACCTAAATCAAGCATAACCTGAGCACAGAAAATAGCTGTTTTAATCGCTTGTGCGGTTGTATGAGGTGCCATAAATAAACCTTGATATAATAATCTGTTTTGACCCATTGTGCAGCCACATTCTCCGCCTATTCCTGGAGCAGTTAATCTATAAGCTGCATTTTCCACTAAATCTTTGCGACCTACAACATAACCGCCTGTTGGAGCAAGTCCTCCGCCTATATTTTTAATAAGTGAACCCGCACATAAATCTGCACCAACATGAGTAGGTTCAATAGTTTCAGTAAACTCACCATAGCAGTTATCAACCATAATAACTGCATTTTTATTTACAGACTTTACAACCTTGCAGATTTCGCCAATCTCGGCACAGCTCAAAGTTTGACGGACTGCATAACCTCGTGAACGCTGAATATAAACAAGCTTTATATCCTCAGCTTTTGCCGCCTCTTTGATAGCCTGTAAATCTGGCAAACCGTCTTTTAAATCGACTTGACGATATTTAATACCATAATTTTTCATACTGCCCATATAATCGCCTGTTATAGTGCCTAAAAGCGTGTCATATGGTGCGCTTGTAACACTTAAAATAACATCGCCCGATTTTAAAGCAGAGAATAATGCACAACATAGTGCGTGAGTGCCATTTACAAAGCCAATTCTAACAAGACCAGCTTCAGCACCGAATAAGTCAGCATAAATTTTATCAAGTGTATCACGACCATGGTCATCATAACCATAGCCAGTAGTACCTGCAAACATGCTGTCAGAAACTCTGTGTTTTCTAAATGCCGCAAGCACTCTTTGCGTGTTTATATCACAAATTTCATCTAAACGCTCTAAATAAGGTTTTATTTTATTTTCGGCTTGTTTGCCAAGCTCAAGTGTTTTCTCGGATATTCCAAGATAATTTTCCATTTTTTATAACTCCATTTTCAATAAATTAAACTCCTATTTTTCATAAATAGGAGTTGACTCATTAGGTAAAATAAATTTATCCTGTGAAGGGATTTCATCTGACACAGAAACTTCGACTTTTCTAATCATTTTTCCATCTTTAGAAAAATCAGCCGAATAAAGCAGTCCATTTTTAAGCGATATACGATAAATTCCGATTTCTCCAGATATATTGGTGTCGACTTCTATTATCATCTGACCATTTTGTTCATACATTCTGCTGCCTGTTATATACTCATCATTTATATCTAAAATAGTTTCATAACTAGGAAGCATTGAAGATGAATCAAATGAAAATTTGCCGATTGGCATTTGCGTAAAGCTATCATCAGTTAGCATATAACATATATCTTCAAAATATATCTGTGAATAATCGGTAGAACCGTCAGCTTTTAGATAATCTATGCGAGATGCATTATCTCTTACATATTGTTTACATGAGATACTGCCGAATGTATCATCATAATACAATGTATTTGTTACTAATGCTGTATAAGTTTTAGGTCTTAAAAGGCTTGATATAACCTGTTTTACATTTGTATTATCAATCTGTACATTACCTGCGATTGCAAGGTTTTGCTCAAACATTTGCAAATCAGTTGGCGAGCGGTCTGCATCAGATAAAGATATTATTTCATCTGGTGACTGATATGCAACACCTGATAAATAAAGCCCTAAACCAAGAGCAAGTATAATAAATAATGTACCTAGTGCTGCAATCATAGGAGGATTTAACTTTTTCAAAATTTACACCTCCTTTTTAAATTTTAAGGCATAAAGGCCTTTGGTGCATCTTTTCTAAGTTTAAAATGATGCTCGATTGCCTGTAAAATACGCTCACATGCATGACCATCACCATAAGGATTTACTGCATGAGCCATTTTTTCATAAGCGGTTTTATCATCAAAAAGTTCACAAGCGAGCTTATAGATATTTTCCTTATTTACACCTGCGAGTTTAACTGTTCCCGCTTCAACAGCCTCTGGTCTTTCGGTTTCCTTTCTTAAAACTAAAACAGGCTTACCAAGGCTTGGAGCTTCCTCTTGAAGTCCGCCAGAGTCTGTCATAATCATATAGCAGCGTGACATTAAGTTATGCATTTCATCAACAGAAAGCGGTGCAATAAGATGTATTCTTTCGTGACCACCCAGAATTTTCTCAGATGTTTCACGAACATATGGGCTTAAATGCACTGGATATACAAAATGTACATCTGTATATTTATTTGCAAGCTCTAAGATTGCATTATAAATATTTTCCATTGGTTCGCCATAGTTCTCTCTGCGGTGAGCGGTTACAAGCACAACTCTATTGTTTTCAAAATCAAGCTTATTTAAATTTTCATCTTTAAACTGATAATCTGGTTTTACAGTCATATGAATTGCATCAACAACAGTATTGCCACAGATATAAACGCCTTGACAGATATTTTCACGCTTTAAGTTTTCGCTGTTTCTTGGAGTTGGTGCAAAATGAAGCTCTGCAATTTGACCGATAAGTTTTCTGTTCATTTCCTCTGGGAATGGTGAATACTTATCAAATGTGCGAAGTCCGGCTTCAACATGACCTACTGGAATTTGATGATAAAATGAACCTAAAGCACCTGCAAAAGCGGTTGAAGTATCACCATGCACTAAAACAATATCAGGTTTAGCAGTGTTTAACACATCATCTAAGCCATGAAGTGACTTTTCGGTTATAGTTGATAGTGTCTGCTTTGGCTGCATAATATCAAGGTCGTAATCTGGCTTTATATCGAAAATTTCAAGCACTTGGTCAAGCATTTGACGGTGTTGTGCAGTAACACAAACTATTGACTCCATATTTTCGTTTTTTTCCACCGCATGAACAAGTGGAGCCATTTTAATTGCCTCTGGTCTAGTACCAAAAACAGTCATTACCTTAATTTTGCTCATCTTGAGTTTCCTCCTGCTCTTTATCAGAGTCATCTAAAACTTTTTCTATATTTTCACGTGATTCTTTTCTTCTACTTATGATTATCCAGCCACCAACTGCAATAGCTAAAATAACAGCGAGCAGTAAAAGCATTGCTTTTGTTTCACCGTTTGTTGTCAGCACAACTGCCGCAAGTCCAAGTGTACCGCTTATTGCATATAGTATAGCAACCGCTTGTTTAACATTAAATCCCATATCAACCAGTCTGTGATGCACATGGCCTCTATCTGGACTCATAGGACTTCTGCCTTCAATCACTCGACGTGTAATTGCAGATGCTGTATCGAAAATAGGAAGTCCAAGAATTAAAAGCGGAACTGCAAAAGATACAACCGCATAGAATTTGAAAAATCCGCTAATTGACATAGTAGCGAGCATATAACCTAAAAATGTAGAACCAGTGTCACCCATAAAAATCTCAGCAGGATTAAAGTTATAAGGAATAAAGCCTAAACAAGCACCTGTAAGACAAGCCATGGTAACAGCAACACCAAATTCATAATTTAAAAGTGCAACTGCAAGCATGGTAAGTGATGCAATGGCAGACACACCCGCTGCAAGACCATCTAAACCATCAATTAAGTTTACAGCGTTTGTTATGCCTACAATCCAAATAATTGTTACAGGAATTGCAAAAATTCCAAGTGAAAAATACGGCTCTGATGACAATGGATTTAGGTTTGAGAAAAACGCTATTTTCATACCACCAACACATACAGGAATTGCTGCGGCTATAATTTGTACGATAAACTTAAATTTTGCACCAAGTGCTAAAACATCATCAAATATACCCAGCACAACAATAAGCATTGCACCGATTAAAATACTGAGCATTTGCACATCAAACTCGAAAAACACGAGCATTGCACCCATAAATCCAATAAATATAGCTAAACCACCCAGTCTAGGAGTTGGCTTTTTATGCATACGTCTGGTGTCCTTAGGCACATCAATAGCTCCGATTTTATAAGCAAAACGCTTTACAAGCGGTGTGAGTGCATAGGAAAGAATACCAGATAATATAAATGCACCAAC
>CALWMO010000145.1 GCA_944381965.1 uncultured Butyricicoccus sp.
ATCACTTGTTAATAAAAATGTTTTAATTGTTGGAGCTGGAAAAATCGCAAAACGCAGATTTGAAATTCTAAAGCGTTTTGGTGCTAATATCACTGTAATTGGAATAGAAAATCGTGCTAATATAGAAGATGTTATAATTAAATCATACAGTGAAAATGATTTAAATGAAATGACTTTAGTAATCGCTGCGACAGATAACAGAGAGATAAATCATACAATATATATTGATTGTCATAAAAGGAATATTCCAGTTAGTGTTGCTGATTGCTTTGAAGAAAGTTCATTCTTTTTCCCTGCAATATGTCAAAATGATATCTTAACCGCTGGTTTAGTTTCAAATGGTAAAAATCATACAGCAGTATCATCTATGGCAAAAAAAATCCGTAATTTACTTGAGGATGTGAATCTATGAAAATCGGAAGTAGAGATAGTAAGCTTGCCATAATACAGGCTGAAGAAATTATAAATAAGCTTGGTGTACCATGTGAGCTTATTACAATGAAGACAACAGGAGATATAATTTTAGACCGTACTCTGGATAAAGTAGGTGGAAAAGGTCTTTTTGTTAAAGAGCTTGACAGAGCTTTAATGTCTGGAGAGGTTGATTTAACCGTTCACAGTTTAAAAGATGTCCCAATGGAACAGCCCGAAGGGTTTCCACTTGTTGCATATTCCAAACGTGAAGACCCTAGAGATGTGCTTGTATTACCTAAAAACATTGCTAATTTAGATACTGAAAAACCTATTGGTTGTTCTAGTGCAAGACGTCGAGTACAATTAAAAAGACTTTTTCCAAATATGGAGATTAAACCAGTTAGGGGAAATATTCAAACACGTTTGAAAAAACTAGACAGCGGAGAATATTCAGCACTTGTTTTAGCCGCTGCGGGATTACATCGTCTATGTTTGCAAGATAGAATATCAAGATATTTTTCTACCGATGAAATTTTACCTGCTGCCGGTCAAGGAATATTGGCAGTCCAAGGAAAGGTTAATACCTTTACAGATATATTAAAACATATAAATAATATAGAATCTGAACTATGCGCAACAGCTGAACGAGCATTTATAACAGAATTTGGCGGAGGGTGCTTTTCACCAATAGCAGCATACGCAACAGTTAACGAAAGCGAAATAACTTTATATGTTATGTATTCGTCAGAAGACGAAAGTAAAATACTTTACAGGTCAGATGTTGAAAATATAGCTAATGCTAAGCAATTAGGCATACGTCTTGCACAGCAAATTAAAAAGGAGGTGCAACTTTGGAAATAGGAAAAGTAACTTTGGTAGGTGCTGGGCCAAGTGGTCTTGATTTACTGACACTACGAGGATTCAATGCCTTGCAAAATGCTGATGTTGTAGTTTTCGACCGATTGGTTGAGCAAGATATTATAGATATAATACCAGATAAGGCTGAAAAAATAGACGTCGGTAAACAAAACAACCATCACCCTGTTCCACAAGAACAGATAAATCAAATTTTGGTTGATAAAGCAAGAGAGAATAAAAATGTTGTTCGTTTAAAGGGTGGAGATTGTTTTCTCTTTGGCAGAGGTGGAGAAGAATGTGAGTATCTACTTGCAAACAATATACCTTTTGAAGTTGTATCTGGTGTGACAAGTGCCATAGCAGCTCCAGCATATGCTGGTATACCAGTTACACATAGAGATTTTTGCTCATCAGTTCATATTATAACTGCACATGCAAAAGCAGGTAAAAAGTTAGAAATTGATTTCGAGAGTTTAGTTAAATTAAAAGGTACTCTTGTATTTTTAATGGGACTTTCATCAATTGACGAAGTTATGCAAGGACTTATAAACTCTGGCATGAACAAGGATATGCCTGCTGCTGTAATAGAAAATGGCACACGTTTAACTCAAAGAAAAATTGTATCTGATATATCAAATATAAGCCAAAAAGTCAAGAATTTAAATTTTAAAAGTCCTTCAATAATTATTGTTGGTGAAGTTTGTACCTTATCGGATTCACTTGATTGGTTTTCTAAACAGCCATTATATGGTCAAACAGTTGTTGTAACACGCCCTAAAGAGCGAATAGGAACTTTATCTGAAAAACTTCGTAGACTTGGTGCAAATGTTATAGAATGTCCTTGTATAAAAACTGTAAACGAAGTAGACATAGATAAATTTAGCAATGCACTCAAAAAAACATATGATTATGTTGTTTTAACAAGTCCTGCTGGTGTTTCGGCTATGATAGATGCTCTTGAGAAAATAAACAAAGATTTAAGAGTTTTTTATAATTGCAAATTCGCTGTTATTGGCTCTGGAACAGCCAAAGAGCTTAAAAAATATGGTATAAATGCAGATTTAATGCCAGAAATTTATGATAGTGAACACCTTGGAGAACTTCTCTCAGATAAGTTAGATAGCAATTCATCCGTTATAATTTTGAGAGCTAAAGATGGTTCAAAAGAGCTTACAACCGCTCTTGAAGAAAAAAATATAAATTTCTCTGATATATCTACTTATAAAACAGAATATTGTTGTAATAAGTCAGAAATGTTAAAAAAAATGTTTGAAATGAATTCTGTAAATGTAATAACATTTACAAGTGCGTCAACCGTAACAGGTTTTGTAAATAGCATTGCACTTGACAAGTATAATAACTTTACAGCATTATGTATAGGCGAGCAAACAGCTAAAAAAGCTGAACTTTATGGTATGAAAACTAAAATTGCAAAAAATGCGACAATTGATTCGATGATTGCCGCTTTACTGGAGGAAAATCATCATGTTTAATCAAACAATACGTCCACGAAGACTACGCACATCTGATAATTTAAGAAGAATGGTGCGTGAGACAAGAATTTCTGCTGATAGCCTTATTTGGCCTGTTTTTATTGCTGAAGGTGAAAATATTTACAGGGAAATAGACTCTTTACCTAATCAATACCATTACAGTCCAGACCAACTTTATCGCATGATTGAACGTGCTAAAAAGCATGGTGTATCTCGTGTTTTACTTTTTGGACTACCAAAAGAAAAAGATGCTGAGGGTTCTGGTGCTTGGGACGAAAACGGTATAGTCCAGCAAGGCATAAGAAAAATTAAAGAGCTTGCACCTGACATGTATGTTATAACTGATGTCTGTATGTGTGAATATACCAGTCATGGACATTGCGGAATACTATGCGGTCATTATGTTGATAATGATAAAACACTAAAAAAGTTGGCACAAATTGCACTTAGTCATGTTAAAGCTGGTGCAGATATGGTAGCTCCAAGCGATATGATGGACGGCAGAGTGGCAGCTATCAGAGAAATTCTTGATAAAAACGGTTTTATTAATGTTCCTATTATGGCATATTCAGCAAAATTTGCATCTAGTTTTTATGGGCCATTTCGTGATGCTGCTGGTTCTGCACCTGCCTTTGGTGATAGACGTTCTTATCAAATGGATTTTCATAATAGCAGAGAGGCAATGCGTGAATGTGCCTTAGATGTGGCAGAAGGTGCGGATATTTTAATGGTTAAACCAGCACTTGCTTATTTAGATTTAGTATATCAAGCTAAACAAAATTTTGATATTCCAATCGCTTGTTATGCGGTTTCTGGTGAATATGCAATGGTTAAAGCTGCTGCAAAAGCTGGTTTAATTGATGAATATAAAATTATGTGTGAAAGTGCAGTTTGTATGTATAGAGCAGGTGCAGATATTGTTATAACATATTATGCATGTGAGCTTGCTGATGCCATAAGAAAAGGAGATATAGGTTAAATGAATTTAAGTAAATCTGAAAAAATGATGGAAAAAGCCAAAAACTTTTTACCTGGTGGTGTAAATTCTCCTGTTCGTGCATTTCGTGCTGTTGGTGGAACACCTCCATTTATTGTAAAAGGCAAAGGAAGTAAAATCTGGGATTTAGATGACAATCAATATATAGATTTTGTTGGCTCATGGGGGCCACTAATCTTAGGTCATAGCTATGAACCTGTACTCAAAGCTGTAAGTGATACTATGCAATATGGTCTTTCTTTTGGTGCACCAACAGCTCTTGAAGTTGAAATGGCCGAAAAAATAGTATCAATAGTACCTAATATTGATATGGTTCGTATGGTAAACTCTGGTACAGAGGCAGTTATGAGTGCTATTCGTTTAGCACGTGGTGCAATAGGAAAATCAAAAATTATTAAGTTTTCAGGTTGTTATCATGGTCATTCTGATTCAATGCTTGTAAATGCGGGTTCTGGTGCATTAACTCAAGGCGAGCCTGACTCCGCTGGTGTTACAAAAGGTGCAGCCGAAGACACTTTGACGGCTGAATATAATGATTTAGATTCTGTTAAACAGCTTTTTAACTCAAACTCCAATCAAATCGCAGCGGTTATTGTTGAACCTGTTGCCGCAAATATGGGTGTAGTTGCTCCAGCAGATGGATTTTTAGAGGGTTTAAGAAAATTATGTGATGAAAATAATGCACTTCTAATTTTTGATGAAGTTATAACCGGTTTCC